>MUNB01000828.1 GCA_002154345.1 Streptomyces griseus
GGGCAACGCGGGCCTGGTCCGCGCGGTCGAGAAGTTCGACTACGCCAAGGGCTTCAAGTTCTCCACGTACGCGACGTGGTGGATCCGGCAGGCCATCACCCGCTCCATCGCCGACCAGTCCCGGACGATCCGGCTCCCCGTCCACCTGGTGGAGGAGCTCGGCCGGATCCGCCGGGTGCAGCGCGAGTTCAACCGTGAGCACGGGCGCGACCCGGAGCACGAGGAGATCGCCGCCGAGCTCGACTCCAACGCCGAGCGCGTGGGCAACGTCCTGGACTGGGCCCGTGACCCGGTCAGCCTGAACATGTCCGTCGACGACGACGGCGACACCCAGTTCGGCGACCTGCTGGAGGACACCTCCGCCGTCTCGCCCGAGCAGTCGGTGATGACTCTGCTCCGCAGCGAGGAGCTGGACGACCTGATCGGCAAGCTCGACAACAGGACCGCCTCGATCATCAAGATGCGGTACGGCATCGAGGACGGGCGCGAGCGGACCCTGACCGAAGTGGGCAAGCAGCACGGCCTCACCCGGGAGCGGATCCGCCAGATAGAGAAGCACGCACTGCTCGAATTGAAGCGAATGGCTCACGACACGGGCTTTGACGCTGCGGCGTGAGCCAATAACCCGTAATCTCCCCATCAAGCCGGTTCGCACCGGCTGACCGACCGGGTCATTCCGGTCACCCGACCGGTTTTTCGCCGGTCCCCGAGCTGAGCCCCGGCGCCCACC
>MUNB01000829.1 GCA_002154345.1 Streptomyces griseus
ATCGTCGCCACCCCGGCCGGCTATCAGGCGATCGAAGGCGCCGCGCCGATTCACGTCGAGCATGTCCGTCGGCTGTTCATCGACGCCCTCACCGAGAACGAGCTGAACACGCTCACCAAGATTTCGAGCCGCGTCGTCGCTCACCTGGAGGCGCAGCCCGACTGAGCCTTGGTTGGGATGACCTGCCCCCTCACGGCGAGCGCCGCCGCCCTGGGGCGCGCAGGCACCCTGCTCCGTGCGTTTGGCTGGCCCGGTTTCCGTTCCTCTTTCGCCCAGGGCATCTCGTCGCCGTGCCTGTGCTGGAGGCGCGGGGATGTGCCAGTACCTCGATATGGGTGACAAGACGTTGTGGAACCCGTCTAGCGGGGCGTCACGCATGTTCCAGCGTCAAGTAGCCATCTTCGAGGTGGAACTGGCACTCCCATCGGGTATCGGACCGATGGAGAAGATTAGTGCCAGATCAGCCCCGAGACTTTCAAGACCTTTGTTGATGCTGTTCTGACGCGGTACCGAAGAACGAGCCATGCTATCTGGCTTGCACTCTCCGAAGGCTTCATAGTCACCACGCTGGTTCTTGCCGAGACGAGCGGGGGTCGGGCTGGGCTTACCACGGGTCCACTGCGGGAGCCTCGTTCGAGGACGTGCAGGTTTCCGCCGTGACAGGCATGTAAATTCCGACCGGACGCGGGGTCTGGGCCGCGGGCCTGCGTGAGAAAGCACGGGTACGGGGACGACGCATGCCTCGCTGAACGAAGACTGTCGGGGTCTTTTGGCTGTGTGTCCTTGGTCTTGTCTGGTGTGTGTTCGTGGTTTGTGGCTCTTTTG
>MUNB01000830.1:0-436 GCA_002154345.1 Streptomyces griseus
CCGGGGCGCGGGCAGGTCCGGTGCGAGGGCGAGGTGGGCGACGCTGACCACGCGCATCCGGGGGTCGCGCGCCGGATCGCCGTAGGTGGCCAACTGCTCCAGATGTGCGCCGTTGCCCACGGCGGGTTTCGCCGGATCGTGTGCGCAGAGGCCGGTTTCCTCGACGAGTTCACGTGCCGCCGCGGACCCCAGGTCCTCGTCCATCCTGACGAATCCGCCGGGCAGCGCCCATCGGCCCTGGAACGGGGTCTCTCCGCGGCGGACGACCAACGCGCAGAGCGCGTGACGGCGCACCGTGAGCACGACCAGGTCGACGGTGACAGCGAAGGGCGGGAAGGTCGACGGGTCGTAGGGCGGCATGTCGCGATCATAGTCGTCTGCCTGACGATAAACACTCCCTTCGGCATGCTCGTGATCAGTCCGGGTTCCGCGGTCG
>MUNB01000830.1:463-623 GCA_002154345.1 Streptomyces griseus
CCGGGGACGGACCGACCCCGGTGCCGCCTTTCCCCGCTCGGCGCCCGGAAGCCGGGGAGCACGCCCGCGCCGTCGGCCGCCGTCGGGCAGCCGACGGACCCTGCGGACCCGCAGCGGGGTGCTACCCCGGTCGGCGGCGGTGGACGCCGACGCCTCCGCC
>MUNB01000831.1:0-365 GCA_002154345.1 Streptomyces griseus
TCACCGGCCTGGAGGCCGACTTCCGCTTCGGTGAGCTGCTGCTCGGCATGATGCCGGACTCGCTCAAGGCCCTGGACCTGCGCCGCGACCCGCGCTTCGCGCTCCACGCCAACCCGGGCCCCGACGCCGAGATGAACGACGGCGACGTCCGGGTCAGCGGCCGGGCCGTGGAGATCACGGACCCGGAGCTGATCGCCCGCTTCATCGAGGAGGCCACCCCGCCCGAGCCCTTCCACCTCTTCCGGGCCGAGCTGAGCGAGGTGGTCCGCATCGGGCTCGACGGCGACGAGCTGGTCATCCGGTCCTGGCGGCCGGGGCAGCCGCTGCGCACGGTACGCCGGAAGTGACGCCGGCCCGGCGGGCGG
>MUNB01000831.1:394-760 GCA_002154345.1 Streptomyces griseus
TCCCGCAGCGGCCGGGCCCGGCGCAGCCACCAGGCGAGGGCCGGCTCCTCGGTGTAGCCGATCGCGCCGTGCGACTGGAGCGCGGTGCGGGCCGCCGCGTACCCGGCCTCGCCCGCCGTCACCTTCGCCGCCGCGACCGCCGCCCCGGCCCCGGACGGCCCCTCGGCCAGCTCCACCGCCGCCCCGTACAGCAGCGGGCGTGCGAACTCCAGGCCCAGCAGGGTGTCCGCCAGCCGGTGCTTGACCGCCTGGAAGGAGCCGACGGGCACCCCGAACTGGGTGCGCTGCTTCACGTACGCCACCGTCGCCCGCAGCAGCTCCTCCCCGCAGCCCAGCGCCAGGCCCGCCGTCGCGAACGCCGCCCGG
>MUNB01000832.1 GCA_002154345.1 Streptomyces griseus
CGCCGTACGGCGGGCCCCACACCAGCCGGTCCAGGACCGACAGCGCCTCCACCGGCGCGGTGTCCAGCAGCTCCGCCATCCGCGTCCGGTCCGTGAACAGGGACGAGAGCGCCGCCACCGCCGAGACCGGGTCGTGCGTGGCGGGCAGCCCGGTCGCCGCCAGGATCTCCTGGAGCCGGCCCGGCGACATGCCCGCCGTGGCCTCGGCGACCGTGGGGCCGAGGCCCGTGGGGGAGGGGTGCTGCGGGGACGGGGCGAGCAGTTCGCGGGCGGTGCGCACCAGCCGCAGCCGGTCGTCCTCGCCCCAGACGAGGGCCTGTTCGCGCAGCGTCGCCAGCGCGCCCGGCAGCGCGGCGGTGATCGCCGCGCCCGCGTCGTCGCGCTGTTCGCCGTCGTCGAGCCCGTCGCCGGTGAGCAGCGAGAGGAGCGTGCCGTACGGGGCCGGGTCCGGGGCCACCGCCAGCGCCTCGGCGGTCTGCAGCGCGAACCGGTCCAGGTGCTCCAGCGCGCGGACGACGGACGCCCGGGTGCCGGCCCGCGTGGCGAGCTGGGTGATGTCGTTCGGCACCGGGTTGAGGAGGTCGGGGCGGGCACGCAGCAGCCCGGCCAGCGATTCGTCGCCCCGGGCGCGCAGGGCTTCGGCGA
The DNA here is from genome assembly GCA_002154345.1 of Streptomyces griseus. Lineage (GTDB taxonomy): Bacteria > Actinomycetota > Actinomycetes > Streptomycetales > Streptomycetaceae > Streptomyces > Streptomyces caviscabies. The sequence continues at coordinate 646 of MUNB01000832.1, forward strand.
GCGTGCGCGGTGGTGTGGTCGTCCCCATCCGTCCCACGGTAGCCGCTGGAACGCTACCGTCGGGGCAGGGCCGGTAGAGGGGATGCACCGCGTGGGGATCGAGAGCGACCAGCTCGTCTACGACTACCTGAGCCGGGTCGGCGACCTGGCTCAGCAACAACAGCTGTCGTCGGGCGCCCGGATGCGCCTGGTTTCGACGCTCCGGGGCGAGATCGACCGGCAGCGCGGCACGGAGGGCGCGGACTCTCCGGCGGCCGTGCGGCGCATCATCGGCAGGCTGGGCAGCCCGGACGAACTGGTCGCCGCGGCCGCCGGGTCGGCCGACGGCACGGTCCCGCTGCCGTCCGCCCGGACCGGTCCGGGCGCCGGCG
>MUNB01000833.1 GCA_002154345.1 Streptomyces griseus
CCACGCCGGACGAGGCGCGCGGGCGCAGGCCGAGCTTCTCGCGCGCCTCGTCCGGCGTGGCGACCCGGGAACCCAGCGATTCGGTGATCCGCACGGCGCGCTCCACCAACTGGCCGTTGGTGGCCTTGACGCCCTTGCCCAGATAGAGGTTGTCCTCCAGACCGACCCGGACGTGTCCGCCGAGCAGGATCGACTGGGCGACCCAGGGCATCTGCATCCGGCCGAGCGCGAAGCTCGCCCACTGGGCGCCCTGCGGAAGCATGGTGACCATCGCCTGGAGGACGCCCGGGTCGGCGGGCGCACCCCACGGAATGCCCATGCAGAGCTGGAAGACCGTGGGGTCGTCGAGCAGCCCCTCGGCGAGGAGCTGCTTGGCGAACCACAGCTGCCCGGTGTCGAAGATCTCCAGCTCGGGGCGGACGCCGAGTTCCTGGATGCGCTTCGCGCCGGTGCGCAGCATGTCGGGGGTGGAGACGTAGAGGTTGCTGCCGTCGCCGAAGTTGAGCGAACCGCAGTCCAGGGTGCAGATGTCCGGCAGCAGATCCTCGACGTGGGGCAGCCGGTCGAGGCCGCCGACCAGGTCGGTGCCCGGCAGCTGACGGAGCGGGGCCTCCGGGTCGATGACGAGGTCACCGCCCATTCCGGCGGTCAGGTTGATGACCACATCGGTGCCGGTCTCCCGGATCCGTTCCACGACCTCCCGGTAGAGGCGGGGATCGCGGGAGGGCGCGCCGGTCTCCGGCTCACGGACGTGGATGTGGACCACGGCCGCCCCGGCGCCGGCGGCCTCGACGGCGGAGGCGGCGATCTGCGCGGGCGTCACCGGGACATGGGGGCTGCGGCCGACGGTGTCGCCGGCTCCGGTGAGGGCGCAGGTGATGATGACGTCCTGGTTCACGGGCATACGAAAACGTCTCCTCTCGGGGGAGTTCGGGGGTT
>MUNB01000834.1 GCA_002154345.1 Streptomyces griseus
CCCCCTCCCTCCCCGGCCTGCCTCACTTGACAGTCATTCCCTCACGACTCCATGATTCCATTAATTGATTCATGGAATCACGATCACGGATTCACGGAACCGAGGTGAGGCGCGTGGCACACACGAGCACCCCGAACGCGACGTCCGGCAGCTGGGCGCTGGAGGCCCGCGGCCTGGGCAAGCGCTACCGGCGCGGCTGGGCGCTGCGCGACTGCTCCTTCCGGATCCCGGCCGGCCGCATCTGCGGTCTGGTCGGCCCGAACGGAGCCGGCAAGAGCACCCTGCTCGGGCTGGCGACCCGGCAGGTGCAGCCGACCACCGGCGAGCTGCGGATCTTCGGCGTACCGGTCGACGACCCCGCCGTGATGCCCACCTTCGCGTTCCTCGGGCAGGAGAAGCCGCTGTTCAAGCGGTTCACCGTGGCCGAGACCCTGCGGATGGGCGCCGAGCTGAACCCCGGCTGGGACGCGGTGGCGGCGGAGCGGATCGTCCGCGCGGGCAATGTCCCCTTCGACGCGCGGGTCGGCACGCTCTCCGGCGGCCAGCGCA
>MUNB01000835.1:0-127 GCA_002154345.1 Streptomyces griseus
TCCGCGACCTTCTCGGCCAGCAGCGCCAACTGCTCGGTGGTGTCGAGGACTTCGTCGGCCCAGCGGCGGCTGTCCGGGCAGCGCAGGGTCTGCACGTCGTCGACCGGAAGCCCGGCGACGCGCAGCA
>MUNB01000835.1:231-569 GCA_002154345.1 Streptomyces griseus
GCGGCGGTGTAGACGGACTGGGCGACGGCCCCGATGGTGGCGTTGACCAGCCGGTAGCCCCGGTCTCCGACCGCGTCGAGGACGGCGGTGGTGCGGACGGTCGGCACCAGCACGGCTCCGGTCTGCTCCAGGTTGTAGTTGGCGAGGAAGTAGTTCTTCTGGAGGAACTCCCCCGGCCTGCCCTCCTTCACCCGCCGCAGACTCCGCGCCTCGGGGTCGTAAGCGTACGAGCCGGGCTCGATGCCCTCCACATGGCCGACGAACGCGTACAGCTTCGCCAGCCGTACGTCACCGGTGTCGCCGCCGAGCCGCGATCCGGCGGCGGCCGCCGCCAGGCA
>MUNB01000836.1 GCA_002154345.1 Streptomyces griseus
CGGCGGGCGGCGGGGCGGGGTCGGAGGTGACCGCCCGCACGGTGTGCAGCCGGCCGAGCCTCCCCTCCTGTACGGCGGCCCTGGCCTCGCCGTACCCGGCGTCGAAGCGCCGCATGAAGCCGAGCTGGAGGACGCTGCCCGCCGCCTCGACCTCCGCGAGCGCGGCCAGGGTGCCGGGCAGGTCCAGGGCGATCGGCTTCTCGCAGAAGACGGGCAGTCCGGCGCGGGCGGCCCGGGCGATGAGTCCGGCGTGCGCCGAGGTGGCCGAGCAGATCACCACGGCGTCGGGCAGGCCCTGGGCCTCGCCCGCCCCGGTGAACAGGTCGTCCACGGCGACGGCCGTCCCGCCGGTCCGCAGGGCCGAGGCGGCGGCCCGCTCCGGATCCGCGTCGGCCAGCAGCAGGGTGTCCACGGCGGGGTGACGGCTCAGTACTTCCGCGTGGAAGGTGCCGATCCGTCCCGTTCCGATCAGTCCGATGCGCATGGGCCCCAAGGTGGCTTCGCCCGGTCGTCATGTCAAGCGTTTGTCCTGACAAACGACATGCCATGGCTATGTCCGGACAAGCGAACTACGCTCGCCCCGTGACCGCACAAGGATCCGACCGGCCGCTGCCGCTGAGCGTGGACCGCACCAGCCCGGTGCCGCTCTACTTCCAGCTGGCACAGCAGCTGGAGGCCGCCGTGGAACAGGGCCGGCTGGCCCCCGGCGCGCTGCTCGGGAACGAGATCGACCTCGCCGCGCGCCTCGGCCTGTCCCGGCCGACCGTCCGCCAGGCCATCCAGTCGCTCGTCGACAAGGGCCTGATGGTGCGCCGCCGGGGTGTCGGCACCCAGGTCGTGCACAGCAAGGTCCGCCGCCCGCTGGAGCTCAGCTCGCTCTACGACGACCTGGAGGCGGCCGGCCAGCGCCCCGCCACCGGAGTCCTGCGCAACGCGGTGGAACCGGCCACCGCGGAGGTCGCGGCGGCGCTCGGGGTCGCCGAGGGCGCCGAGGTCCACCTCGTGGAGCGGCTCCGCAGCGCGCACGGCGAACCGGTGGCCCTGCTGCGCAACCACCTGCCGCTGGGGCTGCTGCCGCTGCCCACCGAGGAGCTGGAGGCCACCGGCCTCTACCGGCTGATGCGGGCCGCGGGCATCACGCTGCACAGCGCCCGCCAGTCGGTGGGCGCCTGCGCCGCGGACGAGGGGCAGGCGCGGGTGCTGGGGGAGCCGGTGGGGGCGCCGCTGCTGACGATGGAGCGTACGACGT
>MUNB01000837.1 GCA_002154345.1 Streptomyces griseus
ACCCCCGCCCACGAGACCCCCGCCGACGAAGCCGAGGGCCGGGCGATCCAGGACCGGCTGCGCGGCCGGGTGATCCTGGACGAGGCGGGGCCGGAGCCCGGAACCGGGCTGGTCACCGGGGTGGACGTGGCCTACGACGACGAGAAGGACGTCGTCGTCGCGGCGGCCGTGGTGCTGGACGCCGCCACGCTGGAGACGGTCGACGAGGCCACCGCCGTCGGCACGATCGCCTTCCCGTACGTTCCCGGGCTGCTGGCCTTCCGTGAGCTGCCCGCCGTGCTGGAGGCCCTGGAGGAGCTGAGCGTCGGCCCCGGTCTCGTCGTCTGCGACGGCTACGGTCTGGCGCACCCACGCCGTTTCGGCCTCGCCAGCCACCTGGGCGTGCTCACCGGGCTGCCGGTGATCGGCGTCGGCAAGAACCCGTTCACCTTCACCTACGAGGCCCCCGGCCCGCGGCGCGGCGACTTCTCCCCGCTGCTGGNNACACACTCCGCCTCGCCGGCCGCTACCGCCAGCCGGAGAGCACCCGCCGGGCGGACGCGCTCTGCCGGCAGACCCTGAAGGAAGCGACCGCCTGACGCGAGCGGCCGTGACGCGGGCGGGCGGCACGGCGGCGGGCCGGAGGCCGCCTCGATGAGCGCGGCCGCGCCCCGATAACGTGCGTCGTCATGACGCGCGTATGGGTGCTGCCGGTCCTGTTGCTGCTCAGCGGTGCGGTTGTCGCGACGGGGCTCGCCCGCAGGGGCGACCTCGCCATGGCGGCGGTACTCCTGCCGCTGTTCGTGCTGTTCGCCGG
>MUNB01000084.1:0-5305 GCA_002154345.1 Streptomyces griseus
GTTGGTGGGCTCGTCGAGGAGCAGCAGGTTGCCGCCCTCCTTGAGCGTCAGCGCCAGGTTGAGGCGGTTGCGCTCACCACCGGACAGGACGCCGGCCGGCTTCTGCTGGTCCGGGCCCTTGAAGCCGAACGCGGAGACGTAGGCGCGGGACGGCATCTCGACCTGGCCGACGTTGATGTAGTCCAGCTCGTCCGAGACGACGGCCCAGAGGGTCTTCTTCGGGTCGATGTTGGCGCGGGACTGGTCGACGTAGGAGATCTTGACCGTGTCGCCGATCTTGACCGAACCGCTGTCCGGCGTCTCCAGGCCCTGGATCATCTTGAACAGCGTGGTCTTGCCCGCGCCGTTCGGACCGATGACGCCGACGATGCCGTTACGGGGCAGCGTGAACGACAGGTCGTCGATGAGGACCTTGTCGCCGAAGGCCTTCGAGAGGTGCTCGACCTCGACGACGATGGAACCGAGCCGCGGGCCCGGCGGAATCTGGATCTCCTCGAAGTCCAGCTTCCGCATCTTGTCGGCCTCGGCCGCCATCTCCTCGTACCGGGCGAGACGGGCCTTGGACTTGGTCTGGCGCCCCTTGGCGTTCGACCGCACCCACTCCAGCTCCTCCTTGAGGCGCTTCTGGCGCTTCTCGTCCTTGCGGCCCTCGACCTTGAGGCGGGCGGCCTTCTTGTCGAGGTAGGTGGAGTAGTTGCCCTCGTAGGGGATCGCGCGGCCGCGGTCGAGCTCAAGGATCCACTCGGCGACGTTGTTCAGGAAGTACCGGTCGTGGGTGACGGCGACGACGGCACCCGCGTACTTCGAGAGGTGCTGCTCCAGCCAGTTCACCGACTCGGCGTCCAGGTGGTTGGTGGGCTCGTCGAGGAGGAGCAGGTCCGGGGCCTCGATGAGGAGCTTGCAGAGCGCCACGCGGCGCTTCTCGCCACCGGAGAGGTTGGTGACCGGCCAGTCGCCGGGCGGGCAGCCCAGGGCGTCCATGGCCTGCTCCAGCTGGGCGTCCAGGTCCCACGCGTTGGCGTGGTCCAGGTCCTCCTGGAGCTTGCCCATCTCCTCCATCAGCGCGTCGGAGTAGTCGGTCGCCATGAGCTCGGCGACCTCGTTGAAGCGCTGGAGCTTGCCCATGATCTCGGCGGCGCCGTCCTGGACGTTCTCCAGGACGGTCTTCTCCTCGTCCAGCTTCGGCTCCTGCATGAGGATGCCGACGCTGAACCCGGGCGAGATGAAGGCGTCGCCGTTGGACGGCTGCTCCAGGCCCGCCATGATCTTCAGCACCGTGGACTTACCGGCGCCGTTGGGGCCCACGACACCGATCTTCGCGCCGGGCAGGAAGTTCAGATTGACGTCATCGAGAATCACCTTGTCGCCGTGCGCTTTGCGCGTCTTGCGCATGGTGTAGATGTACTCAGCCAAGAGAAACCGTCCGGCAGCAATAGAGGTGTGGGCAGATACACCCATCTTGCCTGACACCCGCCCCCGGACGGAAACCCGTCCGCCCACCGGCACCGGAGCACCGGTCACCTCATGCGCGTGGGCGCTCACTCACCGTCGGTGCCCGGCTGCTTCCGGCGGAGGAGGAAGACCGCGCCGCCGCCCACGACGAGCAGTCCGATGGCGACCGCGGCGAGCATCGGGGTGGCGCTGGAGCCGCCGGTCGCGGCGAGGTCGCCCTCCAGCCCCGAGGTGGTGGAGCCGGTGGTGGCCGGGACGGACTGCTGGGCGCTCTGCGTGCCGACGTCGTTGCCCGCGCCGCCCGCCTCCTGGCTCTCCTTCTCCAGCACGCTGCCGCTGGTGGCGCAGTCGAGCACCCCGGTGAAGGTCCTGGCGAACCCGGCCGGCCCGGTGATGGTGAAGTCGTACGCCTGGTCCTCGGCGACCGGGACCGTGACCGTGCTGGTGGCCCCGGCGGCGACGGTGTGCTCGGTGCCGGCCAGCTCGAAGGTGAACGGCTGGTCGCCCCGGTTGGCGGCCGTGACGTCCACACCGCCCGCGGCGCAGTTCTTCCGGGCGGTCAGCGCGGGGGCGGCGCCGGTCTCGGCCCAGGTGGCGCTCGCCCGGGCGGAGACCGTGGACTCGCTGGAGCCGGCCAGGATCTGGGTCTGGGTGCGGCCGGCCCCGGCGAAGGCCCGGCCGACCGGCACGGAGGTGGTGGCCTGGACCGCCAGCGACGCGGTGCCGTCGGCGGTGTCCTTCGGTACGGCGAAGTAGAGCCGGTCCCCGTCCGCCGCGGCGGTGACGGGGGCGCCCTTCTCGTCCGTGACCGTGATGCCGCTGGCCGCCGCGTCCACCGGGGGCGACACCGAGACCTGGTCCGCGTCGGTGCGTACGGTCACGGGGCCGAGCCGTTCACCGGCCCGCCCGGCGACGGCGGCGGGTTCCAGGGTGAGCGAGGCCCGCGGCTCCTTGGTGTCGCGGGCGTTGCGCTCCAGCCAGTCCGCGAGCTTCTCCGCCTGCTTGTCCGATGCGGTGACATCGGCGTCGTCCGAGTAGCGCCAGATGGCGACCTGGGTTCCGGCGGCGGCGGTCCGCTCGGTCAGCGGGCCGGTGCCGGCCGCGTCGGCGAGCGCGGCCAGGTCGTCGACCTGGGGGTAGGAGTGCTGGAGGATCCAGCGGATCTTCCCCGCGTTCCGGTTGCCGCCGAGCGAGGTCTCGGCCCAGGGGGTCTCCAGATACTTCGCCTGGTCCTGGGTGGGGTTGTGGAGGTCGATGCAGTAGGTCTTGAGCTTGCCGCCGCCGTCGACGGTCATCTCGAACAGCCCGGCGGGCAGTTCCTGGGTCCGGTCGGGCGCCCCGTTCTTCCCCGCGACGCGGAGCACCGCGCTGTCGAAGGTCTTCAGCCCGTCGAGCACCGCGGCCGCGCCGCCGTGGTGCCGGCCCGGGTCGTCGGCGACCGCGGGTCCGGCGCCGACGAGTGCGGCAGCCGCGACGAGACCGGAGAGCAGCAGCGCGGCGACCGGGCGGAGGATCCCGCGGCCCGGAGGCGCCCCTGTCGTGCCGGACGGCGCAGCGGACGCTGAAGACGCAGAAAACACAGAATTCCCCTCCGGGCGAGGCCCTCGCGCGTGGTGCGCGTGTGGGGAATGCCTCGCCAGCAGACCCAAGTGACCCATGAGCACTGGGAATCCTAAAGAACGGGCGAAGAGCAGTCCCCCGTACTGCCCTTGTACAACCATTCCGAATCGGAATCGTTATCGCGGGATGCCGTCGGCCGTGGCGCCGATCAGTCTTTTCAGGACACTGCCGCCATTGCGGCTACCTGTTCCGGCTGTTTCGGCGATGCCTCCGTGTCGCCGTCCGTGACCCGTCCCGGACGCTCCGTCAGAACGGGTTCGGCTCTGGCCGCCCGGCGGAAGGCGGCCGTTCCCCGGCTGAGGTCGTGGCCGACGGCGACGGCCTCGACATCGACGAACGTCCTTCGCTGACCGGCCTGTTCCTCCTCGCGGATCTTCAACCGGCCGTGCACGACCAGGGGTTCTCCGACCGAAACGGAACCGGCCAGATTCGCGGCGAGCGTGCGCCAGGACCAGACGGTGTAGAAGCTGGTGCGGCCGTCGGCCCAGAGCTGTTTCTCACGGTCCCAGCGGCGCGGAGTGACGGCGAAACGGAATCGCGCCATTCCACCGGTGGCCGTCTCCCGGAACTCCACCGCCGTGGCGGCGTTTCCCACCAGGGTCACCAAGGTCTCGTTCATTTTCCGGCCCCCGTTTTCCTTGTCGCACCGCTTCGTACGGAGTCGGGCGACTCCGTACGGTGTGCGATCTCCAGGGTGGACGCCGGGCGGGAATCGCGTCGGGGCCTGTGGACTACCGGCCGGTTGTGGAAAACTCCGTCACCGTCACATAGCGCTCGCGCACTTCCCGGTAGCGCACCAGCTCGGCCGCGACCGGATCCAGCACCCTGGCCCGGCCGCACCCGGCCGCCGCCTCGCGCAGCCGCCGCTCGGCGTCCTGCCCGTACCGTCTGGCCGGCCCCCGGATGGCCGCGGCGCAGGACCACTCCACCAGCGGGCCGCCCACGACTCCGGCGAGCATGATGAGCGCGGGCGTGACGAGCCCCGGCTCCAGGACGCCGATGATCTGGCCGACCAGCCACAGGCCGCCGAAGATCTGGAGCAGCGTCATCGACACCTGGGCCAGCACCGCGGCCGGCCACCACTTCGGCCGGGGCGGCTTGGCCGGGCGGCCACCGGGCGGTGCGCCGAGCGGTGAGCCGGCGACGGAGGCCGGTCCGGCCTCCGTTCCGCCGCCCCGCTTGGACGGGGCGGGGGCCTCGGCCTTGACGGCCAGTTCGTCCAGCGCCTCGGGCAGCCCCCGCGCCCCGGTGAACGCGGCCTCGCGCACCGCCTGCGCCCAGGGGCCGGGCAGCCCGTCGGCGGCGCCGTCCGCGACGATCCGTACCGCCTGTTCGACCCGCTGCCGGGCCGTCAGCTCCTCCTCGGGCGGGGTGAGCGCCTGGCCCATCCGGTCGAGGCTGCCGGGCAGGCCTCGGTTCTCGTACCAGCGCCAGAGCCGCAGCCACGGTGTCCCGCAGGCCCGGCTCGCGTTGCGGCGCCACTCGCGCTCGGCGGCCTGCCCGGCGGCGGCCGCGCCGACGGCCTCGGCCAGCCGGTCGGTGAACTCCTCGCGGGCCCGCTCGCCGAGGCCGGGCCGCCCCTCGGCCACGTACACCGGGCGCAGCCGTGCCGCCGCCGCGTCGATGTCGGCGGAGAGCCGGCGGGTGGCGGCCGTGCGGTCCTGGACGAAGCGGCCGACCATCTCGCGGAGTTCGGGCACCCCGTCGCCGGTGAGCGCGGACAGGGACATGACGGTGGCGCCGGGTTCGCCGTGCTCGCCGAGCGCGATGCCGTCCTCGTCGAGGAGGCGGCGCAGATCGTCGAGGACGAGGTCGGCGGCCTCGCCGGGCAGCCGGTCGGTCTGGTTGAGGACGACGAAGGTGACCTCCGCGTGTCCGGCGAGCGGGCGCAGATAGCGCTCGTGGAGCGCCGCGTCGGCGTACTTCTCCGGGTCGACGACCCAGATCACCGCGTCGACCAGGGCGAGGACCCGGTCCACCTGGTCGCGGTGTTCGGTGGCGGCCGAGTCGTGGTCGGGCAGATCGACCAGGACGAGCCCCTGGAACGCCTCGTCGAAGGCGGCGGGCCCGGGGTGGGGCCTGCGCCGCAGCCGGCCGGGGACGGCGAGCCGGTCCAGCAGCCCGGCGGCTCCGTCGGTCCAGCTGCACGCGATGGGCTGGGAGGTGGTGGGCCGGCGCAGCCCGGTGTCGGAGATCGGGGCCCCGGCGAGCGCGTTGAACAGGGTCGACTTGC
>MUNB01000084.1:5350-5587 GCA_002154345.1 Streptomyces griseus
TCGGCGAGGGTGTCCCGGTCGAGCCGGGCGCGGGAGAGTCCGACGAGTTCCCGCAGGGCGTCGAGCCGGGTGGGCAGCGGCCCGTCGGCGGGGGTGTAGGCCTCGACCTGCGGCTGGGCCTCGTCCTGGTCGGGCGTGCGCGGTGCGGACTCCCCGGCCTCGCGGGCCTCGGCCGCCGCGGCGCGCCGGGCGATGAGCCCGTCGTCCCAGCGCCCGTCCTTGCGCCCGGCCCCGGCC
>MUNB01000838.1 GCA_002154345.1 Streptomyces griseus
CCGGGTCCGGGCAGTACGGGGTGGGCCGCAACAGCTCCTCGACGACACCGAGCGGCTTACGGAGAAGGCCGTCGTGGAAGTCCCGCTCGTAGCCGTACGAGATCCACCGGCGGGCGGCCCGCTCGCCCCGCCGGTTCACGTTCGGCAGGTGACCGTGAGGCAGCAGCTCGGCCAGGGCCAGCCGCAGGCCCTCGGGGAGCAGCCGCTCCGTGGCGTAGATCCGCTCACGGACCTCGGCCGAGAACGGGCTCGGCTTCGTGCCCGCCTTCGGCTTCCGGCCCGCAGGCCCCTCGACATCAGCAGCAACAGGACCGGTCTCGGTCGTCGCGGCGGAGCCGCCAAGCTCCTCGTGCGCGCTACTACCCGCACTAGCCCTACGGGCGTCACCAGCGCTACGCGCCGCAGGCGCTGGTTCGTTCTTGTCCTTGTTCTGGTTGGGCTTGTTACTTGTTACCAACCCCTCAGCGGGGGGTACGTCCCCCCCGTCAGCGGGGGGTACGTACCCCCC
>MUNB01000839.1 GCA_002154345.1 Streptomyces griseus
CCAGGTCTTCGCCCGCCGCTGGATGGAACGGCTGCCGGAAACGGTCCACCTGCAGAGGCTCTCCACCATGTACCCGCGCATCCCGCACCGGATCGACGGCGAACTGCTGCGGTACGCGGCCCGCTTCGGACTCCTCGCCCACAAGGACGACCAGATCGACGAGCACGACCGCTACGCGATCCGGGCCGGCTTCTGGCGGGAGATCGACGTACGGGCCGCCGCCGAGCACGTACCGGCGGGGGAGTAGGCCCGATCACCGGACACGCCCGGCCACCCGTGCGCGGGGCGGGTGACCCCGTACCCTCGTACCTCGTGAGTACGGGCACAGCACAGGCGCAGAGGGACACCGGCACCGTGTGCGCGGTGCGCGATCTGGTCAAGACCTATCCCGCCGCCCGGGGCCGCCGAGGCACCCCCGCGACCCCCGAGATCCGCGCCACGGACAGCATCAGCCTGGACGTCGAACGCGGCGAGATCTTCGGACTGCTCGGCCCCAACGGCGCCG
>MUNB01000840.1 GCA_002154345.1 Streptomyces griseus
GCCGGGGATCAGCAGCTCCCGGAAGCGGTAGCGCACCGGCTCGTCGGCGGAGGAGGCGTACGGGGTGTACTCGGTGCTCATCTCGACCGCCTTCCGCCCCTGGTGCGTGGCGTCCTTGTACGTGACGGTGGCGTCCTCCATCTGGGTGGTGTTCGCGCCGCCCTTCTCGTAGTACGCCTTGCGGGCCGCCGGGTCGGCCCCGGGGTTGTCGTCGGTGGTGTCGTCGCTCTTCGGGGCGCGGTGCCAGAAGTCGATCTCGAAGACGCCGCTGGGGTCGGCGTACCAGACCAGTTCGCCGTCGTCGCCCTGGACCCGCTTGTACTCCTCGGGCACGGCCACGTCCGCCGACAGGACCTCGTTCTCGGGCCGGATCTGCCAGTTCTCGGGAGGTCCGTCGCCCGCGAACGGGTTGAGCAGGACCAGCACGAGCGCGACCACCACCGCCAGCGCCCCGCCGCCGAGGGCGAACTGGGCCACGCGGTTGCGGTGCAGCACCGGCGGCA
>MUNB01000841.1 GCA_002154345.1 Streptomyces griseus
CGTCGACGTCTCCGCCTCCAGCTCCCTCCTCCACGTCCCGCTGGACGCGAAGGCCGAGAGCGACATCGACCCGCAGATCGCCCGCTGGCTCGCCTTCGCCCGGCAGAAGACCCAGGAGATCGTCGTCCTGGCCCGCGGCCTGTCCGACGGCACCGAGGCCATCGCCGCCGAACTCGCCGCCAACCGGGCCGACCTGGCCTCCCGCGCCGACGCCGCCATCACCCGCGACCCGGCCGTCCGCGCCCGTACGGCGGCCATCACCGACGCTGACGGCCGCCGCTCGCAGCCGTACGCCGAACGCACCGTCGCCCAGCGCGCCCACCTCGGGCTGCCGCCGCTGCCGACCACCACCATCGGGTCGTTCCCGCAGACCACCGAACTGCGCACCGCGCGGGCCGACCTGCGGGCCGGCCGGATCGACGAGGCCGGTTACGAGGACCGGATCAAGGACGAGATCCGCGAGGTCCTCTCCTTCCAGGAGAAGGCCGGACTCGACGTCCTGGTGCACGGCGAGCCCGAACGCAACGACATGGTCC
>MUNB01000842.1 GCA_002154345.1 Streptomyces griseus
GGGCTGCGCGGCCGGGCGGGCCGCTGGGGGCTGCTGTCCGGCGGGGCGTCGGCGGCGGCCGGACTCGTGCTGTGGGCGGGGTATCCGGCCTCCATGGTCGGCGTTCCGGGCGGCCGCGTCTCCAATCTGGACCCGCCGAGCCTGGCCGCCGTGGCGTTCGGGCTGGCCCAGTGCGGGGCGGCGCTGCTGCTGCTCGGGCCGCTGCGGCGGGTGCTGCGCAGGCCCGCCGCGTGGGCGGTGGTGGCGGTGGTGAACCTGTCGGCGATGACCGTGTTCCTCTGGCACCAGACCGCGATGATCATCGTCACGGCGAGCGCGCTGCTGCTCGCGGACGGACCGCTGCCGGGGCTGCACACCGTGCCCGACGACGCCGGCTGGGTCGTGGCCCGGCTGCTCTGGCTGCCGGTGTTCGCCCTGGCCCTGCTGGGGTGCTGGGCGGCGTTCCGGGGTTACGAGCAGGGCGGGCGGCGCGGCGGCGGGGGCTCCTTCGTCGTCCGGGAGTCCGCCCCCGAGCGGAAGGGGCGGGCGCGTCGTGCCTAGG
>MUNB01000843.1 GCA_002154345.1 Streptomyces griseus
ACAGCGCCCCCCCCGGCCCCCGAGCCCGACCCGGAGCACTGCGCGGCCCCGCCCAGCGACGAGTTCCGCCGCTACCGGGAGCAGCAGGCCGCCGCGAAGACCGCCCGTCACGCCCGGTCCGCCGGACCGGCCCCGTTCTGAGAAAGGAACCCACGATGTCCAGGCAGAAGTCCTTCCGCGTACCCGCTGGCCGCGTCGTCGGTCTGTCCGACCTCCGCGCCCGCATGGCGACCGCGAACGACCTTGCGTACGACCTGACCGTGACGTCCGCCACCACGGACTTCAAGCAGGTGATGGAAACGCTCCACGAGGCGTACTGGATCGCCGCCGCCCTCGCCTCCGCCTCGTCCCGCACCGGGTGCACCGAGCACCCCCAGGGGCCCGTCGACCCGATCGCCCCCGACGGCTGGTCGAAGTGCCTGCTGTGCAACAACCGGCGCCGCTCCGGCCGGACCGAGCCCGTCGAACTCACCGGCCGCTCCCTGACCGGGGCGACCGCCGACGTGAACCGGCCGAGGGAACGGGTCGAGGCCGCCCGGCAGCCGGCCGGCCCCGGCCGCGCCGTGTGGCGAGAGCCAGCGGACGCCCACCCCGCCCCGCTGGACAGCCCGGTCCTCGCCCACCGGCGGGCCACCGCGGACCGCACCCACGCCGCCGCCCTGGCCCGCGCCCGCAC
>MUNB01000844.1 GCA_002154345.1 Streptomyces griseus
TTCCCCGCCTGACCTCACCCCGCCCCGGAGAGGCGGGGTGAGGTCAGGCGGGGAAGGCGGGGACGGCGCGCTCCACGGTGACCGTGTCCCACGCGGCGTAGTCGACGCTGATGCCGGTCCGCCACGGGGCCCGGTAGGTGGCCTGCCGGTCCTTGGCGGTGACGCCGAGGACGTCCGCCCACCACTGCGGGGCGTCGATGGCGGACACGGCGGTGTCCAGGACGGTCAGCCGGGCGCCGTGGTGGTGAAGGATGTCGCCGGGGATGACGCCGAGGCGGGGAACTTCGATGGTGACCCGGGGGGCACCGGCGGTCAGTTCCTCGAAGGTGTCGGGGTCGGCCTGGGCGAGGTACCGGAGGGCGTCACCGAGTTCGTCGGCGGCCTGGCTGATGTCGCCTCCGGCCTGGATCGTGCGGGCGGCCCGGCGGGCGGCCTGGCGGGCGTCGGGGATGCGGGAGGTGTCGACGCGCTCGCACCGGTCGGCCCGGTAGGCGCTGCCGCCTTCGATGTGGAGGACGATCTGCCCGTCGTCGTTGCGGGTGATGTCCTCGACGGTCTTCGCGGAGCCGTCCGGGAGCAGGATGCGGGCGGGGGCGGCG
>MUNB01000845.1 GCA_002154345.1 Streptomyces griseus
CGCCGAACCACATGTGGGCCATCTCGTGGGCGATGACCATGGCGCGGGTCTGGCGTTCGGTGTCGGTGACGGCGGAGCGGTAGACGAACTCGTCGCGGAAGGTGACGAGTCCGGGGTTCTCCATGGCGCCGGCGTTGAACTCGGGGACGAAGGCCTGGTCGTAGGAGTCGAACGGGTAGGGCTCGTCGAACTTCTCGTGGTAGCGGTCGTAGCAGGCGCGGGTGATGTCGAGGATCTCGTCGGCGTCGGCGTCGAGGTAGGGGGCCAGCGAGCGGCGGCAGTGGATGCCGAAGGGCAGTCCGGCGTGCTCGGTGGTGACCGAGTGCCAGGGGCCCGAGGCGATGGCGACGAGGTAGGTGGAGATGAGGGGGGTGGGGGCGATGGTCCAGCGCCCCTGTCCGGTGTGTTCGGCGACGCCGTTGCCGAGGACGGTCCAGCCTTCGGGGGCGGTGACGTCGATGGCGAAGACGGACTTGAGGTCGGGCTGGTCGAAGGCGGCGAAGACGCGCTGGACGTCCTCCATGAACAGCTGGGTGTAGAGGTACGTCTCGCCGTCGGTGGGGTCGGTGAAGCGGTGCATGCCCTCGCCGGTGCGGGAGTAGCGCATCGCGGCGTCGATGTGCAGCTCGTGGGGGCCCGCGGTGAGCCCGGTGAGGGGGTAGCGGTTGCCGTCGAGGAGGGCGGGGTCCAGAGGGTGTCCGTCGAGGCTGATCGAGCGCAGGGTGGCCGGCTTGACCTCGACGAAGGTGTCTCCGGCCGCGCGGGCGGTGAACCGGATGGCGGTGACGGAGTCGAAGGTCTCCTCGCCGGTGGTGAGGTCGAGGGCGATCGTGTACCGCTCCACGTCGAGGAACTGGGCTCGGGTCTGCGCTTCGTCGCGCGTCAGTACGGACATGGCTCCATGCTGCCGTACGGGGGACGGCGGGCACAGCGGGGTTTCTCCCTGGGCGGACGGGCGGACCGCCGGGT
>MUNB01000085.1 GCA_002154345.1 Streptomyces griseus
CCCCGGCACCGCTCCCGCCCCCGGCCGCCGGGTGCGCCGGGTGCTGCTGACCGCGCTGCCGGTCGGCCTGGTGCTCGCGGCGATCGGCGGGGCGGCCGCGTACACCGACGCCACCGTGGACACCGCCGACCGCAAGGTCACCACGGCCGTCTGGGACGACGACCACGCGCCCACCGGCAAGGACCCGGCGGGCGACCCGTCCCGGGGCCGCCACGACACCGAGCTGACCAGGCTTCTGCTGCCGGTCCCCGAGGGGTACCGGCTCGGCCCGGACATCGGCGAGATCGGCAACGACAGCGAGACGAGCGGTGCGAAGGCCACCGCCGCGATGAAGGAGATGGGGCGCGGGCTGGCCGGCAAGGACCGCCGCGAGCTGAACAAGCTGGTCGAGCGGCTCCGTATCCAGGGCGTGGCGCAGCGCTCGTACACCTCGGCCGAGAACGACCTCGTCGTGAACGTCCAGATCGTGAAGATGCGGGACAAGCGGGCCGTGCGCCAGACGTACCTGGACCGCAAGAAGCTGCTGGACTCCTTCGACGTCTTCCGCAAGGGCCCGTCGATCGACGGCCACAAGAAGGCGACCTGCTACCGGCTGCCGAAGGGCGACAAGAACACCCTCGACGGCGTCAGCTGCATCGCCTACGACGGTGAGGTCTCGGTGAGCGTCGAGGCCAACGGCAGCAAGCCGTTCAGCCCGTCCGCCGTCCGGGACCTGGTGAAGGACCAGCTCGACCACATCACCTCCCCGGGGGAGTACATATGAGCGACCAGACGGTGACCCCCGAGGCCACGGTGACCCCTGAGACGGTGGTGACCCCTGAGACGGCGGTGACCCCCGAGGCAGTGGAGGCGCCCGCACCGGCCGCGGTCCCCGCGGTCCCCGCGATGCCCGAGGTTCCGCCCGGCATGCCCGAGGTTCCGCCCGGCCCCGACGCGTCGCCGAAGCCGCCCCGGCGGGTGCTGCGGGCCGTCGCGCGGTGGACGGCCGCCGCGCTGGCGTTCGGGGTGCTCGGCACCGGTACGGCCTTCGGGATCGCCTCCCTGGAGCGGACCGACGTACCCGGGCTCGCCACCGAGGACGACGGCCGCTGGGACTATCCGGAGCTGTCGCTGCCCGCGCTCCCGGCCGGTTCGCCCCGGCCGTTCTCGGCCGGCAACCCGGCCGAGATCCACCACGCCGACCTGCGCGACCTGCTGCTGCCGGCCCCCGCCGGAGCGGTGCCGGACAAGAAGCTGACCGGCGGCTGGATCTCCACGGAGACGTTCCTCGACGCCTACCGGCAGCAGGACCGCACGTCGGTGGCCCAGCTCCTCCGGGACGCCGCACCGCGCCACATCGCGGCCCGCGGCTGGACCATGCCGGACGGCACCACGTCCCGGATCTATCTGGTGCGGTTCAACTCCACGGCGTTCGCGAGCCGTCTGCTCGACGATCTGCACGTGGGCGCCTCGGCCGGTACGCCGCTGGACCGTACGGACACCACCGAGCTCGACGGCACCTGGAGCTCGGCCGACAACGTCGAGAACGTCTCCTCGTTCGTCTTCGCCGAGCAGGCGCCCTTCGGCGCCGAGCACGTCCGGCAGGCGTACACCCTGGCGGGCGACACGGTCGCCCTCGTCGTGCACGAGCGCGCCGGAAAGCGGGAGACGGGCCGCATCCCCTTCCAGCAGACGCTGATCCTGCAGAATCAGCTGCTCGCCTGAGACCCGTGCCGCGCCCCCGCGGCCGACACCTGGACGAGAAGGCCGGGCCCCCACCCATTAGGCTGGGGGCCCGGCCCTGTCACCGCCGCCACCCGCTCGTCACGAGGAGCTCCCTGTGCTTGAGGCATTCTTCACCGCCCTGCTGATCCTGGTCTGCGTCGGCGTCACCGCCTTCGCCGCGATCACCGTGAAGAAGCTGTACCAGGGCCAGCGCTGACCCTCGCCGTCCCACGGTTCCCGCCCACCCCTCGTACCCTCACAGATCGTCTGAGCCGCTCATGATCGAGATTCCGTCCGACCTCCACCCGGACCTCGTCCCGCTGGCCTTCCTCCTCGGCAACTGGGCGGGCGCGGGCGTGTCCGACTTCCCCGGCGCCGAGAAGTGCAACTTCGGCCAGGAAGTCACCTTCAGCCACGACGGCCGCGACTTCCTGGAGTACGTCTCCCACACCTGGGTCCTGGACGAAGAGGGCAAGCAGGTCCGGCCGCTGGAGACGGAGACCGGCTACTGGCGCATCGACAAGGACCGCAAGGTCGAGGTCGTCATGGCCCGCGACCAGGGCGTCATCGAGATCTGGTACGGCGAGCTGGCCGACCAGAAGCCGCAGATCGACCTGGTCACCGACGCGGTGGCCCGTACGGCGGCCTCCGGCCCGTACAGCGGCGGCAAGCGGCTCTACGGGTACGTCAAGAGCGACCTGATGTGGGTCGGCGAGAAGGCGACGCCCGAGGTCGAGCTGCGCCCGTACATGTCGGCGCACCTGAAGAAGGTCGTCACCCCCGAAGAGGTCGCCGAGATGGCCCGGAACCTCGAGGACATGCCGGACGACGGCATCGCGTTCTTCAAGTAGAGCAGGCAGAGCGAGCAGCGCGAGCAGAGCCGCCGCGGGTGTTTGACCGCACGCCCTAGACTGGGCGTGTGGTGAGCACCGACTGGAAGACCGATCTTCGGCAGCGCGGCTACCGGCTGACGCCCCAGCGTCAGCTCGTCCTGGAGGCGGTCGACGCCCTGGAGCACGCGACGCCGGACGACATCCTGTGCGAGGTGCGCAGGACCGCGTCCGGCGTGAACATCTCCACGGTGTACCGGACCCTGGAGCTCCTGGAGGAGCTCGGGCTGGTCAGCCACGCCCATCTGGGGCACGGCGCCCCCACGTACCACCTGGCCGACCGCCACCACCACATCCACCTGGTCTGCCGGGACTGCCAGGACGTCATCGAGGCGGACCTCTCCGTCGTCGCCGAGTTCACCGAGAAGCTCCGCGGCGACTTCGGCTTCGAGACCGATATGAAGCACTTCGCGATCTTCGGCCGCTGCGCCTCGTGCACGGCCGCCGAGAAGGCAGCGGAGGAAGCCTCCGCCAAGTCGTAGGCTGGGCGCATGAAGAGCCCCCTGCTGTCCCTGCCCGGCGCCGTCCCCGCCGAAGGCCGCGACGAAGGTGTCGCCGCGCACTACGGCGACCTGTTCCGCGAGCAACGCGCCCTCGCCGACGGCAACGGCTTCGTCGACCTCTCGCACCGGGGCGTCGTCACCGTCACCGGCGACGACCGGCTGAGCTGGCTGCACCTGCTGCTCACCCAGCACGTCAGCGGCCTCGCCCCGCACCAGGCGACCGAAGCGCTGATCCTCTCCGCCAACGGTCACATCGAGCACGCGATGTATCTGGTGGACGACGGTACGACGGTGTGGATGCACGTCGAACCCGACACCCAGGCCGACCTGATCGCCTACCTGGAGTCGATGAAGTTCTTCTACCGGGTCGAGGTCGCCGACCGCACCGCCGATCTCGCGGTCGTCCACCTCCCGGCCGGCTCCATCGCGGAGGTCCCGGACGGAGTCGCCGTACGGGAGACCCCGCAGGGCCGTGACCTGTTCCTGCCGCGCCCGGAGCTGGAGGCGTTCGCCGCCGCCCACGGGCCCGCCGCCGGGATCCTGGCGTACGAGGCGCTGCGCGTCGAGGGGCACCGGCCGCGCGTCGGCTTCGAGACCGACCACCGGACCATTCCGCACGAGCTGGGCTGGATCGGCACCGCCGTCCACCTCCAGAAGGGCTGCTACCGGGGCCAGGAGACCGTGGCCCGCGTCCACAACCTGGGGAAGCCGCCGCGCCGGCTCGTCTTCCTGCACCTGGACGGCAGCGAGGTGCACCTGCCCGGACACGGGACGCCGGTGCGGCTGGCCGCCGACGGCCAGGAGGGCCGCCAGCTCGGCTTCATCACCACCTCGGCCCGCCACCACGAGCTGGGCCCGATCGCCCTGGCCCTGGTCAAGCGGAACGTGGCCGTCGACGCGGAGCTGATCGCCGGGGACACCGCGGCCGCCCAGGAGACGGTCGTCGAGCCGTAACCGCTCCGCTCCGCGCGGCGTACGGCTACACCTCGATGATCACCGTGAACGGGCCGTGATTCGTGAGCGAGACCCGCATGTCCGCTCCGAACCGGCCCGTCTCCACGTGCGCGCCCAGCGCCCGCAGCTGCGCCACCACCTCGTCCACCAGCGGCTCGGCGACCTCGCCCGGCGCGGCGGCGTTCCAGGTGGGCCGGCGGCCCTTGCGGGCGTCCCCGTAGAGAGTGAACTGAGAAATCACCAGGAGGGGCGCATCCACGTCGGAACAGGACTTCTCGCCGTCCAGGATGCGCACCGACCAGAGCTTGCGGGCCAGCTGCGCCGCCTTCTCGGGGGTGTCGTCATGGGTCACCCCGACCAGCACACACAGGCCCTCGCCGACGATCTCCCCGACGATTCCGTGGGCCGAGGGGTCGTCCGTCGCACCGGCGACGGAGACGCTCGCGCCGTCCACTCTCTGTACCACTGCACGCATACAGACCAACCTATCTTGGGCTGAACGGGTACAGAGCACCTGCATCGGCACCGTGCGGAGTGGCACGATGCACGATGTCGGTGTGCCGACGCACCGGTCGAGGGGACGGAACAGCATGAGTACATATGGAACCGGACAATCTCCCGGTGCCGTACCGGGCGCACGTCACCGCACCAGCACCCTGCGGTCACCCGTACAGCGCAGTCTGCCAGGGCAGGGCCCCGCGCCGCTGCCGCCGCCTGCCCAGCCGCCCGTGTCCGGGCCCGCCACCGTGCCCGAGCAGTCCGGCGGCTCCGGCGGCTCCGGGGGCGACGCAGGCTTCGGCGGGCTGCGGCTGCCGGAGCTGCGGACGCTGCGCCGGGACGCCCAGCGCGACGAGGCCGACATCGGTTACGTACGCCGGCTCGTGCAGGGGCGGATCGACATCCTGCGCGCCGAACTGGCCCGCCGCCGGGACCCGGAGGCGCCGGTGGAGGACGCGGCGGTGGTGAGCCGGCTCTCGGAGATCCTGGCCGACACCCCGTCCCGGCACCGCTCCTCCGCCCGGCACGTCACGCTGACGACGCCGCGCGGCGACGAGTTCCGGCGGCTGGCCGCCGAGACCCTCGCCGAGGTCGAGCTGTCCGATCTGGACGCCCGGACGGACGAGGAACTGCACACCGCGATGGGGCGGCTCGTCCGCTACGAACAGCAGGTCTCGCGCCGCCGTCACGAGCTCCAGCGCACCGCCGACGATTGCAGCGCGGAGATCGCCCGCAGGTACCGTGACGGTGAAGCACAAGTAGACGACCTGCTCGCCTGAAGCGATCCTTCCGGGCGCGGGTCCCGCACCCCCGTCCCCGGAAGGCCACCATGACGTCGACCGACGCCCCGTCCGCCATATCCAC
>MUNB01000846.1 GCA_002154345.1 Streptomyces griseus
GCTGTACAAGTACGGATACGGACCCGGACCTGTATCCGGCCCCGTATCCGTACTTGTACAGCGTCTTTACGGGGATGAGGGCTCGGGCCTGACCTCCGTCGCCGGAGGTGGTGAGGAGCTGCCCGTGCGGCGGCTGGTGGGTGAGCGGGCCGTCGTGCCGGAGCCGCCCTCGTCACCGGTTCCGCCGTCTGATCCGGCCGCCCCGGCTGGTCCGGCCTCCGGAAGCGTGGGCGTTCAGCGGGCTGCGATGCCGCCTGCGGGGGAGCGGCCCCGGAGGGTTCCCGGGCTCGGCGCGCCTCTGCCGGGTCTGCCGCCGACCGCTCAGCGTCGGGCCGCGTCCTCACCGGAGGCACCGGCGGCACCGGCGGCATCCGAGGCATCGGGCGCCGCCGGAACCTCGGGCGGCTCCGAAGCTTCCGGTGCCTTCGTGAGCCAGGGTCCGCCTGCTGCCTCCGGTCCTTCCGGCTCCGGACCGGCAGCGGACGCCGATGAGCCCGTCGCGCCCCTGCTCGGTGAGGACCCCTTGGTGGGGGCCGGTGCCGCCGGTGGCACCGGTGGGACGGGTGATGCCGGTGGCACGGGTGGTTCGCTCCAGCGGTCGGTCGGTCCGGCCTCCGTCCCCGGCC
>MUNB01000086.1 GCA_002154345.1 Streptomyces griseus
CCCCACACCCCCGCGGCCCCCCGGACCGGAGCACCGGGGTGCGGCGGAGTGCCGGGGTCCGGCGGGGGCTGCCGCGCCTCCCGGGCCGTCTGGGCACCGAGGTCCGGCGCTGCGCCAGGGCCGACCGGAGTGCTGAGGTCGGCCTGGGCCGCCTGGGCGCCGGGCTCCGCGGTGACGGCGCCGGCCTCGACGGCTCGCTCGACCTCGTCCGGGAACGGCATCGCGGACGAGCAGGCCAGCCGGGAGGCGACGATCGCGCCGGCCGCGTTCGCGTACTGCACGAGGCGGTCCAGCGGCCACCCGGCGAGCAGTCCGTGGCAGAGCGCGCCGCCGAACGCGTCGCCCGCGCCGAGGCCGTTGACCACCTCCACCGGCAGCGGCGGGCAATCGGCGGTGGTGCCGTCGCGGTGGACGGCGAGCACGCCCTTCGGGCCCTGCTTGACGACGGCGAGCTCCACCCCGGCCGCGAGCAACGCCCGGGCCGCCGCGTACGGTTCGCGTTCGCCGGTCGCGATGCGGCACTCGTCGACGTTGCCGACGGCGACCGTGGCATGGGCCAGCGCCTCGCGGTACCACGCGGGCGCCTCGGTGCTGTCGTCGCCGCCGTCCCAGAACATCGGCCGCCAGTCCAGGTCGAAGACGGTCGCCGTCGCCGTACCCGACGCGTCCGCCGGGCCGGTGCCGCGCGCGGCGAGGGCGGCCAGCGTGGCGGACCGGCTCGGCTCGGCGCTGAGGCCGGTGCCCGTCATCCAGAAGATCCTGGCGGTGCGCACCGCGTCCAGATCGAGGTCCGAAGCGTGGATCTCCAGGTCAGGGGCCTTGGGCTGCCGGTAGAAGTAGAGCGGGAAATCGTCCGGCGGGAAGATCTCGCAGAAGGTGACCGGGGTCGGATATTCCGCCACGGCCGTCGCCCAGCGGGCGTCCACGCCGAACCGTTCCAGTTCCTGGTGGAGATACGTGCCGAAGGCGTCCTGCCCGGTCCGGGTGATCACGGCCGTACGCCTCCCCAGCCGGGCCGCCGCCACCGCGACGTTCGTCGGGGAGCCGCCGAGGAACTTGCCGAACGTCTCGACCCGGGCGAGCGGGACCCCGACCTCCAGCGGGTAGAGATCCACCCCGATCCGCCCCATGGTGATCACGTCGTACGGCTCAGGCATACGCATCCCTTCGGACCGCCGGTCCGCCCCGCCGGTGGCCGACTGGTCCCAGGTCTAGTCCCCTCCCGGGAACCCTGTCAATATTTTGTCCGGACATTCGGACGAACCCTTGACACCCTTCCGCACTCGCCACGAGGCTGGGCGTTATGACCCCCTCCGTCCGCTCCTCGGCCCGCATCCGTATCGGCTCGGCTCCCGACTCCTGGGGCGTGTGGTTCCCCGACGACCCGAAGCAGGTGCCCTGGCAACGCTTCCTCGACGAGGTGGCCGAGGCCGGGTACGCGTGGATCGAGCTCGGCCCGTACGGCTATCTGCCCACCGACCCCGCCAGGCTGGCCGACGAGACCCGCAGCCGGGGGCTCACGGTCTCCGCCGGCACCGTTTTCACCGGATTGCACCATGGACCGGACGTCTGGGACCGGACCTGGGCGCATGTCGCGGACATCGCCGCACTGACCCGGGCCATGGGCGCCGAACACCTGGTCGTCATCCCCTCCTTCTGGCGCGACGACAAGACGGGCGAGGTGCTGGAGGACCGCACGCTCACGCCCGCCCAGTGGCGGGACCTGACGGCCCAGACGGAGCGGCTGGGCCGGGAGGTCCGGGAGCGGTTCGGGCTGCGGATCGTCGTCCATCCGCACGCCGACACCCACATCGACACCGAGGAGAACGTCAACCGCTTCCTCGACGCCACCGATCCGGACCTGGTCTCGCTCTGCCTGGACACCGGGCACTACGCCTACTGCGGCGGCGACAGCGTCAAGCTCATCGAGACGTACGGGGAACGCATCGGCTACCTCCATCTCAAGCAGGTCGATCCGGAGATCCTGGCAACGGTGGTGGCGGAGGAGGTGCCGTTCGGACCGGCGGTGGCGCGGGGCGTGATGTGCGAGCCGCCCGGCGGAGTCCCCGCCCTGGAACCGGTCCTGGACGCGGCCCGCGCCCTGGACGTCGACCTGTTCGCGATCGTGGAGCAGGACATGTACCCCTGCCCGCCGGACAAGCCGTTTCCCATCGCGCGCCGCACCCGCGAGTTCCTCCGCAACTGCGGCGGCACCCGCTCGCCCGGCCCGGCGTCCTGAGGCCTCCGCCCCAAGGCACCCGAGGCACCCGAGGCACCCGAGGCCCCAAGGCACCCGAGGCCCCCGGGTCAGATTCCCGTGCGGCCGTCGACGCGTTCGCGGATCAGGTCGGCGTGGCCGCAGTGCCGGGCGTACTCGCCGATCATGTGCGTGTAGATCCAGCGCAGCGTGACCTGCCCGCCCATGAACGGGCTGGTGTCGTCGAGCGCTCGGGCCGCGCAGTTCTGCCGGGCCCTCGCCACCTCGGCCTCCCACCGCGCGAGCGCCTGCTCGTGGGTGGAGTCCTCGGCGAGCTCCCAGCCTCCCGCGTGGCCCTGAGTCCCGTCTCCGCCGCCGGCCGGAGGAGCGTGGAGCGGTGGGACGTCCTCCTGGGCGAGCACCCGGCGGAACCAGTTCCGCTCGACCTCCGCCAGGTGCTGGAGCAGTCCGAGCAGGGTGATCGGCGAGGGCGCGGCGGACGCCTCACGCAGGCCCTTCTCGGGCAGGTCGGCGCACTTCTGGGCAAGGGTGGCGCGGTAGAAGTCCAGCCAGCTCTCCAGAGAGGTGCGTTCGTCGGCGAGCAGCGGGGGCATCGGACGTTCGGAAGTACTCATGGCCCTCATCGTGGCACCCGGGTCCGACAGTGGCGGCGATCCGCAACACCGGCCCCGGTTCATCCTTTCTGCCACAGCAGTAACCGTTTCGGTACACATATCTCCGTTACGCGGGCTTTCTGTCACAGCCGGTCGACAGCCCCACCCCGCCTGTCGGCCAAGGTCGTTCAACCGAGCACAGGCTGAGTGATCGTCGGCTTGAGAAGTGCAGAGAGGTGTCACCGATGACGGACAGAACGCTCTGGTCCTACAAGGACATTGCCGCGCACATCCAGGTCCAGCCGGACACCGTCCGCTCCTATCGCAAGCACGGGCTCCTTCCGCCGCCCGACCAGGTGAAGAACGGGAAGCCGTACTGGTACGGCGACACCGTCCGCGCCTGGGTCGCCTCCCGACCCCGCAACAGGGGCCGTTGACGCCCGGCGCGGACACCTCGGCGCTCGCGGCTGTTCCAGGCCCCCGCTACCTCGCTACCCCTGGCCGGCCGGCCTGCGGAAGAGAGCCGTCCACAGGAACGGCTCCCCGAAGAGCGGGGATCCGGGCGCCTCGTCGTTCATCCGGCGCAGCTCTACCTCCGCCATCCCCTCTGTCTCCGTCAGGCCGGAGAAGACATGGCGCAGCTCGTCGTCCGTATAGGCGAGCCCGCCGTGCAGACCACCCGTCAGGTAGAGCTCGGAGTCCGGAAGTTCCGAACCCATCCCGCCCTCCCCGGCGGCGAAGCAGGTGAGCGCGAAGTGACCGCCGGGTGCGAGGCAGCGCCCCAGGAGGGCGAGGTAGCTGATCCGCCGGTGGGGCGGCAGGTGGTGGAAGCAGCCTGAGTCGTAGATCAGGTCGTACGGTCCGGCCAGGGGCGCCCCCGCCGCCGTCAGGGCGAACGCGTCACCGAGGTGGAACCGGATGGAGCCGGCTCCCGCCTTCTCGGCCCGCTCGCGGGCCCAGGCCAGCGCCGCCGGGGAGAGGTCGACCGCGTCGACGTCGAAGCCGAGCGACGCCAGGTGGAGCGCGTTACGGCCGGGCCCACAGCCCAGTTCGAGCGCGCGGCCCGGGGTGATCCGCCCCCGGCGGAGATACGCGTCGAGGTTCTCGTCGGGCTTGTCCGCGAAGAACGGCACCGGCTTCGACCGGTCCGCGTAGAACGCGTCCCACCAGGACGTCCCACCGGTCGTCCACCGGTCCGCCTCCGGGGCGAACAGACCGTCCATCAAAGCCAATACGTCGTCCGCCGTACGAACGTTCCGGTCCATCCGGGCCCCCTTTTCCGTTGAGGGAATTTTAGGCTCGATGAGCATGAAATCCCAGGTCAGCGGCGCTTCACCGATACCGCCGACGGGGCTTTGACGCCTTCCGGAGCGGGCGGGGGACCCGGCCCCCGCCCGCCATCCGTTCGGTGCCACGCGGGCCCGTCACGCGGCGCCCCGAGGCCCTTCCCGGCTTCCCCGAGGGCTGTTTCCGAACCGGTTTCCTTTCGCCGGTCTCGGCGTCTCGTCGGTCTCAGCGTCTCGCCGGTTCGGCGATCTCCGCGCCCGCGCCCGATATTTCCTCGACCTCCGCCGTGGGCCCGGCGCCCCCGGGGCCACCCCGGTCGCCCGGAGTCTCCGGAGCGGCCGGGCCGACCGGGGCCGCATCCCCTTCGCTCAGGCCGAACCTGCGGTGGAAGGCCCGCAGAGGCGCGGGGGCCCACCAGGTGGAGCGGCCCATCAGCTTCATCACCGCCGGAACCAGCAGGCTGCGCACCACCATGGCGTCCATCAGGACGGCGAGGGCGATACCGAGCCCCAGCATCTTGGTGTTGGTGACCCGCGAGGTGCCGATGGCCACCATCACGACCGCGAGGATCACGGCGGCCGCGGTGATCAGCCCGCCGGTGTGGCGGAGTCCGAAGGTGACGGAGTGCTCGTGGTCGCCGGTGCGGTCGTACTCCTCCTTGATCCGGGATATCAGGAAGACCCCGTAGTCCATGGAGAGTCCGAAGGCCACGCAGAACATCAGGACGGGCAGCGTCGTCTCGATGTCGCCCGTACTGGTGAAGGCAAGCAGTCCGGAGAGATGTCCGTCCTGGAAGACCCAGACCACCGCTCCGAACATCGCGGTCAGACTGAGGGCGTTGAGCACGACCGCCTGGAGCGGAATGAGCACGCTGCCGGTGAGCAGGAAGACCAGGAGCAGGGTCACGACCACGATGATCGCCATCGCCCAGGGCAGCCGGTCGGCTATGGCGTCCTTGGAGTCGACGAGGACCGCCGCCGTGCCCGTCACCGAGGTGTCGAGGGAGGAGGCGGAGGGCACCGCCCTCAGGTCCCGTACGAGCTGCTGGGTCTCCTCGCCGACGGCTTCGCCCTCGGGCAGCACGCTGTAGTAGGCCACGGAGTCCGCGGTGACCGGGCCGTCGACCCGCAGGACGCCGGGCAGTTGCTCGATCCGGCTCTTCAGGTCCGCGTACTCGGCGGGAGAACCCTGTCCCTCGGCCAGCACCTCCAGGCCGCCGCCGGGGCTGCCGGGGAATCCGTCGCGGATGTGTTCCTGGACGACCCGGGACTCCGCGCCGGCCGGCAGCTGACGGTCGTCCGCGGTGCCGAACTTGACGCCCAGGAACGGCAGTCCGAGCAGCAGGAGCCCGACGGTGGTGACGACGGCGAAGACGGGCGCCCTGCGCATCACCAGCGCCGCCAGCTTCGCCCAGCCCCGGCCGGGCGAGGCGCCCGCGCCCGCGTTCGCGCCCGTGCCCGCGAAGTCGCCCTCGGTGGAGGTGTCCTTCTTGCGGCGGCGCAGCAGCCGGCGCAGGTCCAGCGAGTTGATCCGGTGGCCGAGCAGGACCAGCGCCGCGGGCAGCAGGATCAGCGCGGCAGCGGCGGCCAGCAGGACCACGGCGATCCCGGCGTAGGCGAAGGACCGCAGGAAGTACTGCGGGAAGACCAGCATGGCCGACAACGACACGGCCACGGTCAGCGCGGAGAACAGCACCGTACGCCCGGCGGTCCGCAGGGTCGTGCCCACCGCCGTCCGGGGGTCCGCCCCGCCGGCCAGCTCCTCGCGGAAGCGGCGGACGATGAACAGGGCGTAGTCGATGGCGAGTCCGAGGCCGAGGGCCGTCGTGAGGTTCATGGCGAAGACCGAAACGTCGGTGAACTCCGTCAGGCCCCGCAGCACCGCGTTGGTACCGAGGATGGCGACGATGCCGACGCCGAGCGGCAGCATCGCGGCCACGGCACTGCCGAAGACCATGACCAGCAGGACGAGCGTCACCGGCAGGGCGATCAGCTCGGCCCGCAGCAGATCCTCCTGGATGATCGTCTGCATCTCGTGCTGCACGGCGACGGGCCCGCCGATGGAGACCGTCACCGGCCCCCTCTCCCCCGCGAAGTCCGGGGCTATCCGGTCGAGGGTCTCACCGGCGGTCTTCTCGTCGCCCCCGATCCGGGCGGCGATGATCGCCTCGTGGCCGTCCTCGGAGCGCAGCGCGGGCGCTTGCGTCCCCCAGTAGGACCCGATGCCCGAGATCCCCTGCTCGGCCTCCAGGCGCTCGACGAGGCGGGCGGCTTCGGCGGCCACCGCCGGGTCGTCGACCGTCGCGGAGCCGCTGTCCACCAGCAGGAGCAGATTGGGCTGGGAGGCGGGGAACTCCCGCGCCAGCGCCTCGGTCGCATAGGTCGACTCGGCGTCGGGGGCCTGCCAGCCGCCGCTGCCCATCCGGTCCGCCACCCCGCTCCCGGCGAACACGGCGAGTGCGGTGATCACCAGCGCGGCCAGCAGCGCGAGCCGCGGCCGGGCGGTGACGAACCGGGTCCAGCCGCCGACCGAAGGCGGCGCGGAACGGTTGACTTCGGACATGGTGCGGTGTCCCCTTCACCGAGACCCGGGCAGCACAAGGCAGCATGGGTCGGTCATTGCCACTTACCCTGGCAAACACGAGTCGTCGCTCGCGTTCCACTAGAATGCGAGCGACCACTCGTGTTTGTCAACCGCATCATGAGAGCCGGGGATTGACCGTGTCGGAGGCCAAAGCCACCAAGGGCGCCGCAGCGGGCGGAGCAGACGGAGCAGACGGAGCAGACGGAGCAGACGGCGGATCCACCACCCATGCGGCCGACGGAGCGCCGGGCTCCGCCCGCCCTCGCCGCCGCCAGGCACGCGGCGAGGCCCGCATCGCCCAGCTGCTCCGGGCCGCCGCCGACGTCTTCTGCACCAGCGGCTACACCGCATCCAGCACCAACGCCATCGCCCGCGAGGCCGGGGTGTCGCCGGGCACGCTCTACCAGTTCTTCCCGAACAAGGAGGCCATCGCCGTCGAGCTCGGCGACCAGCTGCTCAACCGCTGGCGGGACACCTACGGCGCCGCCTTCTCGCAGAGCCATATCGAGCTGCCGCTCGACCGCATGCTGGACGCCATCCTCGACCCGCTGATCGCCTTCAACTGCGAGAACCCGGCCTTCTCCGTCCTGATGCACGGCTCGGAGATCCCGGGCCGGATCACCGAGGAGCACGACACGCTGCACGCCACGATGCTGACGCGGGTCGAATCGGTGCTCGCCGGCTACCTCCCGGACGCGCCCGCCGAGCAGGTCCACCGGATCGCCGACATGGCCTTCATGATCTTCAAGGCCGGGCTGGACCTGATCATGGCCCACGAGGGCGAGGAGCGCGAGGCCTACATCCAGGAGCTGAAGACGGTCATGTTCCGCTACCTGGACCCCCTGGTCTGCGACGCCGTGCCGCAGCAGGCGCCGCACGCGCCGTAGACCGCCACCGGCCACCACCGTGGATCGTCACCGACCGACACACAGCACCACCGGAGCGCATTCATACCCCCTAGGGGTATAGTGTGGAGTGGACGGGGCGCCACGGAGGCCTCTGCGGCCCCATGCGCCCCGCCGTGCCGCCGAAACGTGTCCGCGAAGAGGAGAACGTCATGACCGCCGAGACCGAGACCGCCCAGTCCACCGGCTCCTGCTGCTCGCCCACCGGCTCCTGCCACGACGGCGCGGCCGACGTGCGGATCGAGGGGACCGACGCGGTCACCGCCGTGTACGAGGTCAAGGGCATGACCTGCGGCCACTGCGAGGGCGCCGTGTCGGAGGAGATCTCCGCGCTCGCGGGCGTGACCTCGGTCGCGGCCGTCGCCGCCACCGGCCTGGTCACCGTCACCTCCAAGGCCCCGCTGACCGAGGACGCCGTCCGTGCCGCCGTCGACGAGGCCGGGTACGAGCTCCTCGGCCCGGCCGCCTGAAGGCCTGCCCGGAGCAGCAGCACCTCGTTCGTCGTCGGGCCGGCCTCACCAGCCGATACTGGTGGGGTACGGCCCGATCTGCGTTTCTCAGGAGTTCCGGACATGGCCAGCACAGCAGCAGCCGACCACCCGGCCGCCGACGCCTCAGAGGCCGAGCTCATGATCGGTGGGATGACCTGCGCCTCGTGTGCGGCCCGCGTCGAGAAGAAGCTCAACCGGATGGACGGCGTCACCGCCACGGTGAACTACGCGACCGAGAAGGCCCGCGTCACCTTCGGGGAGGGGCTGGAGCTGGGCGACCTCGTCGCCACGGTCGAGAAGACCGGCTACACGGCCCGCCCTGTCACCCGACCGGAGCGGAAGGCGCCGGCAGCGGCGGCACCAGCGGCGGAAGCCGCACCGGCACCGAACGCGGAAGCGAAAGCCAAAGCCAAAGCAGGAACAGAAGCAGGAGCAGAAGCAGAGACGAAACCGGAACCCGAACCGGAGGCGGAAGCGGAAGCAGAAGCCGCCCCGGGCGGTGTCGCGGAACCGGACGCCTCCACCGACTCCGACTCCCTCCGGCAGCGTCTCGTCGTCTCCGCCGTGCTCGCCGCCCCCGTCGTCCTGCTCGCCATGATCCCGGCCCTCCAGTTCGACTCCTGGCAGTGGCTGAGCCTCACCCTCGCCGCGCCGGTCGTCGTCTGGGGCGGCCTGGCCGTTCCACCGCGCCGCCTGGACCAACGCGAAGCACGGTGCGGCCACGATGGACACCCTGGTCTCGCTCGGCACGCTCGCCGCGTTCGGCTGGTCGCTGTGGGCCCTGTTCCTCGGCGACGCGGGCATGCCCGGCATGCGCCACGGCTTCGACCTCACCGTCTCGCGCGCCGACGCCACCTCGACGATCTACCTGGAGGTGGCGGCCGGGGTCATCACGTTCATCCTGCTGGGCCGCTACCTGGAAGCCCGCGCGAAGCGGAAGTCCGGCGCGGCGCTGCGGGCGCTGATGCATCTGGGCGCCAAGGACGTCGCCGTGCTCAGGGCGGGCAGGGAGGTACGTGTCCCGACGGGCGAGCTCGTCGTCGGCGATCGCTTCGTCGTGCGTCCCGGGGAGAAGATCGCGACGGACGGGACCGTGGTCGAGGGCTCGTCCGCCGTGGACGCCTCGATGCTGACGGGTGAGTCCGTGCCCGTGGAGGTCTCGGTCGGCGACACCGTCACCGGAGCCACCCTCAACGCCGGCGGACGCCTCGTCGTCGAAGCCACCCGCGTCGGCGCCGACACCCAACTCGCCCGCATGGCCCGCCTCGTCGAAGACGCCCAGAACGGCAAAGCCTCCGCACAACGCCTCGCCGACCGCATCTCCGCCGTCTTCGTCCCCATCGTCATCGCCCTCGCCCTGGCCACCCTCGGCTTCTGGCTCGGCAACGACGCCGGACTCACCGCCGCCTTCACCGCGGCCGTCGCCGTCCTCATCATCGCCTGCCCCTGCGCCCTCGGCCTCGCCACCCCCACCGCCCTCATGGTCGGCACCGGCCGCGGCGCCCAACTCGGCATCCTCATCAAGGGTCCTGAGGTGCTGGAGACCACCCGCCGCGCCGACACCATCGTCCTCGACAAGACCGGCACCGTCACCACCGGCCGCATGACCCTCCAGACCACCCACACCACCGACACCACCACCGAGGCCGAAGTGCTGCGGCTGGCAGGCGCGTTGGAGAACGCCTCCGAACACCCCATCGCCCAGGCCGTCGCCACCGCCGCCACCGACGCCACCGGCCCGCTGCCCACCCCCGAGGACTTCCAGAACGTCCCCGGGCTCGGCGTCCAGGGCGTCGTCGAGGGCCACGCCGTTCTCGTCGGGCGCGAACAGCTGCTGGCCGAGTGGGAGATCCGCCTTCCCGCCCCCCTCGCCGAGGCGAAGAAGGCCGCCGAGGCCGCCGGGCGTACCGCGATCACGGTCGCCTGGGACGGTGAGGCGCGCGCGGTGCTGGAGGTCGCCGACGCGGTGAAGGACACCAGCGCCGAGGCCGTCCGCCGGCTCCGTGACCTCGGCCTGACCCCGATCCTCCTCACCGGCGACAACCGGGCCGTGGCAGAGTCGGTGGCCGCCGAGGTCGGCATCGACGAGGTGTACGCGGAGGTCATGCCGCAGGACAAGGTCGATGTGGTCAAGCGCCTTCAGGCGGAGGGCCGTTCGGTCGCGATGGTCGGGGACGGGGTCAACGACGCCGCCGCCCTCGCCCAGGCCGATCTGGGCCTCGCGATGGGCACGGGCACCGACGCCGCCATCGAGGCGGGCGACCTCACGCTGGTCCGCGGCGACCTCAACGCCGCCGCCGACGCGATCCGCCTCTCCCGCCGCACCCTCTCCACCATCCGCACCAACCTCTTCTGGGCCTTCGCCTACAACGTCGCCGCCCTTCCGCTGGCCGCCGCCGGACTCCTCAACCCGATGATCGCCGGAGCCGCGATGGCGTTCTCGTCCGTCTTCGTGGTCGGCAACTCCCTGCGGCTGCGCACCTTCAAGGGCGCGTGAGGCCCGAGGTGGCCTGAGCGCGGCGGGGCCTCGCGGTCCCGCCGCGCTCAGGCACGTACGAAACGCAGCCGGGTTCCCGGCACCGCCTGCGCCGCCGCGGCGAGGGAGCGTTCGGGGACGACGCCGACGACCGGGTAACCGCCGGTCGTCGGC
>MUNB01000087.1 GCA_002154345.1 Streptomyces griseus
CCGGACGCCCAGTCCCGCCAGATCGGCGCCCCCTGGCACGGCCCGGACCTGTCCGAACTGCGCCTCCCCACACTGGTGTTGCACGGCACGGACGACCCGCTGCTCAAGCCCTCGGCCGGCCGGGCCACCGCCGNNTCGTCCTCCAGCCGGGCGTCGGCCACGACATCCCGCGCGAACGGCACGCCGCCGTCGCCGCCGAGGTACGAGCCCTCGCGGACCGGGCACCCCGGGGCGACCACGACCGGCCGTAACGTGCCCTCCCGCGTGCCGAGCGACCGCGCGCAATACCCCTCCGAGGTGCCCGAGCGACCGCACGCAACGTCCCTCCCGCGCCCGGGCGACCGCACGCGTAACACCCCCTCACACCCCCTCACGCCCCCTCGGGTCAGGCCGCCAGCAGCACGCCGCCCATCGGGCCCGCCGGTCCGCCCCGACGAGCCGGGCCCGCCGTCCGCACCGACCGGTGACCGCCCGCCGCCCCCAGCGTCCCGACCCCGGACCGGGGCCGGGACCGCATCGCCGTGAGGCTGACCAGCCGCTCTCCGGCCAGCGCCAGGACGTCCGCGAGACTCAGGCCGAGCGCCTGGGCCGCGGCGGCCAACACCTCGGAGGAGGCCTCCTTGCGGCCGCGCTCCACCTCGGAGAGGTACGCCATGGAGATCCGGGCCGCCTCGGACACCTCCTTCAACGTCCGTCCCTGCGCCTGCCGTTCACGGCGCAGCACCTCTCCGACGAGGTCACGCCAGAGCGGTTCCCGGGGCAGGCCCGGCAGCTCCGGTGTCGCGGGGATCGCCGGAGACGCCGCCGTCGGGAGCGGGCGCAGAGGGATCACGTCGGCCTGGTTCGTCGCTCGGATGCTCACCGTCCCAGCCTAGGAGCGGGACACCGCCCCGACACGGGCCGGGCGTTGCGCTCCCGGCGGATCTGCTGACGGCGAAGTCGCGTGACAGGCCACCGGTTCCGAAGGGAAAGGACGGCCGTCGTGGTCACGCCCGGGCTATCGTCCCGACCGACAGCGGGTTCTCTTCAGGGGGTCAGGATGAGGCGAGAACGGCGGGCCGCGGGGCGTGCGGGGCACCACGATCCACACGCTCTCCGGCAGCACCCCTGGTTCGCCGCCAACGAAGTCCTCGCCTTCCTGCTGGAGCTCGCGGCGATCGGCTGCCTCGCCTGGTGGGGCTTCACCGCCGTGGACGGAGCCCTCGTATCGGTGCTGCTCGGTCTCGGGGCGCCGGCTGCGGCCGTGACCCTGTGGGGGCTGTTCGCCGCGCCCCGCGCCCGGTTCAGGCCCCCGCTCGCGGGGGTGCTGGCGGTGAAGGCACTGGTCCTCGGCGGCGGTGCGGCGGCGGTGTACGGGGTGGGGCACCCGGTCGCGGCCGGGGTGTTCGCCGTCGTCCTGGTCCTGAACACGGGCTGCGCGGAGTACTACCGCCGCCGCCCGCCCGCGTGAACGACTCCTTCCGGGGCTCATCCGGGGACGACAGCCGTCATCGGCCGGACGCGTCTGCCGACGATGAGCGGTATCCAGGCGGGCGCCGCCTCTCCCCAGCCCCGGACCAGCCCGATGGTCAGGATCGCGACCACTTCCGTCAGCACGCTGAGCCCGAGCACGTACGGGATGCTCAGCCAGTAGGCCGGCAGGCTGCCGTCCTGAGCCTCCTGCCCCATCGTGCAGTGCACGGCGAAGGGCAGCCGCCACAGGCACGCCGGCAGCAGTAACAGCGGTAACGCGTAGGCCAGGCGTATCGCCCAGCGGGGAACGGGCCTCTCGGTGTCATCGGCGGACGGGGGCCGGTGAAGGATCTTCAACGTCATGACTCCACCCTCGCGGAACAGGCACGCCGAGGAATCCCCCGCGCGAGCCAACACGCTCCCCCGCGCGAGGGAGACCACACCTGGCGGCCTCGCCCACGCGGGGTGGCGGTGCCGGCGACACCCCCACCGGCACCGACGCCTCGCCGCGTACGGTCAGATCAGACCCTGCGCCAGCATCGCGTCCGCGACCAGCTCGAAGCCCGCGATGTTCGCGCCCACCACGTAGTTGCCGGGGCTGCCGTACCGCTCGGCGGTCGTGTAGCAGGAGTCGTGGATGTGCCGCATGATCTCGGCGAGCCGCTCCTCGGTGTGGGCGAAGGACCACGAGTCCCGGGACGCGTTCTGCTGCATCTCCAGCGCGCTCGTCGCGACCCCGCCCGCGTTGGCCGCCTTGCCGGGGGCGAAGGCGACGCCCGCCTCCTGGAAGACCCGTACCGCCTCCGGGGTGGTGGGCATGTTGGCGCCCTCCGCGACCGCCTTGACCCCGTTGCGTACGAGGTCCAGCGCGTCCGCCTCGTGCAGTTCGTTCTGCGTGGCGCAGGGCAGGGCCACGTCCACGGGGACCGACCACACCCCCGTACCGGGCACGAACCGGGCGTGGGCGCCGCGTCGTTCGGCGTACTCCGAGACCCGGCCCCGGCCGGTCTCCTTGATCTCCTTGAGGAGGGCGAGGTCGATGCCCTTCTCGTCGACGACGTAGCCGCCGGAGTCCGAGCAGGTCACCACGGTCGCGCCGAGCTGCTGGGCCTTCTCCACGGCGTAGATGGCGACGTTGCCGGAGCCGGAGACCGCGACGGTCTGGCCCTCCAGCGACTCGCCCCGGCTGCGCAGCATCTCGGCGGTGAACAGGACCGTGCCGTAGCCGGTGGCCTCCGTGCGGGCCTGTGCGCCGCCCCAGCCGAGGCCCTTGCCGGTGAGGACGCCGGACTCGTAGCGGTTGGTGATCCGCTTGTACTGGCCGAAGAGGTAGCCGATCTCGCGGCCGCCGACGCCGATGTCACCGGCGGGGACGTCGGTGTACTCCCCCAGGTGGCGGTGGAGTTCGGTCATGAAGGACTGGCAGAACCGCATGATCTCGGCGTCGGAGCGGCCCTTGGGGTCGAAGTCCGCGCCGCCCTTGCCGCCGCCGATCGGCATGCCGGTGAGGGCGTTCTTGAAGATCTGCTCGAAGCCGAGGAACTTCACGATGCCGAGGTTGACCGAGGGGTGGAAGCGCAGGCCGCCCTTGTAGGGGCCGAGCGAGCTGGAGAACTCCACCCGGAAGCCGCGGTTGACGTGGATGTCGCCGGAGTCGTCCGACCACGGCACCCGGAAGATCAGCTGGCGCTCCGGCTCGCATATCCGCTCGATGATGCGCGCGTCGACGAACTCGGGCCGCCGGGTCAGCACCGGCCCGAGCGTCTCCAGGACCTCGCGGACCGCCTGGTGGAACTCCTGCTCACCCTGGTTGCGGCGCAGGATCTCGGCGTAGAGCGGCTCGATGACGCGGGCCGCGGCGTCGTGCGTGCGGGCGGAGTCGGGCGAGTCGGGGATGACCGGCATCTGATTCTGACCTTCCGTGGTCGGGCTCGTGCGCGTCGGCGCCCCCGTCCCGGAGGGCGCCACCGGTCCGCCTCCCCCGCCGGAGGCCCGCGGACTCCCGCTCGGGAGGACCGCGCGGCCGTCGCCCGGCCGGGCGATACGCAGGACCGTCGTACGGTCCGATTCTCCAGTGCGGCCCGATGATCTTCGAGGACCATCCACATATTGACCATGATCAGGCGTTTTGATCAGCGTCCGGAGTGCTCCGCCGGGCTCCGGGCCGCCCGCCGAACCGCTGTCACGGGCGGAGCACGCAGGCCCGGGCCGCCGCCCCGGCCGCGAACCTTGGAGTGACGAACATCACATCCCGCTTCAGCTCTCCTGTGGGTCGCGCAGCATCCAGAGCCCGATCCCGGAGGCGATCGCGGTGACGCCCGCGGCGACGCTCAGGGCGATCTGGAGGCCACTCTCCTCGACGGCGAGACTCAGGAAGACGTTGGCGGCGAGTGCGGCGGACAGGACGAGCCAGAGCAGGGACTTCATGACGGCGATGCCTCCGTGGTCGGTGATGCTCCGAGTCTGTCGGCCGGGGCGCGCCGCGGGGAGGGAGAGCGCCCCCGTATCGGGGGTGGAGCGGGCTACACCCCCGCCATCGCCGGCCGGCCGGGAACGACGTGTCCGTGCGGCCGGGAACGGCCCTTTCGTGCGCCCGGGGGCCGCCAACCGTAAGGGTCCGGTGAAACAACGCGGGGCCGTGGGAGTTACCCGTCAGGAACAGGGACACCCCGCCTGACGATCAGTCATGATGCCCCCATGACGAAGCCGCGGGGGCGTCGGAGAGGGCAGCCTCCTGACGAGTTACGGGCGCTGTACGGAGTGCGCCGGGCCGGGAGCGGCCCCGCGCTGTCCCGTCCGGAACCGCCCCCCGCACCGCCCCCGGCGCCGTACGGGCAGGCGGTTCCACGGGCCGCGTACCCGGCGTACGCCCGCGCCTCCGTGTATCCCGCCCCGGCGCCCCGGGGGCGGCCGCGCGTCCCCAAGGGCACGGGTGACATGCGGCGCTATCTGGCGGTCGGGCTCGACGCCTACCTGTGCCTGCTGGCGGTGGGCCTGCTGGTGCGGTCCTGTCTGCATTCCGGCGGGGCGGGGCACGCGGTCGCTCTGCTGGTGGTCCAGCTCGTCGCGCTGTCGTTCGCCAACCAGGTGCTGCTGACGCTGGCGGTCCGGGCGAGCGCCGGAAAGCTGATCATGGGCGTCCGGGTGATCCGGCTGCCCGACGCGGGCCGGCCGGAGTTCCGCCGGCTGGTGCTGCGCTGGCTGTACGGGCTCCTCTGGCTGCCGCTCCAGCCCTGGCACCGGCTCCGGGGCCCTGCGTCACCCAACGGCCCGGAGCGGCCCGGTGGCTGCCCCGCAGAGGGCCACGAGGACCTCGCGGGGGTGCGCCAGGTCCTCCGCAGCGACCTGCGGAGCTACCGGGCGGCGGTGGCGGAGGAGCGTACGGACTGAGCCGGGTCGCCTTCGGCCTCCTGCGCCGCACGGTCCTGCGCCGTGCCGTCCTGCTCCGTACGGACCTGCGCCGCACGGCCCCCGGCCGTACGCTCCCGCGCCGTCCGCATCGCCGCCGCGGTGGCCGACGCGTCGTACTCCGGGCCGACGCCCGGAACGATGATCACGTCACCGCCGAGATGCCGGGTACGCAGCGGCAGGATCTCCCGGTACGCGGGCGAGGCGTACCAGGCGCGGGCCTCCTCGACCCCCGGGAAGCCGATGATCACCACCGCACCGGGCCAGGCCCCCTCCACCACCTCCACCTCGGCGCCGTGCACCAGGAAGCGGCCCCCGTAAGGCTTCATGGTGGCTTGGATCCGCTCGATGTAGCTCAGCACCTCGTCCTGGACGGGGCCGTCGGCGGGGTGCAGATGGGCGATGGCGTACGCGGTCATGGCCGGTCCTCCGTGGTGGCGTCGGGGCGGTTCCCGGGCGGTCTCCGGGACACCCACGATGCTGCCGGGCCGGGCGGAGGGCGTCGATTACCCCGGAGGTCATGCCTGGCCCGGCAACGCCGAAGGCGGCGGCCCCGGAGTGTTCCGGGGCCGCCGCCTTCGGGCGGGGACGGGGGTGGTGCGGAGGAGCGGGGGTCAGGCCTGGGAGCCGGCCGTCCACTCGGCCCAGCTCATGTTCCAGCCGTTGAGGCCGTTGTCCGGGGTGATGGTCTTGTCCGGGGAGTTCTGGACGATGACCACGTCGCCGACGATCGAGTTGTCGTAGAACCAGGCGCCCGGCGCGTTGGGGTCGTTCGCGCCCTTCACGTCGGCGAGGCCCACACAGCCGTGGCTGGTGTTGGCGTTGCCGAAGATGCCCTTGCCCCAGTAGTTGCCGTGGATGAAGGTGCCCGACGTGGACAGCCGCATGGCGTGCGGCACGTCCTTGATGTCGTACTCGCCCTTGCCGTCGTCATCGGTGAAGCCGACGGTGGCGCCGTTCATCCGGGTCTCCTTGTGCTTCTCGGAGATCACCATCTGACCGTTGTACGTGGGGTTGTCGGGGGAGCCCGCGGAGATCGGGATCGTCTTGATGGTCTTGCCGTCGCGGGTGACCGTCATCTGCTTGGTCTTCGCGTCGACGGTGGAGACCTGGTTACGGCCGATCTTGAAGGTGACGGTCTTCTGCTGGACGCCGTAGACGCCGTCCGCACCCTCGACGCCGTCCAGCGCCAGCTTCAGGGTGACGGTGGAACCGCCCTGCCAGTAGTCCTGCGGGCGGAAGTCCAGGCGCTGGCCGTTGAACCAGTGGCCGACGACCTCCTGGCCGCTGCTGGAGGTCACGGTGATGCCGTCCTGGACGGCCTTCTTGTCCGTGATCGCCTTGTTGAAGTTGATCGAGACGGGCATCCCGACGCCGACCGTGGAGCCGTCCTCGGGGGTGAAGTTCCCGATGAAGCTGTTGTCGGGCGAGACGGTGGTGAAGGAGCTGTTCTCGTGCGCCTTGCGGCCCTTCGAGTCCTCCGCCGTGGCGTCGATCTTGTACGTGGTGGAGCGCTCCAGCTGGCCCGCGGGCTTCCAGCTGGACCCGTCGGCCGCCAGCGTGCCCTCGACCGGGGTGCCGTCGGCCGTGGTCATGACGACCTCGGTGAGCTTGCCCTTGGCGACGGTGACCTGGGCCGCGTTGTTGATGCTGGCGTTGGTGGCGCCGTTCTTCGGCTTGATCGCTATCTGCGCCTCGGAGGCGTCCTCGGCTGCCGCCTTGTCCACCTCCTGCTGCGACGACTCCGAACTCCCGGCGCTCGTCTTTCCGCCCTTGTCGCCGTCGTCGGTACAGGCCGAAAGCACCAGCACGCCGCCGAGCAGTGCGGACACGGCCACGAGGCCCCTGCGCCGCTTGCTGTCCGTCATCACACGCTTCTCCATCGTTGCCGATTCCCCAAAATCCCCGGACGGGGCCGCCAGGCGGCTATTCCCCGTCAATGTTCCAAGAACACCCGGAACGGGTGCTCCGTTCCGCATCCACGACAGATGTGGGGAACACCACTCATCGACGCGGCCCCGCGGGCGGTGGTTCCCGCGATCGGGCCCCGGTTTCCGTCGCCGCACGGCGCGGCCCCGGTCCGCGGGTGAGCGGGGCCGGGGCCGGTGTTCTCACACGTCACACCCGCTGCGCGGGGTCACCGTCCTCGCCGTCGTTCTTCCCATTGTGCGCGACCGCGTCGCCGTACCCCTCCTCGTCGCCCTCGTCCTGCGGCAGGAAGAGGCCCTCGTCACCGTCGTCCGCCTCGTCCCAGCCCTCCGCGTCGGGGTCGTACTCGATGGACTCGCTGCTCCAGGAGGCCTGGGCGAGTTCGACCCCGGGCACCTCGCTGACCAGGTCGAACGGGTCGACCAGGGAGGCGAGGGCCTCAGCACCGTCTGCCCGGACCGTGGCCTCGGCATGCATCCGCTCCTCGGCGGTGTCGGTGCCGGCGACCGCAGCGACGGGGTCCCCGTACTCGGCGGCGATGGATTCGAGGGCGGTGCCGGTCAGGGCGTCGAGGTCGGTGACCTCCAGCACCATCTCCACGCGAAGTCGAACAAACCTGGATGTCTCTTCTGTGCTCATAGGCCGGAGCGTAAGGCTCGGCGAGGCCGCGACTTTCCACCGACCCGCTGCTTTGCTTAGCATCGGCCCACGGGGCTAACTCATGGTTGTCGCAAGGGGATCGAATCTGTGTCCGTCGCTCGTCGCACACTGCTGACCGCCACCGCCGCAGGCACGCTGCTGGCCGCTCTCTGGTTCGTCCCGTCGGCCAACGCGACCGGGGACACCGGGGAGAACCGCCCGCAGTCCGCACCGGCCGCCCCGGCCGACCGCGCGGCCGTCGGCGCCGCTGACGACGCCTCGGACGCGCGCCTCGCCGACACCGGTGCCGGCCCGGAGACCACCCCGTATCTCGTCGGCGGCACCGCCCTGTTGGGCCTCGGCACCGCCTTCGTCACCTACTCGGTCCGCCGCTCCGTGACGGGTGCGCGCCCGGCGCTCTGATCCCGGACGTACGACGAAGGGCTGCCGCTCCGGACAGGTGCGGCAGCCCTCTTACGTACGTACGGGGGCGGCTCAGGCCAGCGGTCCGGTGACCGGCTCCACGGCCGCGACCAGGCGCCCTTCGCGTACGAACGTGTCGGCGGCGGCCAGGTCCGGCGCGAGGAAGCGGTCCGGGCCCGGGCCCTCGGCTCCGGCGGCCCGCAGCGCGGCCACGGCGGCCTGCGAGGCGGGGGCGGGGACGAGACCTTCGGCGGCGCGGATCTCCACCGCGCGGGTCGCCGCGTACAGCTCGACGGCGACGATCCGGGCCAGGTTGTCCACGACGGTACGGAGCTTGCGGGCGGCGGACCAGCCCATGGAGACGTGGTCCTCCTGCATCGCGGAGGACGGGATCGAGTCGGCGGAGGCGGGAACGGCCAGCCTCTTCATCTCGCTGACCAGGGCGGCCTGGGTGTACTGGGCGATCATCAGACCGGAGTCGACCCCGGCGTCGTCCGCGAGGAACGGCGGCAGGCCGTGCGAGCGGCTCTTGTCGAGCAGCCGGTCGGTACGGCGTTCGCAGATCGAGCCGAGGTCGGCGGCGACGATCGCGAGGAAGTCGAGGACGTACGCGACGGGCGCCCCGTGGAAGTTGCCGTTGGACTCGACCCGGCCGTCGGGCAGGACCACGGGGTTGTCGACGGAGGAGGCCAGTTCGCGGCCCGCGACGACGGCCGCGTAGTCGAGGGTGTCACGTCCGGCGCCGTTGACCTGGGGGGCGCAGCGTACGGAGTAGGCGTCCTGCACCCGGGGCGCGTCATCCTGGTGATGGCCCGTCAGTCCCGAACCCGCCAGCACCCGCAGCATGTTGTCCGCGCTGACGCCCTGACCGGGGTGCGGGCGGATGGCGTGCAGCTCGGGGGCGAGGACCTTGTCCGTGCCGAGCAGCGCCTCCAGGGAGAGGGCGGCGGTGATGTCGGCCGAGGTGTAGAGGTTCTTCAGGTCGGCGAGGGCCATGACGAGCATGCCGAGCATGCCGTCGGTGCCGTTGAGGAGGGCCAGGCCCTCCTTCTCGCGCAGCTCGACCGGGGCGATGCCGTGCGCGGCGAGCAGCTCGCCCGCCGGGCGGACCGTGCCGTCGGGGCCCTCCGCTTCGCCCTCGCCCATCAGGGTGAGCGCGCAGTGCGAGAGGGGCGCGAGGTCGCCGGAGCAGCCGAGCGAGCCGTACTCGTGGACGACGGGCGTGATGCCCGCGTTCAGCACGTCGGCCATGGTCCGGGCCACCTCGGGGCGTACGCCGGTGTGACCGGAGGCGACCGTCTTCAGCCGGAGGAACATCAGCGCGCGGACCACCTCGCGCTCGACGCGGGGGCCCATGCCGGCCGCGTGCGAGCGGACGATGTTGCGCTGGAGCTGCGCCCGCAGCTCGGGGCTGATGTGGCGGCTGGCGAGCGCGCCGAAGCCGGTGGAGACGCCGTAGACCGGCTCGGGCTTGGCGGCGAGCGCGTCCACGATGAGACGGGAGGCGGCCAGGGCTTCCACGGCGGCGGCGGAGAGTTCGACCCGGGCGCCGTGGCGGGCCACGGCGACGACGTCCTCGGCGGTGGTTCCGGACGTCCCCACCACAACAGTGTGCATATCCATATTCAGCAGCGTACGGATTGAAAGCCTTCATGTCACTAGTGGTACCGAGCAGGGCCCCTTACGAGGCGGCCCGAGCGCCTGAACGGGTTGCCCGCCGCGCATGATCCGTGGAGGCTGCACGCATGCGCCGACTCCTGCTGCTCGCCCCGCTGTTGCTGCTCACCGTCTCCGGCTGCGGAGCGCTCCGCTCCTCCGAGGGTGAGGCGACGGACGCGGCGCGGGACGTGGCCAGGAGCGCGGGCGAGCGGCTGCACAGTCAGCGTCCGCGGACGGCGGAGGAGGTCGGGTACGCCGCTTCCGGTATCGACGGGGTGGAGGTGCTGCGGGTGAAGGGCGCATCGACCCACGACGGGGACGGCGTCGAGGTGACCGTCCGGACGTCCGGCTCGGCGTACAACGAGATGTTCGACCCCGATCCGGTCACCGTGCGGCGCTGTTTCGCGATACGGGTGTCGCCGAAGTCGGAGTGGCGCGAGGTCCCGCGTGACGTGGACTGCCCGGACGGCCCCCGGCCCACCTTCGCCC
>MUNB01000088.1 GCA_002154345.1 Streptomyces griseus
CGCCCCGCCCGGCGCGGCGTCCCCCGCCTCCGGCCCCGTCGTCCGGTACACCTTCACCCGCTTGCCGGCCGGGCTCCCGTGTCCGGTCCAGTCGGTGCGCACCCAGTACAGGACGTCCTCGCGGCGCTCGCGCTGCCCGATGCGTACGGCCTTGGCCCAGAGCCCGGCTCCCGCACCGGCGAGCAGCAGCCCGCCGGCCCCCGGCAGCGCGAACGAGGACGCCACCGCGACGACGAACGCCCCCAGCAGCCACCACCTGCGCCCGCGCCGCCACACCCGTACGGTCACGGCCCGGTCCTGGAGGAAGTCGTTCCGCCCGGCGCGCGAGGCGCTCCGGGCCAGCTCCGCGTACCGCTTGCCGCGCGCCAGGGCCACGACGGCCGCGGTGACGATGAAGAGCGCCGCCCCGGCCAGCAGCCCGATCCGCCGCCCGGTCAGCCCCGGAACGAACGCCCCCGCCGCCGCTGCCACCAGGCCCGGCCACCACAACGGCGCCGCCCCGGCCCGTACGGTCACGGCCACTCTCGCCAGCGACTGTCCTCCGCGCCCCACGTCCGTACCCCTTCTCTCGCTCCCCGTCCGCCGGTCCTGGCGCCGGCCGTTCCGGGCGCGGAGATTAGCGGCCGCAGATGAAGGTGGCCTGAGAATCCGCGGCAGCGGTCACTCCACGAACAGACCGCGTGCCGCCGCCCGTACGTCGAACTCCTCCAACCGCGCCTGGGCGTCGGGCAGTCCGTCGCACATCGCCTCCAGCAGCACCCGGCCGAGCAGCATCGGCGCACAGACGGTGTCGAAGGAGAGCCCGGAGCCGATCGCCGCCGGGAGCAGCAGATCGCTGTGCTTGGCGACGGGCGCGAAGGCCGAGTCGGCGACCGTCACCACGGTCAGCCCCTGATCCTGGGCGTACGCGAGCGCGTCCACGGTCTCCTTGGGGTGGCGCGGCAGCGCGAAGCACATCAGGGCGGTGGCCCCGGCCCGGCGGGCGGAGTCGATCCGGTCGGCCAGCATGCTGCCGCCCTCGTCGAGCACCCGGACGTCGGGGTGCACCTTGGCGGCGAAGTAGCCGAAGCCGCGCGCCTGCGAGGAGGCGGCGCGCAGCCCGAGCACCGGCAGGGGCCGGGAGGCGGCGAGCAGCCGGCCGGCCCGCTCCACGGGCGCGGGGTCGGCGAGCACGGCACAGAGGTGCTGGAGGTTCTCGATCTCGGCGCGGACGGCCTGTTGGTACTCGTTGTACGTCTCCCCCGCGTCCTCCTGCTCCGCGTCGGCGGGCGCGACCTCGCGCAGATGCCTGCGCAGCGCCGGATAGCCGTCGAAGCCGAG
Source organism: Streptomyces griseus (assembly GCA_002154345.1). Classification (GTDB taxonomy): domain Bacteria; phylum Actinomycetota; class Actinomycetes; order Streptomycetales; family Streptomycetaceae; genus Streptomyces; species Streptomyces caviscabies. The sequence continues at coordinate 1,321 of MUNB01000088.1, forward strand.
GGCCACGGCGAAGCGGGTGACGGAGGGCTGGCTGACCCCGGCCAGCTCGGCCAGCTCGACGCTGGAGAGGAACGGCGCGTCGGCGGCCCGGCGGACCATGCAGTGCGCGATGCGCCGCTGGGTGGGTGTGAGCCGGTGGCCCTCGAAGAGCCGCTGCAACCGTGCGGCGGGGCTGCTCCCGCTCATGGTGTCCCCTTGCTGAGTCGATCGCGCCCGACCGGCGCCGATCATTCTATTCAGCCAGGAAGGTTGCTGTATGTCCATATGCAAGAGCTGAGCCCCCACGAGAAGACCTGAGCGCCGGGCCACCCATCACAGGCGGATGCCGAATCGTTACCCCTCGAAACCCGAGGCCGACTGCGCACCCCAAATGAGCCCATAGATCACCCAACGGAACCTCACACCCCAAAAGCTCAGTACATCTGCGATCTACCGCATCTCCCATTTTGCCGATCACCCGCATTGTCCGCAATGAGGACATCCACCTCTTTGTCCCTGGGGGGTTGCCCTCCCATGTCGTAACGATTACAAAACTTTCACAGAACACCGACAGGCTGGATGTGTCTTGAAAATATTTTGGACTTTGTGTGTACTGACACCCGCATCAGACCGGGGATGAATTCACCCTAAAACTGGGCCCGCCGTTTCGGAACGATTAAGCCGAAACGCGTCCGACCCCATAAGGAAAATCACATGCACAATCTGAAGAAGACCGCTGCTGTCGTCGCTATGACCGCAGCGCTCGGCGCCGGCATGGCGACACCGGCTTCGGCCGCCAGTGGCGATTACAACAACTACTGGTTCGGCTGCAACTACGACTCGTCCAACACGTTCAAGTTCCGCATCTTCTACAACTCGAACCTCGGCGGCGACTACCGGAACATCGGTTATGCGGTGTACGACTTCGCCTCGGTCCAGGATGGGACGGGAAACAGCCCGCTCAAGTACTGCGGGTTCAGGAGCAGCGGTAGCGGACAGAACGTGAAGAACAACGCCGCGTCCGCCCGGAACTCCCACTCCAGCTATACCGGAGTGCTGTACTACAACAGCGGGTACAAGGGCGCTGCCGACTACATCTGGGGCACGGTGAACCAGCTCGACGCCACGTACAACGAGAACGCCTCGTTCAACTGGAAGAGCTGAACAGGCCAGGTGCCCGCACCGTTGGGCGGGCACCTTCCTCACACCCCGCCATCACCTGAAAACGGAAACCTCGCATGCCGCCCCGCTTCACACCTCGCCCTTCAGGGATCGCATCTGCCGCTCTTGCCGCGACGGTGGCGGTTCTGACGCTTTCCGGATGTTCCTCTCCGCCTAAAAGCGAGATCAAGGAATCCTCGTCCGGGTCCGCATCCCCGGAAAGTTGGTCCCTCCCTCTTCAGGCATACATGCCGACGATTGAGGAAATGAGCCAGCTCGCACAGGCGAAAAAGATTCTGATCAGCGACTGCATGGAAGGGCTGGGGCTCGCGTGGACCCCTGCTCCCGACCTCCCCAGGGTCGGGCCGAAAACGCTGACCGACTGGCGTTACGGAATCCATGACGAGGGCTTGGCGGCAGCTCGCGGATACAAGGTGGACGCCGCGGAGCAGGAAGCCTACGACGCAGCGGTGGAGAAGGGCGCCGTCGACGGCTCGACGGCAAACAGCATGGACGCACGTGCGCTGGAGGGCCGTATCGAGAAGGTGAATGGCAGAGAGGTCCCCGCCGACGGGTGTGTCGGCGCGGCGAACAAGCGGATAGACGCGGACGCGGTACAGGCTCGCACCGCCCTCGACCTTGCCAACGCGGCCTTCGTCACATCGCAGCAAGAAGCCGAAGTGGTTCAGGCGTTCGCGGACTGGTCGGCATGCATGAAGCGCGACGGGTACGACTACAAGGAGCCTCTCAACGCGAGCGATGACCCCAAGTTCGCCAGTGATAAGCCGAGTTCGCAGGAGATCGCCACCGCCACCTCCGATATCGCCTGCCGCAAGCGGACCGATGTGGCGCGGATCTGGTTCCAAGCCGAGTCGAGGCTGCAGAAGCAGGCTATCGAGGACCACGCCGAGGACCTGTCGGCGGAGCGGAAGAAGATCGACTCCGCGGTGCGGACGGCCTCAGAGATCGTCACGGGCACGTGAGTGACACAGCGGTGGAAGAACACCGCCCGCACGGTCGCGCCGACGCGCGACGGCACCGCGACCGGCCGAACCGCCGCCGTCGGTTCCTGGTTCTCGTCATAGTCGGCTCAACGGTGCTGACGGGGGCCGGGGTGGTCACCGCCACGTTCGTCAAGTCTCCGGCCCAGGCGGCCGCGGACACGCGCCCGCCGGCCCCCAGTGTCCTGACAGCCCCTGTCCAGAAGAAGGTTCTCTCCGACACCGTCATCACGCGAGGCAAGGTCGCCGCCTCGCAACGGATCGACGTCTCGGGCGAAGGAGTGGGCGAGAAGAGCTCGGGCAGGTCCGTGGTGACGAAGGCAGCGGTGCGGACGGGCCGGCCGCTCCGCATGGGGCAGCTGCTCCTGGAGATCTCCGGGCGCCCCGTCTTTGTTCTCAGGGGAGAGGTCCCCGCTTACCGGGACCTCGGGCCCGGCAGCACCGGGCAGGACGTCTCCCAGCTGCAACAGGCTCTCGCCGGACTCGGCTACGGGTCGGGGAACGATCGTGCCGGGACATTCGGGCCCGGGACGGAGGCGGCAGTCACCCGTTTCTACCGGGCTCACGGCCACGTCCCGGTACCGGGACAGCCCGACCCGCTCGCATCACCGCAGAACCCTGCCGGCAAGGACGAGGCGGAGGAACGCGGAGTCGGCGACGAGGCCCGGCCGGCGACACCGACGGTCACGGTCCCGATGGCGGAGATCGTGTACGTCCGCGCTGAACCCGCCTTTGTCGATCAGGCGCACGCGGAGGTGGGCGACGACGCACGAGGCGAGCTGATCTCCATCTCGGCGGGAAAGCCGATCGTCGAGGGCTCGGTGAGGCCCGACCTCAAGCGTCTGGTGAAACCGGGGATGAAGGTCTCCATCGCCTCCGAGGTGACGGGGTCCCGCGCGGCTGGAGAGGTCGAGTACGTCGCCGCGAAGCCGACCGAGCCGGAGAAGGGCTCCGAACAGGCCGCCGACGGCTCCTACGCGATCAAGGTCAAGCCGACGACGACGCTGCCCGCTGACCTGGTGGGCGAGGACGTCCGGCTGACCATCACCGCCGCGTCGTCGAAGAAACCCGTCCTGGCCGTTCCCACGGCCGCGGTATCCGCGGGCGAGGACGGGCACACCACGGTGACGGTGCTGCGGGGGCGGAGAGAAGTGCGCACGCGTGTGAACACCGGTATGGCCGCCGACGGGTACGTGGAGGTCTCGCCGGCCGGGGGCTCGCGCCTCGCCGTCGGTGATCGCGTCATCGTCGGAACGGACGAGCGGCGGCCGGTGACCGGCTCATGAGCGTCGTGCCCACCGGCCGCCCTCCTGTCATCGAGCTGGACGGCCTCGGCCTCACCTACCCCGGCCCGCCCCCGGTCGCGGCGCTGCACCCCTGTGATCTGCGGGTGGAGCAGGGCGAATTCGTCACCATCGTCGGGCCGTCGGGCTCGGGCAAGTCGACCCTGCTGAACGTGCTGGGCCTGCTCGACGACCCCACTCAGGGCACGTACCGGCTCCAGGGCGAGGACACCTCCTCGGCGAACGACAGCCGCAAAGCAGCCCTGCGCGGCAGGCACATCGGTTTCGTCTTCCAGTCGTTCCATCTCCTGCCCCACCGCACGGCCCAGGAGAACGTCGAGCTGGCGATGCTCTATCAGCGGAAGCCTCGGCGGATACGGCGCCGGAAGGCGGCGGAGGTGCTCACGCGCGTCGGCCTGGCACACCGGGCCCAGGCTCTCCCCACCCAGCTCTCCGGTGGCGAGCGCCAGCGGGTGGCCATCTCCCGGGCCCTGGTGTCCGAGCCGTCGCTCCTGCTGTGCGACGAACCGACGGGCAACCTCGACAGTGAGACCGCGGCGTCCATCCTCGGTCTGCTCGATCAGCTGCACCACGACGGGATGACCATTCTGGTCATCACCCATGACAAGCAGGTCGCCGACCGAGGGCAGCGGATCCTCACCATCCGCGACGGGGTTCTCTTCGAAACGGCACCTGTCGAAGGCGGAGCACTGTGCTGAGCCGACGCCGTCGCCACGCCCGCGCGGGAGCCGCCGACCGCGCAGCCGTTCCGGAGCGTTCACGGTTCGCCGTACGCGACCTCCTGTCGGAGGCGGTGGCCGGCGTCGTCCAGCGTCCCGCACGCTCGGTGCTGACCTCGTTGGGGACCGTACTGGGAGTCGGAGCGTTCATCTCCGTGCTCGGTCTCACCGGTTCCGCCGCCTCGCAGATCGACGCGCGGTTCAATCGGCTGACCGCGACCGAGGTCACCGTGGAGGACACGGGCGGCAACGACGCCGACCGCGTCCCGCTGGCCTTCCCCGACGATGCGGACAGCGCCATGGGCCGGGTGAACGGCGTCGAGGCCGCCGGTGTCCATTGGAGGGTCCGGCTCGCCCCCGGGGAGTCGGTTCGGTCCACTCCCGCCGAAGGGGCGAACGGTTCCGTCTCCCGGACCTCGGTCGTCGCGGCCTCCCCGGGTGTGCTGTCGGCCGCCCGGCCCCACTTCGTCCAGGGCCGCGGCTACGACAGGTTTCACGAATCCCGCAACCAGACAGTGGCGGTGATCGGTTCCGCGACGGCCTCCCGCCTGGGCATCACGACGCTCCGCACCCAGCCGGCGGTCTTCATCGGCGACACCGCGTTCACGGTGATCGGCGTCTTCGACGACGTCGAACGCAAACCGGACCTGCTTCTTTCGATCATCGTCCCCCGAACGACCGCGGAGAAGATCTGGGGGCCTCCGCGGGACGAACGCGCGAAGATGCTCATATCGACGCGTCTCGGAGCGGCCACCCAGGTCGCCGACCAGGCTGCCGTTGCTCTTCGCCCCGACCATCCCGAGTACCTCCGCGCCATCCCGCCCCCGGCCCCGAAGGCCCTCCGGGATGACGTCGGCAGCGACTTGGGGCAGTTGTTCCTCCTGTTGTCGATCGTCTGCCTCTTCGTCGGGGCGGTCGGCATCGCCAACACCACACTCATCGCCGTCATGGAACGCACGGGCGAGATCGGCCTCAGGCGCTCCCTGGGTGCCCGCGCACGACACATCACCTGGCAGTTCCTGACCGAGTCCGCGGCCCTCGGCCTGTTCGGCGGGATGGCGGGAACGTCGCTCGGCACGCTGGTCGTCGTCGGCGTCTGCCTCCACAACGAGTGGACGCCTGTCATCGACCTCACGGCCCTCGCTTCCGCACCCGCCATCGGGCTTCTCACGGGCCTGCTGGCAGGGCTGTACCCGTCCTGGCGCGCGAGCCGCATCCAGCCCGTCGAGGCACTGCGGCGCTGAACCCATCCCCGTCGACGGCCGAACGAGGCAGTCGACCCGTCCCTGCACCCCTACGAGAGGTACCGACCATGGCAGACCAGCAAGTTCTCAGAGCACAGCAGTGGGTGAACTCCAAGTACGGCAGCGTGTCCGGTTACGTTCGTTGCCCGGAGAACGGCAATACCGGCTGGGGGACCATGAACTCCCTGGTCATGGCCCTTCAGCACGAGCTCGGCATCAGCCCGGTCGTGGCGTCGTTCGGGCCCACCACCTCCACCAAGTTCGACGCGCTCGGAGGTATCGGTTTCGAGTGGGACAAGAACCGCAACATCGTCGCCATCCTTCAGTACGGCCTGTGGTGCAAGGGCTACTGGGCCGTGGAGCCGGAGAGCGAGGGCTGGTTCACGGGGGTCACCCGTGACGCCGTCGAGAAGCTGCGCAGCAACATGGGCATCGGCGGCGAAGGCGTCATCGACGCGAAGATAGCCAAGGCGCTCCTCAACATGGACGCGTACGTCGTCGTGGCGGGCGGCACCGAGAAGATCCGCGGCATCCAGCAGTGGCTCAACCGCAACTACTGGACGAAGAGCGCCTTCAACGTCGGCCCCTGCGACGGCATCTACTCACGCGACGTCCAGAAGTCGCTGCTCACCGCCCTCCAGTACGAGCTCGGCATCTCCGCCCCCAACGGCAACTTCGGGCCGGGCACCCAGGCGGCGTTGCGGAACGTCACGCTGAAGGAGGGCGACTCCGGCACGCTCGTCAGCCTCTTCACCGCCGCCTGCGTCTTCAACGAGCCGGTCCCTATCGGTGTCGCGGGAGTCCGGACCACTTTCAAGTCCACCTACGACGCCAAGACCACCGAGTACGTCAAGCTCTTCCAGGAGTTCTCCTACCTCTTCGAATCGGGCCGCGAATCGGGCAAGGGCGACTACACGACCTGGGCCCAGCTTCTGGTCTCCATGGGAGACCCCGACCGCAAGGTCACCGCGTCGGACACCCGCTTCGTGATCGACGCGCCCCGCGCCAAGTGGCTCTACGACAACGACTACCGCATCGTGGGCCGTTACCTGTACAACCCCGACCCGAACTACGAGAAGGAGATCCTGCCCGGCGAGCTGGAGACCATCCTCGGAAACAAGCTGGGTGTCTTCCCGATCTTCCAGATACACGGGCGCGACGCGACCGACTACAGCTATCCGAAGGGCTATCAGCATGCCCTGATGGCACACGAGAAGGCTGACGGTTTCGGTTTCAACCGGGGGACGGTGATCTACTTCGCCGTCGATTACGACGCCACTCAGGAGGAGATCGACGAGTACATCATTCCCTACTACCAGGGTGTCGCCTCCGGCCTCGCCAGCAAGGGAAAGAAGTACGTGCACGGCGTCTACGGCTCACGAAACGTGTGCATCAACGCCACCAACAGGACATACGCCCGGTACTCGTTCGTCTCCGGCATGTCCTGGGGGTTCTCCGGGAACCTCGGTTTTCCGCTCCCGTCCAACTGGTCGTTCAACCAGATCAAGGAAACCTCGCGTATCCCGATCAGCGGCAGCGACCCCATCGACCTCGACAGCGACGCCTGGCGGCCGAATTCCGACCCCGGGACCTTCTCCCTCAACCGGGACGCCTCGCCGGCTTCCGACTTCATCAGCCTCATCTCGCGCCTCTACGATGCGGCGGTGGACTACAAGGCGTCACACGGCTCCGACCGGGACGCGTCCAAGCTCGTCATGGAGTTCATGCGGCACAAGAGCTACGGCGGTGTCCAGTGGCAGTCCCTGATCGGGGACTACGACCACGGGTTCGTCTCGTACGCCTCGCAGAAGGGCCTCTCCGTGCTCGACGAGTTCACCGATCCGGTGTCCGGATACCGGATCGGTGCTGAGCACCTGATGGCCACTGCGGACGGCCACTACGTCGTCGCGCAGCCGGAGAACAAGAAGAGCGTCAACGTGGGCGACATCACCGGCTGGGGCGGTGACTTCATGACGTTCTACACCGACTGGCGCAACTCCGAGGAGCAGTACGCCTCAGGAAAGGCCTTCTGCAACGCCAAGCTCGCCAAGCCCGGAGTGTCGTCGTCCTTCGGGTTCACCGACCTCATCGAAGACGCGGACGGTTACCTCATCGCACGTGCGGTGCGCGGTGGTCAGGACATCGCCACGGCCGTTCGTCAGCGGTACAGCAACAACGGCAGCGCGCTCAAGCGATTCACCGACTATTTCCAGAACCGCTGGGGATCCGTGGAGAACTGCAAGCAGGCCGCGTGGAATGTACTGACCAAGGAAGAGCCGTTCTTCGACCTGGCGCGCGGGTACTTCATCACGCTCGAAGGCGCCCTGTATCCCGGCGTTCTCATCAACACACCCGGCGGATCGGACAAACTGGACAGTTTCACCCAGGGATTCGCGGATGCCATCCTGGCACGAGTCGGTGCCGAATAGCAGGAAGAGTCATCCATGGGAATCTCATTCGTCGGGGCAGTACAGCTGTGGATCCCCACGGTCCTCCTGAGCGCGGTCATCGCCCTTCTGGTACGGCGTCGTCAGCGCACGCCGGGACTCATGCAGCCGCCCACCATGGCGGCGCTGGGGGTCATCGCGTTTCTCAACGCGGCCACCGCCTGGATTCTCGGCTTCTCCCGTGCCGGACTCGACCTCAGGGAGTCGTGCGAGCGACGGAGCGGGTTTCCCTTCGACGAGAAGTGGCACGACACGCACTACATGGAATCGCAGGGGCTTTTTCCGTTGCATGCGAAATGCAGCGCGAGCGTGGATCTCGTCCCCTCGTGGGTGAATCCCACCGTGATAGTTCTCTCGGTTCTTTCCGCTGCTTTTCTGTGCACGGCCGTCTGCCTCGGCGTGCGCACATTCCTCCAGAGAAGGAAGAAAGTTCATGTCTGACATCGACACCACACCCCCTACTCGACGCCGCGTCCTCACCATCGGTACGGCCGTCGCCGCCGGAAGCATGTTGTGGGCCCCGAGCGCGGCCGCGGCCGTGCGGCGAGGGCCGGAACCCGCCGAACCCGCCGAACCCACCGCATGGACAGCTCGCCGGAGCGCCAACGGGTGGCCGGTGCTGGACAGAGCGCCCGGCTACCGCGTCGAGGGCGCCGGAAAGCTGAGCGTCCACCTGGCCGACAGCGACGTCGCGACCGTGCTGCTCCACGTGGTGCGCCGCTACTGCTACGAGGTCGAGATGCTCGACCCGCTGGATGTGGCGGGACACAGCGCCGACCGCACGGTGGAGGCCGACCTGGAAAGCAATCAGCTGTCCGGCACCGCCCTCACCATCAAGTCGACGCACTATCCGCTGGGCGCTCCGGCCGGCAATGGGATGAGCGAAGCGCAGATCACGGTTGTCCAGGACATTCTTGCCGACTGCCAGGGCGTCGTGGCCTGGGGAGGCGAGATGACCCCGCTCAAGCAGTCGCACTTCCAGATCGATGTCCCGCCGCACGATTCGCGTCTGCGCAGCCTGGTGGCGCGCATCAACGGCTGGGACGAACGCCCGGGCCAGGGAGCCGGGAGTATCGACGCATTCCAGCCGACCCGCATCGCGCGGGCCCGGAAGGCCCGCATCGCGCGCTGAGCACGCACGCAGGCCATCGGCCCCGCTCTGGTGGGGCTATCCCCGAGAAACTCGGGGGTTAGCCCCACTGTCACGCGGGCCCGGACTCCGTACCGTCATCCGTATGGAAGCCCGTGACCCCGAGATCCAGAAGGAGCTCGCCGCCACCCTCCAGGCCCGCGGCGAGCTGGGCGCGGAGTACGAGTCCGTGCTCATCGAATCGTTCCTGGAGAAGGTCGAGCAGCGTCTCGACACCACGCTCGACCGCAGGGTCCGCCGCCAGCTCGCCGAGCAGATGGCCACCGCCCGAGGCGCGCGTCCGGCGCAGCCGGAGACCTTCGGGGAGCGGTACGCGCTGGGGATCGTCTCGTTGATCCTGGCCGTCCCGCTGTCCGCGATCGGCGTCGTGAACGCCGGGATCGAGGGGCTGGTGGTGGCCTGGCTCGGCATCGTGGGCGTCAACGCGTTCCAGGCGGCGCGGGGCGGGGGGCTGTTCCGCCGCCGGGAGGAGCGGGCCCGGTCCGACTGGAAGGACTGAGCCGCCGCGCACAACGGGCCCCGATCCGTCCGGGCCGATCCGGCAGGCCCGGAACACGACCGCGCGGCCGGACCCACGGGGGAGTCCGGCCGCGCCGACGTCTGCGGAGTATGTCGCGGGGACCGCCGCACCCCCGGTTGCCCGGGGGGCGGGACGACGGCGGTCCCCGCGAGGGACGCGGTCCGGGTCAGGGCCGGATGCTCGCGTCCGGGCGACGGTGGAGGTCCGGGAGCCGCTCCGTAGTCCGGTGTCGCCGTTCTGGGTGCCGGCGGGTTTCCCTGCCGACACCCACCAATGTGCCGGAGCCGTGTTAAGCGGGTGCTGCGCGGACGTGACGCGCTCGTACCGTTTTCGCGAAGCCCGGCCACCGGGCACCGCCGGGGCTCCCGGAGGCCCCCGGACCGTCAGGCCTTCGCCGTGCCCGCGTCCTTGGCGAGGAACGCCAGCAGGTCCTGCCTGCTCACGACGCCCTTGGGCTTGCCCTCGACGAGCACGATCGCCGCGTCGGCCCCGCCCGCGCCGCTGAGCACGGCCATCAGGTCCTCGACCGGTTCGCCGGAGCCGACCTGCGGCAGCGGCGCCGACATGTGCTTCTCCAGCGGGTCGGTCAGCGAGGCACGCTGGGTGAACAGCGCGTCCAGCAGCTGCCGTTCCACGACGGAGCCGATGACCTCGGCGGCCATCACGTCCGGGTGGCCGGCGCCCGGCTTCACGATCGGCATCTGGGAGACGCCGTACTCGCGGAGCACCTCGATGGCCTCGCCGACCGTCTCCTCCGGGTGCATGTGGACGAGGGAGGGCATCGGGCCCTCCTTGAAGTCCAGGACCGCGCCGACGTTGGCGGAGGTGCCGGTGTCCTCCAGGAAGCCGTAGTCGGCCATCCACTCGTCGTTGAAGATCTTGCTCAGGTAGCCGCGCCCGCTGTCGGGGAGCAGCACCACGACGACGTCCTCGGGGCCGAGCCGCGTGGCGACCTCCAGGGCGCCGACGACCGCCATGCCGCAGGAGCCGCCGACGAGCAGGCCCTCCTCCTTGGCGAGGCGTCGGGTCATCTGGAAGGAGTCCTTGTCGGACACCGCGACGATCTCGTCGGTGACGTTGCGGTCGTAGGCGCTCGGCCAGAAGTCCTCGCCGACGCCCTCGACCAGATACGGACGGCCGGAGCCGCCGGAGTAGACCGAGCCCTCCGGGTCGGCGCCGATGACCTGGACCGCGCCGTCGCTGATCTCCTTGAGGTAGCGCCCGGTGCCGCTGATCGTGCCGCCGGTGCCGACGCCCGCGACGAAGTGGGTGATCTTCCCCTCCGTCTGCTCCCACAGCTCGGGACCGGTGGTCTCGTAGTGCGAGCGCGGGTTGTTCGGGTTGGAGTACTGGTCGGGCTTCCAGGCGCCCGGCGTCTCGGTGACCAGCCGGTCGGAGACGTTGTAGTACGAGTCCGGGTGCTCGGGGTCAACGGCGGTCGGGCAGACGACGACCTCGGCGCCGTACGCGCGCAGCACGTTGATCTTGTCCGTGGACACCTTGTCCGGGCAGACGAAGATGCACTTGTAGCCCTTCTGCTGGGCGACGATGGCGAGCCCGACGCCCGTGTTGCCGCTGGTCGGCTCGACGATCGTGCCGCCGGGCTTCAGCTCCCCGCTCTGCTCGGCCGCCTCGATCATGCGCAGCGCGATGCGGTCCTTCACCGACCCGCCGGGGTTGAAGTACTCGACCTTGGCCAGGACGGTCGCCTGGATACCTGCCGTGACGTTGCGCAGCCTCACCAGCGGGGTGTTGCCGACAAGACTGATCATCGAATCGTGGAATTGCACCGTGTACTCCGGGATCTCCGAGATGGTCCGGCCCAGAGTATGCGTACGGGACGCACTGTGCGTACGGGAAGGAGTACACGGAGCCCCGAGCGGGGCAAGTAGGTACGTGTACGGCTGTACGGCGAGGAGGAGGTGGACCGGACTGTGTCGAGAGCAAGGGTGGCACGGCGGATCGCGGCGGGCGCGGCTTACGGCGGTGGCAGCATCGGGTTGATCGGTGCGGCGGCCGTGGGCGTGTTCCTGGCGGAGGTCCAGCTCGCGAAGAGGCAGGTGGGCGGCGGCACCGCGCCGGTTCCGCCGAGTGCGGACGGGCGGTACGGGGTGGCGTTCGCCGGGCCGAACGATCCGATGCGGCTCGGGATGCTCGGGGATTCGACGGCCGCGGGACAGGGGGTGCGGCGGGCCGGGCAGACCCCGGGGGCGCTGCTCGCCTCCGGGCTCGCGGCGGTCTCCGAGCGGCCGGTGGATCTGCGGAACGTGGCCCTGCCGGGAGCCAGATCGGACGATCTGGAGCGGCAGGTGTCGCTGCTGCTGGCGGATCCGGCGCGGGTCCCGGACGTCTGCGTGATCATGATCGGGGCGAACGACGTCACCCACCGGATGCCCGCGACCCAGTCGGTGCGGTGCCTGACGACGGCGGTGCGCAGGCTGCGGACGGCCGGTGCGGAGGTGGTCGTCGGGACCTGCCCGGACCTGGGCACGATCGAGCCGGTCTACCAGCCGCTGCGCTGGCTGGCCCGGCGGGTGAGCCGGCAGCTGGCGGCGGCGCAGACGATCGGGGTGGTCGAGCAGGGCGGGCGCACGGTGTCACTGGGCGACCTGCTGGGCCCGGAGTTCGCGGCGAACCCGCGCGAGCTGTTCGGCCCGGACAACTACCACCCCTCCGCCGAGGGCTATGCCACGGCGGCCATGGCGGTGCTGCCCACGCTGTGCGCGGTGCTGGGCCTGTGGCCGGAGACCGACCGGCTGGACGGGGCGCGGCGCGAGGACATCCTCCCGGTGGCGAAGGCGGCCTCCCAGGCGGCCCGGGAGGCCGGTACGGAGGTCACGGGGGCGCGGGCGCCCTGGGCCCTCCTCAAGCACCGCAGGCGGCGGCGTCTGCCCGCCTCCACGGAGCCCACCCCGCACACCCACCCGGACGCCGCCCACGGGCACGCGTAACGGGTGGCGTCCGACGGCAGGCCGTGCTGAGCAAGCGCTTAGAAAAGAGTTCCGCATCACACGGCCTGCCGGGTGACCCCGGCGATACGTCCGGGTAACTTCCAGAGGAGTTCTGCCGTCCACACAGCCTTCCAGCCCCCTTGGAGCCGCGTGATGCCCGAAGCCGTGATCGTCTCTGCCGCCCGTTCGCCGATCGGCCGCGCCTTCAAGGGTTCCCTCAAGGACCTGCGCGCGGACGACCTGACCGCCACGATCATCCAGACCGCGCTGGCCAAGGTTCCCGAGCTGGACCCGAAGGACATCGACGACCTGATGCTGGGCTGCGGTCTGCCCGGCGGCGAGCAGGGCAACAACCTGGGCCGCATCATCGCCGTACAGATGGGGATGGACCACCTTCCCGGCTGTACGGTCACCCGCTACTGCTCCTCCTCGCTGCAGACCAGCCGGATGGCGCTGCACGCGATCAAGGCGGGCGAGGGCGACGTCTTCATCTCGGCCGGCGTCGAGATGGTGTCCCGCTTCACCAAGGGCAACTCCGACAGCCTGCCGGACACGCACAACCCGCTGTTCGCCGAGGCCGAGGCCCGCACCGCCGCCCGCGCAGAGGAGTCCGGCGCGAGCTGGCACGACCCGCGCGAGGACGGCCTCGTGCCGGACGCGTACATCGCGATGGGGCAGACGGCGGAGAACCTGGCCCGGACCAAGGGCGTCACCCGCCAGGACATGGACGAGTTCGGCGTACGGTCGCAGAACCTCGCCGAGGAAGCCCTGAAGAACGGCTTCTGGGAGCGGGAGATCACCCCGGTCACCACGCCCGACGGCACGGTCGTCGCCAAGGACGACGGCCCCCGCGCGGGCGTCACGCTGGAGGGCGTGCAGGGCCTGAAGCCGGTCTTCCGCCCCGACGGCCTGGTCACCGCGGCCAACTGCTGCCCGCTCAACGACGGCGCCGCCGCCCTGGTGATCATGTCCGACACCAAGGCGCGCGAGCTGGGCCTGACCCCGCTGGCCCGGATCGTCTCCACCGGCGTCTCCGGCCTCTCCCCCGAGATCATGGGCTATGGCCCGGTCGAGGCCAGCAAGCAGGCACTGAAGCGGGCCGGCCTGACCATCGACGACATCGACCTCGCCGAGATCAACGAGGCGTTCGCCGCCCAGGTCATCCCCTCCTACCGGGACCTCGGCCTGCCGCTGGACAAGGTCAACGTCAACGGCGGCGCGATCGCGGTCGGCCACCCCTTCGGCATGACCGGCGCCCGCATCACCGGCACGCTGATCAACAGCCTCCAGTTCCACGACAAGCAGTGGGGGCTGGAGACGATGTGCGTGGGCGGCGGCCAGGGCATGGCGATGGTGATCGAGCGGCTGAGCTGAGCCCTCTCGCGTCCCGCGCGGCGGGGGTTTCGAACCCCACCGAGCTCCGACCGTGACCGAATCTCCCCCAGGATGTGATCTGCGTCCCGGGGGAGAGTCGTTTCTGCAGGTCACGGCCTTTTGGGGCTAACCATCGGACCGAAAGACCTGTCCATTTCGTGACGTAATGCACTGACAGCACGTACCGGTACAGGCCAAGCTGATGTAGGAAGTCGGGGGTATCGATTGAGACCGGGAGTATGTCAGTGAGCGCCATGTCATTTGCCCTGTTGCTGACCACCGCCGCTGCCACGGCCGTCGGCGCCGCCGCACTGCACGCCGCTCACGGGCTGCGCAAGCAGGTCGCGGCGCTGCGCACGGAGCTGGCGGCGAGCCACGCCCTCGGCGTCTCGGTGCCACCGCAGAGTCGCAGTACGGCCACCCCCGCCGAGGAGATACGCGCGGCCGTCGCCGAGGCGCTGGCCGAGGAGCGGGAGCGCGAGCTGGCCGAGGCGCGCGCCTTCTGGGCGGCCCAGGAGGCCCGTGACGCCGCCGACGCCCCCTCCCTGCTGGGCGGGCTGTCCGGCCTCGGCGACGACACCCCGTACTACCTGCCCCGGCAGGCCGACTTCGCCGGTCTGGAGTCGATGGACCTGGAGGCGGCCGAGGCGATGGAGGAGCTCGTCGAGCTGAGCGAGCGGACCCTCGCGGAGCACGAGATCGGCGAGCTGACCGATCTTCCGGCGGACCTGCACACGGACCTGGCGACCGGGCTCCCGGAGGCCGCGGAGTTCCCCGAGGACTCCCCCGAGCTGGCCGCCGCCCGCCGCCGCCACCCCTCGCACCCGGACTTCGTCCCCGTGCAGACACCGGTGGTCACCGACCACGAGCGCACCGTGAACCGCCTGGAGGAGCTGGCGGACACCGCGACCGAGCTGACCGATGTGCGGCCCGGCCCGCTGGGCACGCTCGATGTGTACGTCTTCGCCGACGGCACCACGCTCTGCATGACCCCCGGCCACCGCGAGACCGCCGAGCGGCTCGCCGACGCGCTGCGGGCGGGCCGGCAGCCGGTGCTGCTGGGCGGCTCGGGCGTCTCGGGCGCCTACGCGCTGACCTTCTCCTGCGGCGAGGACAACGTGTACATCCTCGCCGACCGCGTCATCGCCTCGTTCTGACCGCCGGGCGCGGGCCGCTCGTACGCGCACCCGCGCCGCTCACGCGAAAGCCCGCGCCGCCGCTTCCCCGACATACCGCACGGCCTCGTCCAGCTCCTGGGACGGGGCCGTTTCCAGTGCCACGGCCAGGTCCCGCCCGGCGACGGCGAGCTGGTCGCCCACGGCGAACACTCCGGCGTCCGGCAGCTCCCGCGGCTCCGCGTCCGGGGCCTCCAGGCGCTGGGCCCGTACGGCGAGTTCACGGGCGGCGGCCAGCGCCTCGGCGGCCGCACCGCGCTGGAGGCGGCTCTGCGGGGCCGAGCGCAGCCGGTCGGCGAAACGGTCCACGGCCAGGATCAGGGGCGTCGTATCGAGCACCCGACCGACCCTACGCGCCGCGCCCGCACGGTCGCACCGGAGGGCGGACGGCACAGGACGCGGGAGCGGAGGGGCGTGGCACGCGGAACGGCCCGCGGACACGAGGTCCGCGGGCCGTTCCGGTGCTACGGGTGCTGCGAGTACTGCGGATGCCGCTGTGCGGTCGGTCAGTCGTCGCCGCTGAGGATCGCGACCAGGCGCAGCATCTCGATGTAGATCCACACCAGGGTCACGGTGAGGCCGAAGGCCGCCAGCCACTCCTCCTCGCGCGGAGCGCCGTACGCGATGCCGTCCTCGACCTGCTTGAAGTTCAGGGCGAGGATGCACGCGCCGATGACGATGGCCACGATGCCGAAGACCACGCCGAGCGCGCCGCTGCGGAAGCCGAGGCCGTCACCGCCGCCGAACACGGCGAACAGCATGTTGACCATCATCAGCAGCATGAAGCCGATGGCGGCCGCCATCACGAAGCCGTAGAAGCGGCGCGTGACCCGGATCAGTCCGGTGCGGTAGGCGATCAGCACACCGGCGAAGACCGCCATGGTGCCGATCACCGCCTGCATCGCAGCGCCGGGGGCGACGTACATGCTGACGATGTTGCTGACGATGCCGAGGAAGACACCCTCGAACGCCGCGTAGGTCAGGATCAGCGCGGGCGAGGGCCGGCGCTTGAACGAGTTGACCAGCGACAGCACGAAGCCGATGATCGCGGCGCCGATGGCCACGCCGTAGGCGGTGCCCAGGTTCGCCTGGTCGACCGGCATGATCCACCAGGCCGCCGCGGCGGCCAGGATCACGGTGCCGAGCGTCATCGCCGTACGCGTCACGACGCCGTCGATGGTCATCGCGTCGGAACGGGCGGGCGTCTGCGGGGCGCCGTGCGTGTCCGTCTGCGCGTAGGGGTTGGTGGCGTACGGGTTGGCGGCGGTGCCCTGCGCGTAGGGATTGGTGCCCGTCGCGGTGGCCCCGGCCTGCGGCGGCGCGTTGAAGCCCGCGTGGCCGTTGTCGCGGCTGAACCCCCGTCGCGAGAAGACCGGGTTGCTGCTCCTCATCTCACTCCTCCATGGCCACACTGCGTGGCCTTGCCACAAGAGTAATGGGTAGGCAAAAGAATCACCCTAGTGCCAGGGGAGGATCTTTCCGGCAGCCCGCGGCGTCTTCCCACGGTGTGCCCACGGCGACACGCGTGGGCCATGGACGCGGACACCTGGCCGCGGACACCTGACTGCGGACCGTTGTGCCGGGTCACGCTCGGTGCGGCGCGTGGTGCCCGGAGCCGGACTCGAACCGGCACGCCCCCGAGGGGCAGCGAGGTTTAAGCTCGCCGTGTCTACGTTCCACCATCCGGGCGTGCCGCGCGGCTCCGCGTTTGGCTACCGACCCTATCCGGGGACGTCCCTCGATCAGCGGAACAGTGGCGCGATGTTGTCTTATTTTATTGACCGTTTGAGGGTCCGTCAGCACATCGGGGCGGGCTGACCACAAGCCCGCGGCCGATCATGGGCGGTCCGCGCACCGCACGGGATTGACGGAAAGTCGCCGCACTCGTACGGCCCAACGCGCCAGGTACGCGCCAGGCCTCGCCAGGGCATCCGCCACCCTCGGGTCCGGCGGGCCCGCCGCCCGGGCCCGGCGCCGCTCCGGAAGGGCCCGCCCGCCGCCGCGAAGGCTCCGCGGCGGCCGTCCGTACGCGCTCACACCGGGTGACCGCGGAGCGACGGCCACGACTCCGGTCAGGGTCGGTGTCATACCCGAGGAGGACGGAACCACGCCTGCGATGCGACTCAAGAGGGCCCCGGGAACGGGCATCGGGAGTGACGACCCGGCGCGATCGGGACGTAAGGATGGAGTAAGTCCCCGAGGCATGGCGTCAGCGCCCGCCTCAGCACGGCCCGTCTCATCCGCATCACCGAACCAGGAGCGTCCCTGTGACCACCACCCCCACCGTTCACCGCGCCACCGCGGTGGCCGCCCGCGCCACGGAGCTGTCGAAGGTCTACGGCGAGGGCGAGACGCAGGTCGTCGCCCTGGACCGGGTGACCGTGGACTTCCCGCAGGGCGAGTTCACCGCGATCATGGGCCCCTCGGGCTCCGGCAAGTCGACGCTGATGCACTGCGTCGCCGGGCTCGACAGCTTCAGCAGCGGTTCGGTGCGCATCGGCGAGACCGAGCTGTCCACGCTCAAGGACAAGCAGCTCACGCAGTTGCGCCGGGACAAGATCGGCTTCATCTTCCAGGCGTTCAACCTGCTGCCGACGCTCACCGCGCTGGAGAACATCACCCTGCCGATGGACATCGCGGGCCGTAAGCCGGACGCCGCGTGGCTCCAGAAGGTCATCGACATGGTCGGTCTCTCGGAGCGGCTGAAGCACCGCCCGACCGAGCTCTCCGGCGGCCAGCAGCAGCGCGTCGCCGTGGCCCGCGCCCTGGCCGCGCGGCCCGAGATCATCTTCGGTGACGAGCCGACCGGAAACCTGGACTCCCGCTCCGGCGCCGAGGTCCTGGGCTTCCTGCGCAACTCGGTGCGCGAGCTGGGCCAGACCGTGGTGATGGTGACGCACGACCCGGTGGCCGCCTCCTACGCGGACCGGGTCATCTTCCTCGCGGACGGCGCGGTCGTCGACCAGATGATCGAGCCGACCGCCGACCGGGTCCTCGACCGGATGAAGGCGTTCGACGCGAAGGGCCGCACGAGCTGACGCCTGGGGCCCGAGGCTCACACCCGAGGCCCCGCCGCGTCCCCGACCCCCTTCCGGAACCCATCACAGGACACACAGACATGTTCCGTACCGCCCTGCGCAATGTGCTCGCGCACAAGGCCAGGCTGCTGATGACCGTGCTCGCCGTCATGCTCGGCGTAGCGTTCGTCTCCGGCACCCTGGTCTTCACCGACACCCTCGGCAACGCCTTCCGCAACCAGTCCGCCAAGAGCTACGACAACGTCGCCGTCTCCGTGGAGACGTACGCCGGCGACGACGAGAAGAACCCCGGCATCGACGAGGCCACCCTGGAGAAGATCCGGGGCCTGGACGGCGTCGCCTCCGCCACCGGCCGGGTCTCCGGCTTCGCCGGGGTCGCCGACCCGGACGGCAAGCTGATCGGCAACGGCTGGTCCAACACCGGCGCGAACTTCGCCCCCGGCAAGGACGGCAAGGACACGCAGTACGTCTTCACCGACGGCTCGGGCCCGGCGAAGAACGGCGCGGTCGCCCTCGACAAGGACACCGCGGAGAAGGGCAAGTACCGCGTCGGCGACCCGGTGCGGGTCGCCACCAACGGGCCGGTGAAGGAGTACACCCTCGCCGGGATCTTCACCACCGAGGACGGCGCGGTCAACGCGGGCGGCAGCCTCGTGCTGTTCGACACCGCGACCGCCCAGCAGCTCTACCTGAAGCCCGGTGTCTTCAAGGACGCCACGGTCACCGCGGCGGGCGACGTCTCCGACCAGAAGCTGCTGGACGAGATCACCCCCCTGCTGCCCGAGGACGCGACCGCGCAGACGGGCAAGGCGCTGGCCGAGCAGCAGGCGAAGGACATCGAGTCCGGGCTGAACGGCCTCAACACCATGCTGCTGGCCTTCGCGGGCATCGCGCTGTTCGTCGGCATCTTCCTCATCGCCAACACCTTCACCATGCTGGTCGCCCAGCGGACCCGTGAGCTGGCCCTGATGCGTGCCATCGGCGCCACCCGCCGCCAGGTGAAGCGCTCGGTGCTGCTGGAGGCCGCCTTCGTCGGCGCGCTCGCCTCCGTCATCGGCTTCGCCCTCGGTCTCGGCCTGGCCACCGGTCTGCGCTCCGCGATGGGCGTCATGGGCGGCAAGATCCCGGCCGGTCCGCTGGTCGTCTCGCCGACGGCCGTGATCTCCGCCTTCGCGGTCGGCATCCTGATCACCGTGCTGGCCGCCTGGCTGCCCGCCCGCCGGGCCGCGAAGATCGCCCCGGTCGCCGCGATGAGCAGCGTCCACGCCACCGCCTCCGTCAAGTCCCTCGTCGTACGGAACTCGATCGGCGGTGTGATCGCCCTGCTCGGCTCGGCGGGCATCGTCGGCGGCGCGGCGAGCGGCGGCACCTCCGGCCGGCAGTTGGTCGCGGCGGGCGCGTTCTTCGCCCTGATCGGCGTCATCATCCTGATCCCGCTGCTCTCCCGCCCGGTGATCGCGCTGGTCCGGCCGCTGCTGAAGAAGGTGTTCGGCGTCTCCGGGAAGCTGGCCTCGCAGAACGCGGTCCGCAACCCGCGGCGCACCGGAGCCACCGCCTCCGCGCTGGCCATCGGGCTGACCCTGGTCACCGGTATCTCGGTGCTCGGCGTCACGCTCGGCCAGGCCATCGACAAGATGACCACGGACAACATCAAGGCCGACTACATGGTCACGATGGCCAGCGGCGACTCGCTGGACGAGTCCGCGCTCACCGCCCTGTCGAAGGCCGACGGCGTCTCCGCGCTCTCCCCGCAGCAGGCCGCCTGGTTCGAGGTCGACGGCGAGCACCACTCGGCCTCGGGCGTCACCCCGGGCGATGTGGAGAAGGTCTTCTCGCTGACCACCGAGTCCGGTTCGCTGGCCTCGCTCAAGGACGGCCAGGTCGCGGTCGGTTCCAAGACCGCGAAGTCGAACGGCTGGAAGACCGGCGACACCCTCCCGGTGAAGTTCGACGACGAGAAGAAGGGCGAGCTGACGATCGGGGCGACCTACGAGGAGAACGAGTTCCTCTCGCCCTTCGTGATCCCGAAGCAGCTGGCCGACCAGCACAGCGCGTCCACCCGCCCCGAGATCCGCGAGATCTGGATCAAGACGGACGGCGGCGCGAGCCAGGCCAACGAGCAGTCCATCGTGGACGCGCTCGGCGACAACCCGGCGATGAGCGTCATGGACCGGCAGGACATCCGTGACATGTTCGGCGGCTTCATCAACACCGCCCTGAACATCATGTACGGGCTGCTCGCCATGGCCCTGCTGATCGCGGTCCTCGGGGTCGTCAACACCCTCGCGATGTCGGTGTTCGAGCGGCAGCAGGAGATCGGCATGCTCCGCGCGATCGGTCTCGACCGGGGCCGCGTCAAGCGGATGATCCGTCTGGAGGCCGTCGTCATCTCGGTCTTCGGCGCGGTGATCGGGGTCGGCCTGGGCGTCTTCCTCGGCTGGGCGATCGGCCGGACCCTGTCCGGCGACATCCCCGGCTACGCCCTGGTCATCCCGTGGGACCGGCTCGGCATCTTCCTGCTCCTGGCCGGCCTGGTGGGCGTCCTCGCCTCGCTGTGGCCCGCCCGCAGCGCCGCGAAGCTCAACATGCTGACGGCGATCAAGACGGAGTAGTCACGGGTCCCGGGCCGGGACGCAGGGGACACGACGAGGGGCCGGTGCACCGCTGGGAAGCGGTGCACCGGCCCCTCGCCCGTTGCCGTACGGATACGGGTCAGGCGTCCGGGTCCACGGCCGTAACCGTGTCCGTGTCCGCGGCGGGCTCCGTCCAGCTGCGGGTGCGCAGCGGCAGCCGGGAGGAGCCGCCGTCCAGCGGGCGCACCGCGAGGATCTGGTTGACGCCGATCTTGTTGTGCTCGAAGGAGAGCGCGGAGGCGGCCATGTACAGCCGCCAGACCCTGGCCCGGCCCGGGGAGGTGGCGCGTACCGCCCGCTCCCAGTGGCGTTCCAGGTTGGCCACCCACCGGCGCAGGGTCAGCGCGTAGTGCTCGCGCAGCGCCTCGACGTCCCGGGCCTCGAAGCCGGCCTCCTCCAGGGTGGCCAGGGTGCGGCCGACCGGGGCCAGTTCGCCGTCCGGGAAGACGTACGCGTCGATGAAGGCGTCGATGCGGTAGGCGTCCTCGTCCTTCTCGGGGCGGCGGGCGATCTGGTGGTTCAGGAGGCGGCCGCCGGGCTTGAGGAGGGCGTAGAGGTCATCCGCGTACTCGCGGTAGCGGACCGAGCCGACGTGCTCGGCCATGCCGATCGAGGAGATCGCGTCGTACGGCCCGTCGCGGACGTCGCGGTAGTCCTGGACCCGGATCTCGATGCGGTCGGTCAGACCTTCCTCGGCGATGCGCTTGCGGGCGTGGGCGGCCTGTTCCTGGGAGAGGGTGATGCCGGTGACGTGGGCCCCGTAGTGGCGGGCGGCGTGGATGGCCATCGAGCCCCAGCCGCAGCCGACGTCCAGGAGCCGGTCGCCGTCCTTCAGGGCGAGCTTGCGGCAGACCAGGTCGAGCTTGTCGCGCTGGGCGTCCTCCAGGGTTCCGCCGTCCTGCCAGTAGGCGCAGGAGTAGACCATGGAGGGGCCGAGCACCAGGGCGTAGAAGTCGTTGCCGACGTCGTAGTGGTGGCTGATGGCCTCCTTGTCGCGGCGTCTGGTGTGCAGCGGCCCGGTGCGGCGGCGCACCTCCTCCGCGGGCGGGGCGGGCGGCGGCCAGGGGCCCGCGAGGTCGAGCAGGCCCCGGGCGAAGGCGCGGACCTTGGGGTCGCGGACCGGGTGGACGGAGTCCTTGGCGTCGGCGCCCCGGTCCCAGAGCAGCCCGGCGATCCGGTCGAGGACCTCGTACAGATCACCGTCGACGTCGATCTCCCCGGCCACCCAGGCGCGGGCCAGGCCCAGTTCGCCGGGCTTCCACAGGATCCGCCGCAGGGCGCGGCGGTGGCGGATCACGAGGACCGGGGCTCCGGGCGGCCCCGATTCGCTGCCGTCCCAGGCCCGGATCCGGACCGGCAGGGGTTCCGAGAGCAACTCCTCGGCAAGAGCGGTCAGCCGCGACGCGGCGTCTGCCATGGCGCACACCTCCGTGGTGTTTCCCCGACAAGCACAACAAGCACAGGCAACGGACATGCTCGTAGCCCCGTCGCGACACCCCGGTGCGGCGGCGAGGTACACCTGCGTCAACTCTCCTCGCACACTCCGTCATCCCGCTACCGGGCAACGAATCGGCAAAACGCGTGTATGCGCCATCCACATGGGCGGGAACGGGCCATCGCCCCGGTCGCGGTCCCGGTCCGGGCGGATCACCGGATACGCCGAAGGGGCCGTCCGCACCACGGATGGCGGACGGCCCCTTCGGGCGTCGTACGGGGTGCTCCTCGCGGAGCGGGTCACCGAGGGGTCAGGAGGCCTTGGCCTTCTCGCCCTCGGCCTTGGCGGCGGCCGGAGCCGGGGCCGGCTTGGCGGCCTCGTAGAACTCCTCGCGCGGCGTCTCCATGGCGCCGAGCGAGACGACCTCGCGCTTGAGGAACATCGCCAGCGTCCAGTCGGCGAAGATCCGGATCTTACGGTTCCAGGTCGGCATGGCCATGCCGTGGTAGCCACGGTGCATGTACCAGGCGAGACGGCCCTTGAGCTTGATCTTCACCTTGCCCATGACGATCATCGCGACGCCCTTGTGCAGGCCGAGACCGGCGACCGCACCCTTGTTGGCGTGGCTGTACTCCTTCTGCGGGAAGCCCCGCATGCCGGAGATCACGTTGTCGCCGAGGACCTTCGCCTGACGCAGCGCGTGCTGGGCGTTGGGCGGGCACCAGGCGTTCGGGTTGCCGGCGCGGCGGCCGACCAGGTCCGGGACCTGGGCGTTGTCGCCCGCGGCCCAGATGTAGTCGGTGCCCTGCACCTGGAGCTTCTCCGAGGTGTCCACGTGACCGCGGGGGCCGAGCGGCAGGCCGAAGCGGGCCAGCGCCGGGTTCGGCTTCACACCGGCGGTCCACACGATGGTGCTGGAGTCGACCTCCAGGCCGTTCTTGAGCACCACGTGGCCGTCGACGCAGGAGTCCATCGAGGTGGAGAGGTAGATCTCCACGCCGCGGCTCTCCAGGTGCTCCTTGCCGTAGGCGCCCAGCTTCGGGCCGACCTCGGGAAGGATCTTGTCGGCGGCGTCGACCAGGATGAAGCGCATGTCCTCGCGCTTCACGTTGGTGTAGTACTTCGCCGCGTCGCGGGCCATGTCCTCGACCTCGCCGATGGTCTCCGCGCCGGCGAAGCCGCCGCCCACGAAGACGAACGTCAGCGCCTTGCGGCGGACGTCCTCGTCGGTCGTGGAGTCAGCCTTGTCCAGCTGCTCCAGGACGTGGTTGCGCAGTCCGATGGACTCCTCGATGCCCTTCATGCCGATGCCCTGCTCGGCGAGGCCGGGGATCGGGAAGGTGCGGGAGACCGCGCCCATCGCGATGACCAGGTAGTCGAAGGGCAGCTCGTAGGCCTCGCCGACGAGCGGCGCGACCGTGGCGACCTTGCGGTCCTGATCGATGGTCGTGACACGACCGGTGAGAACCTCAGCCTTGGGCAGCACGCGTCGCAGCGGGACGACGACATGCCGAGGCGAGATGCTGCCGGCGGCAGCTTCGGGGAGGAAGGGCTGGTACGTCATGTACGACCGCGGGTCGACGACCGTGACGGTCGCCTCTCCGTATCGCATCTTCTTCAGAATGCGACGAGCTGCGTACAGGCCTACGTACCCACCGCCTACAACGAGGATCCTGGGACGCTCCGTGGTGCTCATGCCATCGAGTATCCACCCCGCCCCAGGGGGGTGCTCGTGAGCCCCTTCACAAGGATTGACCGACCCTCTGCTACACTTCGCCGCCCGCGTGACCCAGGTCATGGGTACGAAAGGGAACCACGACACCGCGGGAAACGTTGTTCACCGCTTGTGAGCTGGCCCTTGACCCTGCGGACCGGGTGAACCACCGCCCCTCTTCACGCGGGCGCAACGCTCTCGGAACACGGACGCGACACCTCCGCACGGCCTCCGGCGCGGCCGGTTCCGGCCCTACGGGCCCGAACCGCGACCAAGAGGGCCCAATTCCTTGTGAAGAACTTCACGAAGTTTCTCGCGGCGTGTCCCCGGAGAGGTCGCCCGGGCGGCCCAGAGGGGCGGATCCGGGCTCAACGGTGCAGGTGACGGTGCGATTGAGCGGGCAGCCCGAGGGCTGCCCGCCCGCACCGTCCGGACCGTCGCCTACGCGGCGCTCCAGGCGATGCCGTCCAGGATGTCGTGCTCGCTGACGACGACCTCGTGGGCCCCCGTCCGCTCCATCACGGCGAGCAGGACGAGCGCCCCGGCGCCGATCACGTCGACCCGGCCGGGGTGCATCACGGGGATCGCGGCACGCTCGTCGTGGGTGGAGCGCAGCAGGTGCTCGGTGATCGCGCGGACCTGGCCGCGGGAGATCCGGGAGTGGTGGATGGCCGCGGAGTCGTACTCCGGCAGCTCCAGCGCGATCCCGGCGACCGTGGTGACGGTGCCCGCGAGGCCGACGAGGGTGCCGGCCCCGGTGAGCGGCACGGTCCGCTCGGCGAGGTCGAGGGCGGCGTCGATGTCCGCGCGGATCGCGGCGGCCCGCTCATGGCTGGGCGGGTCCATCACGGCCCCGTCCACGACGAGGTGACGTTCCGTCATCCGTACGCAGCCGATGTCCACGGACCGGGCGGCTTCCACCCGGTCCGAGCCGAGGACGAACTCCGTGGAGCCGCCGCCGATGTCGACGACCAGATACGGCTTCGCCAGATGGTCGCTGCCCGCCAGCTCCTTGGTGGCCCCGTCGAAGGAGAGCTGCGCCTCCTGGTCGCCGGTGATCACCTCGGGCTCGACGCCCAGGATGTCCCGGACCCCGGCCACGAACTCCGCGCTGTTCTCGGCGTCGCGGGAGGCGGAGGTGGCGACGAAACGGATCCGCTCCGCGCCCAGCCTCCCGATCGCGGCGGCGTACTCGCGGCAGGCCGCGAACGTCCGCTCCAGCGCCTCGGGGGCCAGCCGGCCGGTCCGGTCGACGCCCTGGCCGAGCCGGACGATCGTCATCCGCCGGTCCAGCTCGGTGAAGGAGCCGGTGGCGGGGTCCACGTCGGCGACGAGGAGCCGGATCGAGTTCGTACCGCAGTCGACGGCGGCGACCCGGGTCACGCGTCCGGGCCTTCCGCGTCCACGGCGCACGGCGTGACGCACGGGCCCTTGGCCCACCACTCGGGCAGCATCGCGATGGCCTCGTCGCCCAGCGGGTTGACCCCGGGGCCGGCGGCCAGCGAGTGGCCGACCAGGACGTGCAGGCACTTCACCCGGTCCGGCATGCCGCCGGCGCTCGGGAAGCCCTCCAGGACCTCGATGGCGTCGCGGCGGGTGATGTAGTCCTCGTGCGCGGCCCGGTAGGCGTCGGCCAGCTCCGGGTCGGTCTCCAGACGGGCCGTCATCTCCTTCATGACCCCGTTGGCCTCCAGCGTGCCGATCGCCGAGGCCGCCCGGGGGCAGGTCAGGTAGTACGTCGTCGGGAACGGCGTGCCGTCCTCCAGACGGGGCTGGGTCTCCACCACGTCCGGGTTGCCGCACGGGCAGCGGTGCGCGATGGCGCGCAGACCGCGCGGCGGGCGGCCGAGCTGCTGCTCGAACGCGGCGATGTCCGCGTCGGTGGGCTTGGTGGACTCGGTCTGCGGAGGGGGCGTTTCCATGCCTGCCTTGGTTCTGCTCGGAAGCTCGTAGAGGTGGACGTACACAGGAACGTACGGAGGAACGTACGGGTTCGGTCGGTCAGTCGCCGTCGGCACGGTCGGCGCTGTCCACGCCGTCCCAGAGGTTCGCGTGCCACGGGCGGTCGCTCGCGCCGGGCTCGCCGCGCCGGTCCTCGGCCGCGTCCGGGTCGGCCACGGTGTAGGCGGTCTCCCCGGGCAGGACGTAGTGCAGGTGCTGGCGGGCCAGACGCATGATGTACGCGTCGTCCTGGAGCCGCGCCTTCTCGTCCCGCAGCTCCTCGGTCCGCCGCTCCGCCTGCTGCGAGAGCCGCTCCTGCTCGGCGATCTCGTCGCGCTGGGAGACGTACTGCCGCATCGGGTAGGCGAGCGCCACCACCAGGGAGCAGACCACCAGCGCCAGGAACGCGGCCCGGCCGGTGAGCCGGGAGCGGCGGGCCTGGCGGCGGTTCTGGGATCGGTACACGCGGGCCGCGGTCTGCTCGCCGAGCAGGCGCAGCCTGGTCGCGGTGGAGAACCGGTCGCGGTCCTTGCCGGCCATGTCTCCCGCCTCCCCATCACATACGTCCGTCCCCGCACACGGTACGGGACCGGGTGCGGGGACGGGCGGAGGCTACCTGCTTGCGACTACGGGTCAGCCCTTGAAGCGCGGGAAGGCGGAGCGGCCCGCGTACACCGCGGCGTCGTCGAGGATCTCCTCGATGCGCAGCAGCTGGTTGTACTTGGCGACGCGGTCCGAACGGGCCGGGGCGCCGGTCTTGATCTGGCCGCAGTTCACGGCGACGGCGAGGTCGGCGATGGTGACGTCCTCGGTCTCGCCGGAGCGGTGCGACATCATGCACTTGAAGCCGTTGCGCTGGGCCAGCTCGACGGCGTCCAGGGTCTCGGTCAGCGAACCGATCTGGTTGACCTTCACGAGCAGGGCGTTGGCGGAGCCCTCCTCGATGCCGCGGGCCAGGCGCTCGGGGTTGGTGACGAAGAGGTCGTCGCCGACGATCTGGACCTTGGAGCCGATGCGGTCGGTGATGACCTTCCAGCCGGCCCAGTCGTCCTCGTACAGCGGGTCCTCGATGGAGACCAGCGGGTACGCGGAGACGAGCTCCTCGTAGTACTCGGTCATCTCGGCGGCCGAGCGGGACTTGCCCTCGAACTCGTAGACGCCGTCCTTGTAGAACTCGGACGCGGCGACGTCGAGCGCGAGCGCCACGTCACGGCCCGGGACGTAGCCGGCCTCCTTGATGGCCTCGACGATGAGGTCCAGGGCGGCGCGGTTGGACTCCAGGTTCGGGGCGAAGCCGCCCTCGTCGCCGAGTCCGGTGGACAGGCCCTTGGTCTTGAGGACCTTCTTCAGCGTGTGGTAGATCTCCGCGCCCCAGCGCAGGGCCTCGGAGAAGGACTCGGCGCCGATCGGCGCGATCATGAACTCCTGGATGTCCACGTTGGAGTCGGCGTGCGAGCCGCCGTTCAGGATGTTCATCATCGGAACGGGCAGCAGGTGCGCGTTCGGGCCGCCGAGGTAGCGGAAGAGCGGCAGGTCGGACGCCTCGGATGCGGCGTGCGCGACGGCCAGCGAGACGCCGAGGATGGCGTTCGCGCCGAGCGAGGCCTTGTTCTCGGTGGCGTCCAGGTCGAACATGGCCTGGTCGATGAGGCGCTGCTCGGTGGCGTCGTACCCGACGAGCTCCGGGCCGATCTGCTCGATGACGGCGAGGACGGCCTTCTCGACGCCCTTGCCCTGGTAGCGGTTGGGGTCACCGTCGCGAAGCTCTACAGCCTCGAACGCGCCGGTGGAGGCGCCGGACGGAACAGCAGCACGGCCCGTGCTGCCGTCGTCGAGGCCAACCTCGACCTCGACCGTGGGGTTGCCCCGGGAGTCGAGGATTTCCCTGGCTACGACGACGTCGATGGACGGCACGAGGCATCTCCTTCTGGGATCTGACACTGGTTGTGCAGGGTCACTGTGGCCTTGCGACCCGAGCCTATCCGGCCCGGCCGCGTCGACCGGCCGACCGCCCGTCTCCTGGGACGAAAAAGGACCCAAGGACCGGCGTAACGGGACAAAACTCTAGATATCTACTGAGCGGTAACACGTGTTGCCGACAAGAGGTGAACGCAACCGCACCCCTCCCGGGCCTCCACCCACGAAGAACCCGGCCCGGCGCGCTGGGGGGATGAGCGCGCCGGGCCGGGAAGCCGTGCGAGGAGAAGTGCCGCCGGACGCTTCTCCTCCGGGGAGGAGATGCGGCGTCTACTTCAGGTGGAGCTGCTGACCCGGGAAGATCAGGTCCGCGTCCTCGACGATGTCGTCGTTGAGCTTGAAGAGCTTGCTCCAGCCGCCCTTGACGCCCTCCTTCTCGGCGATCTTGCTCAGGGTGTCGCCGGCCTTGACCTTGTACTCGCCGTCACCCTTCTCGACCTTCTCGCCGGTCGGGGTGGTGACGGTCTTCTTGCTCTCGGCCTTGGGGGCCTCGCGCTGCTCGGAGCGCGTGGTGGGCTGCTCGGCCTGGCGCTGGGGCTGCGCCTGCTCGGGCTTGCTCTCGGACTGGCCGGAGCCGGTGTTCACGCCCGGGTCCACACCGTCGTTGGTGAGGCCGCCGGCGCCGGCGCAGGCCCAGGCGCCCGGGCCCTGCAGGTCGAGGAGCTTCTCGGCGGTGGCGATCTGCTGGTCCTTGGAGGCCAGGTCGGCACGCGCGGCGTACTGCGTACCACCGGCGGCGGCCCAGCTGGACTGCGAGAACTGCAGTCCGCCGTAGTAGCCGTTGCCGGTGTTGATGGACCAGTTGCCGCCGGACTCGCACTGGGCGACGGCGTCCCAGGTCTCGACGGAGGCGGCGGACGCGTTGGTCGCGCCCATCAGCGGGACGGCGACGGCGGCACCGGTGACACCCGCGAGGGTGGCGATACGGGTGGCCTTGGACGGGCGGCGGTGCTTGCCCTTGCTGTTCAGCAGCATGGAACGAATCTCCTCACCGACGCCTACGAGGTGAGCTGTCGGGTTCGGGCTGATGAGTTGCCCGGTCGCACGGCGCTGCGTGCGACTTCACCCCGAGCCGGTCCCGTACACCCCCCGGAGGGGCTGTGCGGACCCGGCGGCTTACCTGGGTCCCCCGCTCCTGCC
>MUNB01000089.1 GCA_002154345.1 Streptomyces griseus
GCCCCGCCCCATCCAGGCCCCCGCCCCGCGCGGGGGCCTGGATACGAACGTGCCACAAGCGAAATCGCGACAATCACACACCGGTATCCCGACAATAGGCCACTGACTCGTGACAAGAACATTTCAGCCAGATTGGAAATCCGTGAATGGGGTAGATCCCCCCAGTTCCGGGTCAGACTCACTTCTCAGCAATTCGCACCGCACCAAGCACACTCTTCCCGCCCGCCGCCCAGCCGTGCCTGGGGCCTGCCACCGAGCCGTCTCGGACAGGAGGCCGGAAGTATTTCAGTGACTTGATCTGTTGAGGTTACGGATGTTGATGGGCAACGATGTGAAATCCACCGCGCCCGCTTTTCCGGGCAGAGAGACCATCCTCCACGAGATACGACAGGCCCTCGGGCGAGCGGCGTCCGGGGGCGGCGGCTGCCTGGTCGTCGAAGGCGCCGCGGGGACCGGGAAGAGCGAACTGCTGCGCCTGGCCGGAATGCACGGGGAGGCCTCGGGATTCGGCCTCGTCGCCGGCACGGCCGTACCCCTGGACACCGGAGCCCCGTTCAGCACCCTGCGCCGCGTCCTGAGGGAGAATCTCTCCGCGCGGGACTATGTCCTCCTCACCGATCGCCGGACCTTCGATCCGCTCGCTCCGGTCGACCGCATCGTGGAGTTCCTCCGGCGCTCCACCCGGGACCGGCCGCTGCTCGTGGCCCTCGACGACGCACACCTCGTGGACGATCTCACCGCCGACGCCCTGCGCAATCTGATCGACGCCTCGGTCACCCTGCCGGTCCTGTGGTTACTGGCGCGCGGCACCTCGCGCACACCCGGTCATGCCCAGGAGACCATCGACTGGCTCATCCGGGAAGGGGCCGCGCACCACCGGCTGGAATCGCTTTCACCGGAAGCCGTGGCGGAGATATCCGCGGAACTGATCGGCGCCCGCCCCGATGACGACGTTCTCGCACTGGTGGCCCGCGTCAACGGAAATCCCTTTCTCCTCAAAGAACTTCTCGTCACCTCCCTGTCCGACGGGAGGATGTGCGTTCAGGACGGTGTCGCCGTCCTCCTCGACGCCGAGCCCGCACCCGCATTCCGGCAGGCCGTCGTGCATCATCTGCGCGGGCTCTCCCATGAATGCCTGCGCATTCTGGATGCCGTGGCCGTGCTGGGCCAGAGGTTCTCCATCCATGAGGCGGCCGGGCTGCTGGGCCGCAATCCGGTGGAACTGCTGCCGCTGATCGGCGAGCTGATCGCCGCGTCGGTGCTGGAGGACGAGGGGCCCACCCTCGCCTTCCGGCACCCGCTGGTCCGCGAGACCCTGTACGACCGGCTCTCCGAGCCCACCCGGACCGCCCTGCACCGCGAGGCGGCCGCCACCCTGTGGCGCGAGGGCCGGTCGGCGCCCACCTTCCTGGAGCATCTGATGCTCGGCCGGCGGGGCGAGGGCGACGGCCTCGTCCCGGCCGCCGTACGTGCGGAGGCCCGGTTCGCGCCGGAGCCGGAACAGTTCGTGCCGACGGCCGCGCCGTTGGTGCCGGAGGCCGGGCAGTTCCTGCCGGAGGCCGGGCCGTTCGTACCGGAGACGGGGCAGTTCCTGCCGGAGGCCGGACCGTTCGTGCCGGAGGCCGGGCGGCTCGTCCTCTCCGGCGCCGCCGGCGGCACGGCCGCTCCGCACGCCCCGCCACCGGCCCCGTACGCCGAACTGATGCACCGGACGACGCTGCGGTACTCGGCCGCCCAGGTGCAGGGGCTGCACGCGCAGATGGTCGCGCACGCCCGCGCGGCGCTGCGGATCGCCCGCGACCACGGGGACCGGACCAGCCGGGCCCACCACCGGCTGTGGCTGGCGGTCGCGCTGACCGCGTCGGACGAGTTCGACCAGGCCGGGGAGATCCTCGCCGAGCGGTGCGACCCCTCCGACCATGTGGCGCTGCCCTGGGTGCGGCCCATGTGGCACTACCACCGCGCCCAGTTGAAGCTGGCGGCCGGGCAGCTGGAGGAGGCGGACGAGGACGCCGTCGAGGCGGTGCGCATCTGTGAGCGGCTCGCCGCACCGGCCCTCGCGGTAGGGCCGCTCGCGCTGCGCATCCGGGTGGCGGTCCACCGCCACGAGCTGACGGAGGCCAACCGCCACGTCGTCCACGCCTCCCGGCTGTCGGCGGCCGCGAGCGGTGAGGCGCGCGAAGAGCTGTCCTGGGTGACGGCCCTGCTGCACAGTGCGGAGGAGAACCGGCAGTCCGCTCACGACACCCTCTCCCCCGTCTACTCCGGCGTCCCGAAGCGGCCCCTGCTCCTCACCCGGGAACCGCACGCGGGCGCCTGCCTGGTCCGTACGGCGATGAGCGCCGGGGACTGCGAACGCGCCACGGCCGTCGCCGGGGCGGCGCGCCTGGTCGCCACCCGTAACCCCACGGTGGCCTCGGCGGTCGCCGCCGCCGCGCACGCCGAGGGCGTCCTGCGCAACGACGTGGACCGGCTGCGCGCCGCCGTGTCGGCGTACCGCTCCGGGCCCCGGCCGCTCTCGCTCGCCGCGGCGACCGAGGACCTGGCGCTGGCGGAGAACGAGGCGGGCGGCCGGAGCACGGCGATCGGTCTGCTCGACGAGGCGCTGGCGCGCTACCAGAACCACGGCGCCCGGGGCGACGCCCTGCGCGTGCGCAAGACCCTGCGCTCCCTGGCGGTGCGGCGCCGCACCCGGGGGCGGGACCGGGACCTGGACCCGGTCGAGGGGCCCCGGGCCCGGTGGGACCAGCTGACCCCGTCCGAGCTGCGCGTGGTGCGGCTGGTGGCGCAGGGGCTGACCAACCGGGAGGTGGCGGAGAAGCTGTTCCTCTCCCCGCACACCGTGGACAGCCATCTGCGGCACAGCTTCACCAAGCTCGGGGTGACCAGCCGGGTCGAGCTGACCCGTCAGGTGCTGACCCACGAGGAGGTCCCGCCGGCCGGTCCGGCCTGAGCCGGCGGCGTCCGCCCGTGCCCGGCCGAGTTCACGAGAACACGTGATGCCGCGTATCCCGTGCCCCAACACACTTGAGCCGTCCAAGGGTTGGTGACGCAACGGCAGAGAGGCACTTCATGACGAACGCGATCGGACCCAACTTCCTCACCCTCCAGGTCCGTGACGTCGAACGGGCCCGGCGCTTCTACACGGAGGTGATCGGCTTCAAGGAGACGGAGTCCAAGGTCCCCACCGCCGCCGTGCTGGAGACCGAGCCCATCAAGATCGCCCTGCGCCAGGCCACGGTGGACCTGGACTCCGTGACGGAGCTCGGCTGGGGCGTCGTCCTGTGGATCAAGGCGAAGGACCCGGACGGTCTGGCCAAGACGGTGGCGGACCACGGCGTGACCATCACCAAGCCGCCCTGCGACGGGTTCTGCGGCCGGGAGTTCCAGTTCAAGGACCCCGACGGCTACGAACTGACGGTCTACGAGGGCTGATCCGGCCGCTCCCGAGCGCTACCGAGTGCTTTCGAGCGCTTCCGGCCGCCGCCGCACGCCCTCGCGCGGGCGGCGGCGGCCGTCGCGAGCGCAGGTCCCGTCGTCACTTCTTCCCGGAAGGAACGCATGCGCGAAAATACCGGCGTCATCAGCATGGGCCTCGCGCCGGCGGCACGGATGCCGCTGCGTGCCCGCCTCCGGCTCCTGGCCGAACCCACCCTCGGGGTGGGCAGTTTCCTCGATCACGCCCGTGCCGTCAGCCCCGACCCGTCGGCCCCCTTCCTCCTCGCGCAGCACGCGGGAGGCCCGGAGGAGGACGGTCTGGAGCGGCTGAGCCTCGACCGTCTGACGGAGATACGTGATGCGTACGCCTCCTGGTACCACGAGGCCGGCGTACGCAAGGGCGACCCGGTCGGCGTCTACGCCGGCGAGGGCATCGACGCCTTCCTGCACTTCCTGGCGCTGAGCTCGCTCGGCGCCATCGCCGCCCTGGTCAACGGCCGGATGAAGCCGGCCGTGGCCGCCGAGTACCTGACCCGGATCGGGGTGTACGGCCTGGTCGGCACGGCCGAGGGCATCGACCGGCTGCGCGAGTCGGGCGGCCTGCCGAAGACCCTGGCCTTCGAGAAGGACCTGCGCACCTTCCCGCGCACCCGGAGCGCCCGGCCCTCGCTGCCCGGCGTCTTCCCCTACCGGCACGGCGAGGACGACCTCGTGATGCTGTGCCACACCTCCGGCACCACCGGGCCGCCGAAGGCTGTCACCTTCGGCCACCGGCAGTTCTTCCGGGGCAAGCGGCACCGGCTGGTGAGCTTCCCCGACGCGGGCTCCAACCGGATGCTGTCCGCGCTGCCGCAGACCCACTCGGCGGGCATCAGCTATCTGATGACCGCCACCCTGCTCGGGCTGCCGACGCTGGTCATGGCGGACTCCTCGGGCGAGGCGGTGCACGACGCGGCCGGCTGGTTCCGGCCGACCCTGGTGGTCGCCTTCCCGCAGACGTACGCGGAACTCGCCCGGCTCGATCTGTCGCCCTCGGCGGTCGGCAACGTCCACACCTGGATCAACACGGGCGACTCCGCGCACGAGGCGCACATCAAGGCGCTCATCCGGCACGGGCGGCGGCCCGGCGGGCGGAACGGCAGGCTGCCGGTCCCGCTGCCCGGCGGGTGGCCCGGCGGGCGGAGCTCGCGGGCCGGTTCCCGGTTCATCGACGGGCTCGGCTCCTCCGAGATGGGCATGGCGCTGTTCCGCAAGGTCAGCGAGCCGGAGCGGCAGGACTACGACCGGTGCGTCGGCAGGCCGGTCAAGGTGGTGGAGCGGGCCACCGTGCTCGACCCGGACGGACGGCAGCTCGGCCCCGGCCGGGCGGGGAGGCTCGGCGTCATCTCGCCGACCAGGACGCCGGGTTACTGGGGCAACACCGAGCTGACGGGCAAGTCGTCCGTCTCCGGTTTCTGGCTGACCGGGGACATCGTCTACCGGGACCGGCGCGGCCGGTTCTTCCATCTGGACCGGGTGCCGGACGTCATCGAGACCGCCGAAGGGCCGGTCTACAGCCTGCCGATGGAGGAGGCGATCCTGCTCGGCCTGCCCGAGGTGGCCGACTGCGCGGTCGTCGCGGTCGACGCTCCCCCGCCGCTCGGCAAGCAGGCGCCCTTCGCCACGGTCCTGCTGAAGCCCGGGGCGAAGGCCCCGGCCGACCTGCTGGCCACGCTCAACGACGTACTGCACGCCCGGGGGCTCACCGCCCTGAGCGCGGCGGTGCTCGCCACCGAGCCGGAGCACTTCCCGACCGGCGCCACCGGCAAGGTCCTCAAGCGCAGCCTGCGCGAACACTTCGCCGACGTACTCGTCCGGCCCTCGTCGCCGGGCACCGAGGAGAGCAGCTCATGACCCGCTACCAGTTCGACCCCGAGCCGACCGGCGATGTTCCTCCGCCGGTCCGGATGTACGAAATGCTCTACAGCTCGCTGGTGAGCCAGCTGATCATCGCCGTGGCGGATCTGGGGGTCGCCGACGCGATCGGCGACGAGGTGCGCCATGTGGACGACATCGCGGAGCGGACCGGCGCGCACCCGGGCGCGCTCTACCGGGGCCTGCGGGCGCTGGCGAGCGTCGGGGTCTTCACGGAGGTGGAGCCGCGGACCTTCGCCCTGACCCCGCTGGCGGCGACGCTGCGCAGCGACGTACCGGGGTCGATGCGGGACCTGGCGCGGTACGTCGGACTGCCCGAGCGGCAGAACTCCTTCGGGGCGCTGGCCCACAGCCTGCGCACCGGGAAGCCGTCGTTCAACCATCTGCACGGCACGGACTGGTGGACGTACTTCTCCGAACACCCGGAGCTGGCCTCGCTGTTCAACAGTGCGATGAGCAGCATGTCGGTGATGGTCAACTCCAGCACGCTGGACGCCTACGACCTCTCCGACGTGCGCCGGCTGGTCGATGTCGGCGGCGGGCACGGGCGGTTGGTGGGCTCGCTGCTCCAGCGCTATCCGGAGATGACCGCGGTGGTCCACGATCTGCCGAGGGTGGTGCCGGACGCGGAGGCGGTGCTGGCCGGTCTGGGGCTCTCGGACCGGGCGGAGTGCGTCGGCGGGGACTTCCTGGAGTCGGTTCCGGAGGGCGGCGACGCCTATGTGCTGTCCTGGACGATCCACGACTGGGACGACGAGGACGCCGTACGGATCCTGCGCAACATCCGTAAGGCGCTGGGCGATTCGGGCCGGCTGATCATCATCGACGAGGTGCTGCCGGAGGGCGACACCCCGCACTTCGGCAAGTTCGAGGACATCGTGATGCTGACGCTGCTGACCGGGCACGTGCGGACGGAGGCCGAGTATGTGGACCTCTTCGAGAAGGCCGGGTTCCGGCACAAGGAGACCCGGCCGACCCGGGCGCCCACGAGCGTGATCGTGGCGGTGCCCGCGTAGCGGGACGGCCGGTGAACGGCCCGGGGCCCGGGGAACCGATCGGTTCCCCGGGCCCCGGGCCGTTGGCGGTCGGCCGCCTACTTCTCCAGGCAGAACTCGTCGATCGCGTAGCCGACGTGCCGGTCGGCGGTGGGCAGGTAGCCGAGGACGACGTCGCCGGGCTTGAGTTCGGTGCTGTTGTGCACGACCCCGCCGGGGCCCAGCACCCGCACGTGCCAGTCGTCCTGGAGGATCAGGTTGACCGTGGTGCCGTTGGCGGCCACCGCGTCCACCGAGAGCAGCGGACGGCTCTCGATCTTGACCCGGCCGACGGCCACCACCCGGGTCTGGCCCTTGACGTCGACGGCGAGCACCTTGCTGCCGGCGGTGAGTTCGCTGAGGTAGTGGGTGCGGGAGTTCTGGGACAGCGTGTACGAGTGGATGGCTCCGGCGTTCACCCGGAACGGCCGGGTGGGCATGTAGGGCAGCGGATGGGTCTCGCTGACGCAGAGGATCATGCCCTTGGAGTGGGAGCCGACGAGGATGCCCTCGTCCTGGCGGAAGTGCGTGACGGTGTCGACGCAGGCCCGCTCCCCCATGCCGATGTGGGCGGTGGCGGTGATGGTGAGTTCGACCATGTCGAGGTCCGGGGTGCGGGAGACGGCCGAGGCCTTGAGGGCGGTGGCGTCGCCGACCTTCGCCGGGGCCAGCATCACGCCGTCGGAGCCGAGTTCCAGCACACCGAAGATGATCTCGGCCTCCTCGACGTCCTGGGCGACCGTGATGATGCTGCCGGTGCCCTTGGCGGCCTTGCCCGCCGCGATGACGATCTCCAGCGGGATCTTGGTGGGGTCGCGGAACCACAGGATGCTCCACCGCTCGGTGGCGGCCGCGCGGCAGGCCACCTCCAGGGTCGGGGCGTCCACGATCTCCACGTACCGGCCGAACTCCACACCGGGGTGGCGGGCGGCGAGGGCGGCGGGCTCGCCGTGCAGCTCCGGCCGCACGATCACGATGTCGGCCGGGCCGAAGTCCTCCGGCAGTTCCGGGCCGTCGGGGAAGAGCACCTTCTTCACGGTCGGCGGGAGGTCCGCCAGGTCCGCCGCGGAGGACGCCACCACACCGTCCAGCCGCTGGTGCACCGCCTCCTCCAGGATCGCGGGGGTGACGTCGTTCTTCTTGCGCAGATCGAGCCAGGTGAGCTTCATGGTCCTCTTCCTCGGTTTCCTCGGTGCGTTCCGGATGGGGCGAGGTGGTGACGGGGATGGTCAGAGGCCGGCCGGGCCGTACCGGGCGGACGGGGCGTGCACCAGGTCGGCGATCTGGCGGGCGCGCTTGCCCGGGTCGTCGGCCTGGAAGATGTTGCGCCCCATGGCGAGCCCGCCGACGCCGGTGTCGAGGATGTCGCCCACCGCGTCGAGCAGTTCCTCGGTGGTGGCGGCGGCCTGTCCGCCGGCCACCAGGACGGGGACCGGGCAGGCGCTCACCACGTCGGCCAGGTCCGTCACCGTACGCGGGCAGGGGACCTTGACCAGGTCCGCGCCCAGGTCGGCGGCGAGGGTGGCGACATGTTTGATGAGCACCAGGTCCCGGGGGTCGCTGATCTCGGGGCCGCGCGGGTACATCATCGCCAGCAGCGGGATGTTCCAGCGGTCGCAGGCGTCCGCGACGGCGGCCATGTCGGACACCTGGGCGGCCTCGCCCGCGGAGCCCACGTTCACATGGACGCTGACCGCGTCCGCGCCCAGCCGCAGGGCGTTCTCGACGTCGCTGACCAGGTACTTGGCGTCGGGGTCGGGGGCGTGCATGGTACTCACGCTGAGGTGCACGATCAGCGAGGTCCGGGTGAAGGGCTCGGGGTCGAGGCGGCGCAGGGTGCCCTTGTGCAGCACGACCGCGTCGACCCCGTTGTCGGCGAGCCGGCCCACCATGTGGTTCAGGCCCGCGGCCGAGGCGATGGGCCCGTCGGTGACGGAGTGGTCCAGCGGGACCACCAGCAGCCGGTCGGGAGAGTTCCGGTAGAGCTTGCGGGCGCGCAGGCGCGCGCCGAACGAGCCGTTGAGCGTCATGGGGGTGCTCCTTCTGTGCTCGTCACCGGTCATGCCGTGACCAGCGTCTGCGCTTCGAGGTCGTCGCGGCCGAGGCCGAACTCCTGGTGCAGGGCGTTGACCGCCTCCGGTACCCGGTCCAGCGGGACGATCGCCGAGACCCGCAGGTTGGTCGAGGAGACCCAGCTCGGGGTGGCGTCCAGCCGGGCCAGTACGGCGAGGAGCCGTGCGGTGCAGTCGGGCCGGTTCAGCAGGCCCACCCCCACCAGCGAGACCTTGCCGACCTTCTCGTCGACCTCCGTCTCGCAGCCCAGGTGCGCGGCGATCCGGTCGATGGCCTCCCGCGCGGCGGGCAGCCTGCTGCCGGGCACGGCGAACCCCATCCGGAGGCCCGGACCGTCCGGGACGCCGAAGGAGAGCAGGTCGATGGGGACGGCGGACCGGGCCAGTTCGGTGAGGATGTCCGCCGCGAGACCGTCGCGTACACGGTCCGAGCGGGTGAGGGCCATCGCGATGTTCATGTCGTGCGCGACGGCGGTGACAGGTTCCTGCGTTTCGAGCATGTCGGCGCTCCGTCCGAGGATGGTGGTTCCGGGTTCTGCCGAGAACGAGCCGCGTACCACCACGTCCAGACCGTTGGCCGCGGCCAGTTCCACCGCACGCGAATGCATCACCCGCGCCCCGGCGAAAGCCATTTCGGCCATCACCGCCGCGTCGACGGTGGGCAGCACGCGCGCTTCCGGTACGACCCGGGGGTCGGCGGTGTAGATCCCCGGAACGTCCGTGTGGATCTCGCAGGCGCGGGCGCCGAGCACGGCCGCCAGCGCCACCGCGGTGGTGTCCGAACCACCGCGGCCGAGTGTGATCACGTCTCCTCTCCCGTCACCGCCCTGGAAGCCGGAGACCACGACGACCCGGCCGCGCCCCAGTTCGGCGAGCAGCCGGCCCGTCTCGATCGCGGAGATCATCCCCGCGCCGTACGTGCCGCTCACGCGGATGCCCGCCTGCGGCCCGGTCAGCGAGACGGCGGGCAGCCCCCGGTCGTGCAGGGCGACGGCGAGCAGCGCGGCGGCGGCGTTCTCCCCCGTGGTGAGCAGTTGGTCGAGCTCCCGGGGCGGTGGCGCGGCGCCGAGCTCCGCGGCCGCCGCCAGCAGGACGTCGGTCTCCTCGCCCCGGGCCGAGACGACGACCACCGAGCCCCGCTCCACGGAATGGGAACGGGCGACGACCTCCGCGACCTGGCGGATTTTCTCGGGAGTCGCCAAGGAACTCCCGCCGAACTTCTGGATCGCTGCTGGCATATGTCCTCGCACCGGATGATCGGGGCACATGACGTTGCGCGCATTCATTTCTACACATCGGCGATGGGTACCGGATCACGGATACACGTGATGTAGGGCTTCGGCGTTCCGGAAATCCGCGGATGCCCGAACTCCGCGCGCGGGCCGCCGATATCCCGCGTTGGCGTGATGTGCCGCCGCGGCGATACGGCA
This sequence comes from Streptomyces griseus, assembly GCA_002154345.1. GTDB lineage: Bacteria > Actinomycetota > Actinomycetes > Streptomycetales > Streptomycetaceae > Streptomyces > Streptomyces caviscabies. The sequence continues at coordinate 9,889 of MUNB01000089.1, forward strand.
TAGCGTCCGCGGGGTAGTCCGATTGTTCTCCGTGTACGGCCCGGGGCCCGAGGAGTGTCATGCCGAATGACAGCGCAAGGCCGTTCACCGGCCAGGAGACGGACGAGGGCCGGGCGGCCGGTGATCCGGCGTCGGCCTCTTCGACGGCGGCTTCGGCTTCGACGCCGGCCGATGGGGGCGTCACCCGCATCTGTGTGGTCGGCGCGGGCCCGCGCGGCATCTCGGTGGTGGAGCGGCTCTGCGCCAACGCCGGTCTCCCGTACGCACGCGAGCGCCGGTACGCCGTGCACCTGGTCGACCCGTTTCCGGACGGCGGACAGGTGTGGCGCACCGGCCAGCGGGCCGAGTTGCTGATGAACACGGTGGCGTCGCAGATCACGCTGTACTGCGACGAGTCCGTGGACTGCGCGGGGCCGGTCGTGCCCGGCCCGAGCCTGCACCAGTGGGCGGCCCTGCTGGAGGAGCTGGGCTCGGGCGGGCTGCCGGCCGACGTCCGCCGGGAGGCGGCGGCGCTGGGACCCGACGCGTACCCCACGCGCCGGCTCTACGGGCACTATCTGATGTGGGTCCTGGACCGGCTGCGGCGCGGCGCTCCGCCCAACCTGACCATCACGGTCCATCACGCCACGGCCGTGGCGCTGCGCGACGCCCCGGGCGGCCGGCGGACCCAGGTGGTCACGCTGGACCGGGGCGGCGAGCTGGCCGAGCTGGACGCGGTGGTCCTGGCCCAGGGCCACGTACCGGTGGAACCGACCGCGCGGGAGCGGGAGTTCGGGCGGTACGCGCGGCGCAACGGACTCCTCTACTTCCCGCCCGCCAACCCCGCCGAGGTGGACTTCGCCGCGATCGGGGCGGGGCAGCCGACCGGGCTGCTGGGGATGGGGCTGACGTTCTTCGACGTCGTCGCGCTGCTGACCGGCGGGCGCGGCGGGGTGTTCGAGCGCGACGGCGGCGGGGCGCTGGTGTACCGCCCGTCGGGTTTGGAGCCGGTGCTGTACGCGGGGTCGCGGCGCGGAATTCCGTACCACGCGCGCGGTGAGAACGAGAAGGGCGTCTCCGGGCGGCACGAGCCGCTGTTCCTGACCCCTTCGGTCATCGAGGAGCTGCGCGAGCGGCACCGGAGCACCGGAACGCTGTCCTTCAACGAGCACGTCTGGCCGCTGGTCTCCCGGGAGGTGCGCGCGGTCTACTACCGGGCGCTGCTCGCCGAGCGGGGCGAGCCGGCGGCCGGTGCGGTGTTCTGCGCGGAGTTCGTGGCCCGGGGTGGCCCCGAGGGCGCCGAGGAGGCCGCGCTGCTGGACCGTCACGGCATTCCGGCGGAGCGGCGCTGGTCCTGGCCGCTGATCGAACGGCCCTACGGTGAGCGGGAGTTCGCGGACCGGTGGGTGTTCCAGGGGTGGCTGCTCGGCCATCTGCGCGAGGATGTGGCCGAGGCGCTGAAGGGCAATGTGAGCAGCCCGTTGAAGGCGGCCCTGGACGTGCTGCGCGATCTGCGCAACGAGATACGGCTGGTGGTCGACCACGCAGGCATCAGCGGCCGTTCGTACCGCGACGAGCTGCGGGCCTGGTACACCCCGCTCAACGCGTATCTCTCGATCGGCCCGCCCGCCCGCCGGATCGAGGAGCTGATCGCCCTCGTCGAGGCCGGCGTCGTCCGGATGTGCCTGCCCGGGGTGCGGGCCGAACCGGAGCCGGAACACGGCGGGTTCGTCCTCCGGTCGGCCGGGGCGCCCGCCTCCGGCGTACGGGTCTCGGCGCTGATCGAGGCGCGGCTCAGCGAGCCCGACCTCCGCTCCACCACCGATCCGCTGCTGCGCTCGCTGCTGCGCTCGGGCCAGTGCGCGCCGTACCGGATCCCGGACGGCGCCGGCGGGTTCCACGAGACCGGCGGGGTGGCCGTCTCGCGCAGGCCGTACCACCTGCTGGACGCGGCCCGCCGCCCGCATCCGCGCCGGTTCGCCTTCGGGGTGCCCACCGAGTCCGTGCACTGGGTGACGGCGGCGGGCGTACGTCCCGGCGTCAACTCGGTCATCCTCGGCGACAGCGACGCCATCGCGCGCCGCTGCCTGGCGGCGGTCCGGCCGGCCGCCGCGGCCCCGGCCCGCCACGACGCCCCGCTGCGCCGCCACATCCCGCTGCCCTGGCTGCCCACCAGCTGCCCGCCGGCGGCCGTCCCCGCCCCCACCGCCCAAGGAGCCTCATGAACGGCGATCGGCACGACGTGGGTCTGCTCTCCCCGGTCTGGGCGGGCGGCGGCGCGGAACCGCTGGTCTCCGACCGCGCCTATCTGGAGGCCATGCTGGCGGTGGAGGTCGCGCTGGCCGAGACCCAGGCCGAACTGGGCATCGTGCCCGCCTCGTCGGTCGGCCCGATCAGGGCGGCGGCCCGCTCGGGCCGGATCGATCCGGTGGCGCTCGCCCATGGCTCGCGCCGGGCGGCGAACCCGGTCGTCGGGCTCGTCGGGGCGCTGACCGAGGCGGTGGCGGAGCTGTCGCCCGAGGCGGCGGAGCATGTGCACCACGGCTGCACCAGTCAGGACGTGCTGGACACCGCGACCGTCCTGGTCGCCGCCCGGGCGCTGCGGTACACCGACGACGCCCTGGTCAGGACGGCGGACGCGCTGGCGCTGCTGGTGGCGCTCCACCGCGACACCCCGATGGCCGGCCGGACGCTGACGCAGCACGCGGTGCCCATCACCTTCGGGCTCAAGGCGGCGGGCTGGCTGAGCCTGGTGCTGGACGCGTCGGACCGGCTGAGGGCGGTGCTGGCCACCGGTCTGCCCGCCCAGCTCGGCGGGGCGGCGGGCACCCTGGCCGCGTACAACGAGTACGCCGTCGGCACCCCGGCGGCGGTCGGCGGCGGGCTGCCCGGCCGGGGCACCGAGCTGGTCGGACCGTTCGCCCGACGCCTCGGCCTGACCGCCCCCTCGGTGCCCTGGCACGCGCTGCGCACCCCGTTCGCCGACCTGGGCGCGGTGCTCTCCTTCACGGCGGGCGCGCTGGGCAAACTCGCGGTGGACGTCCAGGGGTTGGCCCGTACGGAGGTGGCGGAGGCGGCCGAGCCGTCCGGCGAGGGCCGTGGCGCCTCCTCGGCCATGCCGCAGAAACGTAACCCGGTCCTCGCCACGCTGATCGCCTCGGCCGCCCGCCAGGTGCCGCCGCTCGCCCTCGTCCTCACCCAGGCACTGGTCTCCGAGGACGAGCGGGCGGCGGGCGGCTGGCACGCGGAGTGGCAGCCGCTGCGGGAGTGCCTGCGGCTGACGGCGGGCGCGGCGGACAGCGCGGCCGAACTGGCCGCCGGACTCGCGGTGTTCCCGGAGCGGATGCGCGCCAACCTGGAGTCGGGCGAGGGCGAGCTCTTCGCGGAACGGCTCAACGCGCTGCTCGCGCCGACCGTGGGCAAGGCGGCGGCGAAGCGGCTGCTGGCCCGGCTGTCGGCGGAGGTGGCCGGGGCCTCGGAGGCGGCGTCGGAGGTCACGGAAGCGCGCGCGGCGGCGGGCGGCCCCGGCGCCTCGTTCGCCGAGCGGCTGGCCGCCGTACCGGAGGCCGCCGCGCTGTTCACCGGCCCCGGGGCGCCGAAGGACCTGCTGGAGCCCTCGGGCTATCTGGGCGCGGCCGGCATGCTCGCGGACCGGGTCCTGGCCCGGCACGCGGACCGCTGAGCGACGGGCGCCCGGCACCGGTTCCCGCGATCCGGGATCCGGGCGCCCCGCCGACCGCGCGGGTCAGGATCCGACCGGCCTGACGGACTGCGCGTGGCGGAAGACGTTCCGCCGGTCCCAGCGGGACTTGGCACGCTGGAGCGCGGGGTAGTTCTGCTTCCAGTACAGGTCGTGCCAGGCGACGCCGGAGCGGTTGCGCCGCACCCGGTCGGTGAGATCGCCGTCGGCGTAGTTGATGTAGCAGCCGTCGGTGACGTCGTCGAGGACGGGCACCCCGCCGGTCGAGGCGTAGACGGTGGAGTAGGCGCGCCGGATGTACGCGAAGTGCTTCGCGTCGTCACCGGGGTTGGCCCAGGCGGTGCCCCACAGCAGCTTCAGCACGCTGTCGCGGTGCGGCTGGGCGGTCGCGGTCGGGGACACCGCGTTGACCTGGCCGCCGTGTGCGGCGATGGAGACGACGAAGGCCGGGTGGTCGTAGTCGGAGTCGGTGAGCACCCGGTAGAGGCCGGCCGTCTGCTCGCCGGTGAGCCCCTTGCGGTGGTAGCTGGACTTGTACTTGTAGCGGTCGGTGGGGTTGCTCATCCAGAACCCGGGCCAGCCGGTGGCCTGGAACCAGGGCAGCCGGTGCAGCTCCTGAACGTTTACGGGGGTCACGCCCACGCCGTCGTTGACGGCGGCCAGGAAGTCGGCGAGGAGCCGGGAGGCGCCCGGAACGGCGGTGTCCATCTGCACGGCGAGCAGGACGCCGCCGCCGGCCGCCTTCGGGCCGGGCTCCAGACGGGCGGTCAGCCCGGTGTACGGGGAGGTGGGCGCGCTGTTCTGCTCGTTCCAGAGCCCGTAGTTGTGCACGAGCCGGGTGAAGCTCCGCTCGTTCAGCCGGTCCCAGGGCCACTGGAGCCAGGTCACCAGGACGTCGGAGGGCGGGGCGGGCAGCAGGGCCGAGAGGTTGGTTCCGGTCGCGGTGGGCGAGCGGAACCAGTAGCGGGTCACGACGCCGAAGGTGCCGCCGCCACCGCCGGTGTGGGCCCACCAGAGGTCGCGGTTGGGGTCGTCGGCCTCGCGGGTGGCGATGACGGAGCGGGCCCGCCCGTCGGGGTCGACGACGACGACCTCGACCGCGTACAGATAGTCGACGACCAGCCCGTGGAGGCGGCTCAGGTTGCCGTAGCCCCCGCCGGTGACATGGCCGCCGACGCCGACCGAGTAGCAGGCTCCGCCGGGCAGGGTGACGCCCCACTGCCGGAACATCACCTGGTACATCTCGCCGAGCGTGGCGCCGCCCTCCACCGAGAACGCGTTCATCCGCGCGTCGTGGGCCACCGCGCGCATGGCCGACATGTCGATGATCACCTTGACGTCCGGGTGGTCGACGAAGTTCTCGTAGCAGTGGCCTCCGCCGCGGACGCTGATCCGCTTGCCGGCCGTCACCGCCTCCTGCACCGCGCTGACCACCTGGGCGGTGCTGTTCGGCAGCCGTATCGCCTCGGGCCTGCTGCTGAACAGCTGGTTCTGACCGCTGGTCAGCCCCGAGTAGCGGATGTCCGCCGGGGCCACGGTCAGCGCGCGGATCTGCCGCGTACGGGCGGGGCTCCCGGACGCCGCCGCCTCGGCCGGCCCGACCAGCGCCGTGGCCCCCACCGCCGCCGCGGTGCCGGTGAGAAGTCGTCTGCGCGATACCGGGGTCATGGTTCTTCCTCCGTTGTCGACGATCCCCGGCGAGCTGCCGGGATGCCTGTTCCGGGGAAGATGTCATCGCGACGCGCACCGCCACATCACGTGATCACGTGATGCCCGGCGCACGGCTCCCCGGTTGACTTGACCACGGCAACGACGTGACGACCGTGACGACGACCGTGAGGAAGCCGATGAGTATCCCGTGGGGCCCGCAGGGCGCTGGAACAGGATCGGAATCGATTACGTACGTGGCTCCCGGCGAAGGGCCCAGTGTCTGGGCCCTTCAGGGCGACAAGTACACGGTGAAGGCGGGAAAGGGCACCACCGGCCCGGGATTCACCCTGCTCGAAGGGGAGATAGCCCCGGACAACGGTCCGCCGATGCACATCCACAACGACGCGGACGAGATCTTCTATCTTCTCGACGGTGAACTCACCGTGGCGTCGGGCGACGAAGTCATCAAGGCGGAGAGCGGCGCATTCATTTTCATTCCGCGCGGCGCGAAGCACAAATTCCGCAATGACTCCAGCAAAATCACGAAGCTGCTCTTCGTGCTCGCTCCGGCCGGATTCGAGAACTTCTTCATGGAGATCGGCTCGCCGGTCGTGCCGGGGAAGGACCGCCCGGACGAGCCGGTCGGCTACGAACAGCTGGTGGTGCAGCGGGCGGAGGACTTCGGCATGATCATCGTGCCGGAGTGAGCGTGGTGGTCGCGGTGGCCGCGGCACGACGGCCACCGCGACACGACAGGACACAGCGGCGGAGGCCGCCCACCGACACTCCTCCGGTGGGCGGCCTCCGCCGCTGTGTTCGTCGCTGCTCCTGTGGCTGTTCCTGTCGCTGTTCCGTGGGGGTTCAGCCCTGCGCGGCCCGCTTGAGCAGCGCCTCGTACACGGGACCGGGCTCGTCCCGGTCCACGACGGGGAAGCCGGCCCCCATCGGGCCGAGCCAGTGGCGTTCGACGCCCGGGTTGTGGGCGTCGAGCCCGCCGGGAGCGAAGACATGCGGGCTGCCCTGCACGGCGTCGCCCAGCGAGACGGCCAGCTGCTCCTCGATGACGGCCCGGGCCCGCCCGCGCACCAGGGCCCGCTTGAGCTCCTCGGCGTCCACCCCGGCGCACGCGCGGGCGACGGCGAGGATCTCGTGGCGCATGGTGATGGTGCGGCTCTGCCCGAACAGCGCCACGCGCAGGGCCAGATCGAGGGTCTCGCTCGCCGCGAGCCCCTGCTCCTTGGCCGCCTCGACGGCCTCCATCGCGGGCAGGGTGCTCACCGGGTAGGTGTGGTCGGGGCGTTGCCACATCTGCCAGCCGGCCGCCGGCTCCAGCGCGCCGACGACCGGGGTCTCCGCGTCCAGGATCGTCTTGGGCGTGGACATCTCGTTGATCAGCTCCAGCGGGAACGCCCGGATGTCGAAGCGCACCCGGTCGTCGAGCCCGAGCGCGGTCCTGGTGGTGTGCAGCCGGTAGAGGGCGAGGTGGGCCCAGGGGCACCCGATGTCGGCGAAGACGACCAGCGTGCCGGGGGCGACGTCGATGCTCACCGGGCCACCTCCGCCGGGCCGCGGACGGTATCGCTGTCGGTGCTCACCGGATCGCCTCCGCCGGGCCGGGGGCGGGCAGGGCCCGGATGCGCTCCGCGAGCAGGCGCGCGAAGTCCGCGAACGGCCTCGGCGGCCGTCCGGTCAGCTCCCGCAGCGCCCCGGTGACCGTCTCGGCCTCCCCGGCGGTGTAGGTCGCGTACAGCTGGAGCCGGGCGGCCACCGCCCAGGCCGGGACGCCCGCCCCGAGCATCGCCTCGCGCGCCACGTCCTCGGAGACGTCCAGGTAGCGGATCCGCCGCCCGGAGGCCGCCGTCAGCTCCTCGGCGGCCTCGGCGTAAGTGAGCGCCCGAGGCCCCGTCAGCTCGTACGCCTCGCCGTCGCCGGGCCGGCCGATGAGCAGGGTCGCGGCGGCCGCCGCGATGTCCCGTACGTCGACCATGCTGACGCGGGCCCGCCCGACCGGGAGCAGTACGGCGCCCCGGGAGGCGATGGTGCCGAGCCACTGGGCGGCGTTCTGCGTGAACGCGTTGGGGCGCAGGACGGTATGGGCGACGCCCCGGTCGGCCAGGGCCCGTTCGGCGAGGCCGTGCTGGCGGTGGACGAGGACCGGTGACTCCGGGTCCGCGCCCAGGGCCGACAGTTTGACGACATGGGCGACCCCGGCGGCCGCCGCCGCTTCGATGACGGTTCGCTGGAGCAGGTCCTGCCGGGGGTGGAACGGGGTGAGCAGGAACAGGGCCCGGGTGTCCGACAGCGCCTCGGCGAGCCGCCGTACGGCCTCCGGCCCGCCGTCGCCCAGCTCCGCCTCGACCGGGTCCGCCGACGCCACGACCGCCCCGGCCCGGCCCGGCCGGACGAGCGCCAGGGGCCGGTGGCCGCGCGCCGCCAACTCCCGTACCAGCGCGCTGCCGAGCGTGCCGGTGGCCCCGGTCACCGCGATCCGGCCGGCGGGGGCCGCCGTCACGGTGCGACCAGAGCTCCGGCCCCGACGTCCGCCAGCCGGTCGGGCAGCCGGTCCTCCAGGGCGGTGTCGGCGAGGAGTTCGCCGAGCACGGGGGCCATCTTGAACAGGTTGTGCCCGGCGACGGCCGTGACGCCGGGGGTGTGCCAGGCCCGGAGCGCGTCGCTGCCCGCCGGCAGTTTGGTCATCACGCAGACGCGTACGCCCACGGGTTCCGGGTCGAGTCCGGGCAGCGCCCGCTCGACGTACGCGACGACCCGCCGGGCGTCGTCCAGGGTGGTGCTGCCCTCGGGCAGGGCGCCGTCCGGGCCGAACGGGATGTCGACCTCGGTGCCGATGAGCCCGATCACATACCGCCCGGTGTCGCCGATCGGAGACCCGTACACCGTCTCGCCCCAGATCCCGGCGCGGTCGACCCAGCACGGCAACGCCCGGGTGCGGCCCGGCTCGTGCCCCCGGACCCGGAAGTGCGGGCGCACGTGCAGCCGCGACTCCAGCGGGATGTCGATCCCGACGCCCCGGGCGAGGGCCGGTACGGCGGTGCCCGCGGCGATCACGACGTGCCGGGCCCGGTAGATGGCCTCGGTGGTCTGGATCTCCACGCCGTCGCCGTCAGCGGGCACGGTGACGCTGTGGATGTGGGCGTTGACGATCCGGTCGCGCACCCAGCCGACGAGCGCGTCGATGGTGTGCCGGGCCCGGATCGCTCCGGCCCCCGGGTCGACGAGCAGCGGACCGTCCACCGGGGCGAGCCCGGGGAACACGGAGTCCTGCCCGGCGGCCTCCACGAAGTGGTGCGCCACCCCGTGCAGGGCCAGCCCCTTCACATCGGCGGGCCCCATGCCGGCGTAGACGGCGCCCTCGTCACCGATCAGCACCTTCCCGCTGCGCCGCTCCCACTCGGCGAACCCGGCCCGCCCGTCCACCGCGAGCGCCACATGCCGCTCGTCGTCGTGCCGGTGCCGGAACGTCCGGGTCAGCCCGCCGGACAGCCCGCTGCCGGGCACCCGCCCGTCGAAGCAGACGACGTCGGCGCCCCGGCGCACCAGACTGTCCGTGGTCGCGAGCCCCAGCACGCCCGCGCCGATGACCGCGATATCGATGTCACGCCGGTGTTCACCCATGGTCCGGGCTCCCGAGCCAGGAGTTCGTCGGCACAGAACGGGTCACGGTAGGCCTCCTGCCGCAGCATCCAGTCAGCTTGCGGACCGAGCATCCTGGAGCGGCCGGGGGCTGCCATCACGCGTTCGCGTGATTCGTGACGCCTTCTTTCCCCTGGCACCTTCTTGACACCATTCGCACCGGCCCGGCCGGCGCAGGATTTTCACCGATAACGGAATGCTAGGCTCTGCGCACCGAAACGGAGGACGAGATGCCCGCAGGAAAGCCCCGTAAGAAAAGCCTCGGCCGGCCGCCTCATTTGTCTCTTGAATCCATCATCACGGCGGCGGATCGCATTCTGGAGACCGAGGGCTCGGGAAAGCTTTCGATGCGGCGGCTGGCGGCCGAATTGGACAGCGCCCCGATGGCGCTCTATTACCACGTGCGCGACAAGGATGAGCTGCTCCTGCTCCTGATGGAGGATCAGGCGCGGCGGATACCCCGGCCGGAACTGCCGGGGGACCCCCGCGAGCGGCTGATCGCGGTGGCGAACCTGCTCCACGAGCTGCTCGCCGACCGCCTGTGGATAGTCGAGGTGCTGGCCGGGAACGACCTCGTCGCCCCTTCCGCCCTCTGGTTCGTCGAGGAGATGATCGGCGCCGCGGTGGACTACGGACACAGCCCTGAACAGGCTGTATACGTCTACCGCACGATCTGGTTCACCATCGTCGGCGAGCTGATCATCCGAGTGAACGGCGAGCGCCGGCGCGTCCGGGCCACCGCGCCGACCCAGGAGGACCAGGTCGTCTCCGGCCTGACGAGCGACACCCACCCCCACCTGGCGGCGCTCGCCGACCGGTGGGCCGGCCTCAACGCCCGTGACACGCACCGGCAGGGCCTGACGGCGATCGTCGACGGACTGCTGCGGTCGGAGGAAGGCGCCGAGGGCCGGTAGCCCGGCACGACCGGTCATTTCTCGCGCTGGGCTCACCGTACAAGAATGCAGAACAAGAATGCAGATCGGCCGCGGGACCGGAAAGAAATCCATTCTCCTACACCGGCCCGGAACTCCCGGAAAAGACCGGTCGGCGCGCACGCTCATTCACTCGCCGCCGGCGCCATGGAAATGTTCCAGAATGCGGCGTAGCGGCCGCTTCGGCTCAGAAGTTCGTCGTGGCTGCCCTCCTCCACGATGTGGCCGCCCTCCAGGAAGAGGACGCGGTCGGCGCGCTCGACGGTCCGCATCCGGTGAGCGACCGTCACCACGGTCCGCCCGGCCATCAGCCGCTCGATGCCTTCGTGGACGGCGGCCTCGTTCGCCGGGTCGAGGGCGGAGGTCACCTCGTCGAGCAGGACGACGGGCGCGTTCTTCAGCAGTGCCCGTGCGATGGAGACGCGCTGGCGTTCGCCGCCCGACAGCAGTGCGCCCCCCTCGCCGACGTCGGCCGCCCAGCCGCCGGGCAGCCGCTCGATCACCTCGTCGAGCCGGGCCGCGGCCGCCGCCGCCCGGACGTCGGCCTCGTCGGCGTCGGGCCGGCCGAGGCGGACGTTCTCCTCGATGGTGCCGTCGAAGAGATGGACGTCCTGGAAGACGATGGCGATCTGCGCCATCAGCACCTCCGTGTCGATCGCGCGGACGTCCACGCCCCCCATGCGGACCGCGCCCGCGTCCACGTCGTAGAAGCGCGCGAGCAGGTGCAGCAGGGTGCTCTTGCCCGCGCCCGACAGCCCGACGACGGCGAGCCGCTGCCCCTGCGGCACGGTGAACGACACGTCGTCGAACACCGTGCGTCCACCGTGCCGGAAGGTGACGGACGCGAACGCCAGGTCATGGCGGTCCGGCCGCACGGGCGTGCTCGGCTCCGGCAGCGGTTCGGTGCTCAGGACCTCGTCGAGCCGCGCCAACTCGGCCTGCGCGCCACGGAGTTTGCCGCCCAGGTCCGAGAGCGACAGCAGTGGATCGGCGCAGCGGGCCGCGAGCACCAGGATCGTCAGGACCTCCGCCGCACCGATGCTCCCGCCGAGCGCGAGGGCCGCGCCGAGCGCCAGCATCGCGGTGAAGGCCACCTGCACCGTGAGCGTCAGGCCCACCGCGCCGGGCAGCATCGTCAGCACGGTACGACGGTTGGCACGCTGGACCTCCCGCAACGCGTCGTCGAGCAGCACGAAGCGTTCCCCGGTGCGGCCCCCGGCCCGCAGCACCGGCTGGGCCCGGAGGTATTCGACGACGCGGCCCGCTGCCTCCTTGTCGCGCTCGTGGCGGTCCGCGTCGGCGTCGGCCGTCGAGCGTGCCGTCCGGACCTGGATCGCCGCCACGACAGGAGCGGCGATCAACGCGGCCACGCCCAGCTGCCAGTTGAAGGCGATCATCACGGCGACGATCGTCAGGGGGGTCACCAGGGCGGAGACGAACGGTGCCAGCAGATGCGCGGCCACCCCCATCGCCTGGAGCAGTCCGCGGCCGGCCATGACGGACACCTCGCCGACCCGCCCGGAGTCGTACCAGCCGATGGGCAGCCGGGCCAGGTGTTCGCCCAGCCGGTCGTACATGCCGTGCAGCATCGTGGTCCCGACGCGCATGCCGGAGAGGTCGCTGACGTAGCGCAGCACGGCATAGACCGCGACCGCCGCACCGAACGCGACCAGCCACGGCACGGCGTCGTCGGGCGTACTGCCGAACAGCTCCCGCAGCACCGGAACCAGCAGCGCGTAGGACAGGCCCTCGGCCGTCGCGGTGATCGTCATCAGGACCACGGTGCGGCGCATCGCCCGGGCGTACTCGGGTCCCAGCACACGCAGCAGCGTTCGCATCATCGGAGCTGTCCTCCTCGGGAGCGCCAGAAATCGTTGAACTTCCCTTCGCGCGCCAGCAGTTCGGCCGGTCTGCCGCGCTCGACGACCGCTCCGTCCTCCAGCATCACGACGGTGTCGGCGTCGGCGACCGTTTCCGGGCGATGGGCGATGACCAGGACGGTCCGGTCGCCGGCCGGCGTCGCCAGGACCCGCCGGATGGCCCGTTCGGTCGGCGGGTCGGCGAAGGCGGTCGCCTCGTCGAGCACCAGGACGGGCGTGTCGGCCAGCAGTGCGCGGGCGAGAGAGATCCGCTGGGCCTCGCCCCCCGACAGCTTGACCTCCTCGCCGATCACCGTCTCGTAGCCGTGCGGCAGTTCGAGAATCCGGTCGTGGATCCGGGCCAGCCGTGCAGCGCGCTGCACGGCGTCGCGCCCGGCGTGCGGCACCCCCAGCGCGATGTTGTCCGCGACCGACGCACGCAGCAGGCGGACGTCCTGGAAGACGAAGGAGACCGTACGGTAGAGCTGTCGGCTGCCTATCTCGCGCAGATCGACCCCGCCCAGGACGACCGAGCCGTGGTCCGGGTCGAAGAACCGCGGCAGCAGCTGGACCAGGGTCGACTTCCCGCTTCCCGACGGCCCGACGATCGCGGTGCGGGTCCCCGGCTCCAGCACCAGGTCGATCCCGCGCAGCACCTCGTGACCGTCGTCGTAGCCGAAGCGGACACCCCGCAGTTCCACCCGGTGCCCCCGTGGCGCCACCGGGTGCGCGGGCTCCGGAAGCGACTCGACGCCGAGCACGTCCTTGATCCGGCCGACGGCGCGGCCGGCGGCCTGCAGGTCGTCGAAGCCATGGCCCAGTGCCGCCACCGGTGCGGTCAGCCCGAGGCCCAGCAGCAGGAACGGCAGCAGGTCGGCCGGGGCGAGACCGCCGGCCGTGATCAGGGACGTACCGCCGACCAGGACGACCAGCAGGACGAACGGCGGCGACAGCGCCAGCTGCATCCCGGCGGCGACCAGGGACATGCCGCGCACCCACCGGGAGAACGTGCCGACGAAATCGTCCACGGCGGTGCGGAACCTGCCGTGGGCGCGCCCCGATCCACCGAACGCCTTCACCACCGAGATGCCCTGCACGAACTCGACGACGGAGCTCGCGATCCGCCCCATGGCCGCGTCGAACTCCTCCTGCTCACGCGTCCTGGCGGGAAGCATCAGCAGCGGGACCAGCGCGATGGCCAGCACCACCGGGATCAGCATGATCAGCGTGAGCCGCCAGTCGACGGTGAACAGATAGACCAGCGACACCAACGGCACCACGGAGGCCGAGACCAGCTCGCCGGGCGCATGGGCGATGAGGGGGTGCACGGCGCTCACGTCCTCCCCCACCACCTTGGCCAGGTCGCCGGTGCCGCGCCGGGAGAACCAGCCGATCGGCGCGCGCCCCAGCCGCGCGGCCAGCTGTCGGCGGAGCGCCAGTTGAACCTGGCCGTCCAGCACATGCCCGAGCCCCGAGGACGCGGCCGTGAACAGCAGCCGCACGAACAGGCCGACCGCGCCCACGACCACGGCCGCCCAGACGCGCCCCTCATCGACCGGGCCCGGCGCGAGCAGGGTGCGGCCCAGTTCGACCACCGCCAGCAGCGGCGCCAGTCCCGCGAGAGCGCCGACCACCCGCAGGACCACGACGGCCGCGAACGTACGGACATGAGGACGCAGCAGCCCGGACAGGCCGCCCCGCTCCTCCACCGGGCCGGATTCCGAGTCCGGCGCGGCCCGCTCCCCCACCTCTAAGTCTTCGATCACGTCGGTGCCCCCTCCCACTTTCGTACGCGTACGAATAGGACCGTACTCGACTACGGGCCTGCCGGGCCAGGGAGTTGGCGGCAATCAGCTGCTCACGCGGTGGCGGACGCCGGCGGGATCCGGCTGGCCCTCAAGAACTGGCGCCTCCTACGCAAGCTCCGCTGCAGCACCAACCGCATCACCGACATCGTGAAGGCCGTAGTCGTCCTCCACCACGCGTCAACATTGAGGTTGGACATCGCTCAATACGTCAGCCACTCCGTGTCGGGGATCAAGTCCTCAATCCATTCCTGACCTCGCATAGCCCACTGAGGAGCAAGGAACACGGGGCGACAGCGGGCGTGGTCACCGTTCTGCTGGCAACGCAGGACCAATCCCAAACTGAGGAGATACGGCTCCCCGCGGGGCCCGAAGCGCAGGCCGTCCACGTACTCGGGCAGAGTCGGATCCTCAAGTGTCGACGCAGTCTTCTCAAGCCAGGGTTCGAGCTCCGAGGGCAGTCGACCAACCAGAGGAGTGCCGTGGATGCTTACCTGCGGCCCCCGGCAGGCGTCGACAGCTACGGCAGCCAGCGTCCCAGTCTCCGGGTCGTAGTAGGTGTCTACGCCAACCCCGTAGAAGGGGTACCAACGCGCGTACTTCTCGACATCCCATCCATTAATCGGCTCGCCCAGAGCGGCTGAGACTTCCTCCCTGCTCTGACCGAACCGCATGGGCCCCACGGACATCAATGGATCCCACGTCCATTCAGGACGCTCTCCGTCCCAGAGAAACCTCTCCGCGAACCAGACCAACGAACCCACCCCCGTAGAAACCTGCGTGCAGGAAGCATTCTTGCAAGGCGTGTTGTCGGCGGCACCATGCACCTGACTGCCTGACTGCCTGACTGTCCCGCACGACCAGTACGAGATCCGCTGACGACCGCACCCGGACAGGCCAGCACATGACCACATCCCCCTCCTCCTCGGCCCAGGCCGCGCGCGAAGTCGTCGCAGGGCGACTGCGCGACCTCCGCAAAGGAGCCGGGCTCACGGTCACTGAGCTGGCCGCCGGGTGCGGCTGGCACCACGCGAAGACGTCCCGCATCGAGAACGCCCGCACCGCCCCCTCCGCTGGCGACATCCGCCGCTGGTGCCGAGCCGTCGGCGCGGAGGCCCTGGCCGAGGACCTCATCGCCCAGTCACTCCACGCCGAGTCGATGTACACCGAGTGGCGCCACCAGATCCGCCACGGGCTCAAGCAGCTCCAGACCGGCTCCGTCGCCTTCTTCCGGCAGACCGAGCTGTTCCGCGTCTACTCCTCCTCGCTCGTCCCCGGCCTCCTCCAGACCGAGGGGTACTCGGCCGCCGTCCTTGGGATGAGCGCCCGCTTCCGCGAACTGCCCGTCGACGACAGCGCCGAAGCCGCCCGCGCCCGCGTCGACCGCTCCCGCGTCATCCACGTGCGGGGCCACCGCTTCGTCCTCCTCATCGAGGAGGACGTACTCCACTACCGGATCGGCGACGCGGACGCGATGGCCGCCCAGCTCGGGTATCTCCTCACCGCCGGGGCTCTGCCCGCTGTTTCGCTTGGCGTCATCCCGTCGACCGAGCACCGTGAGCAGTGGCCGCGCGAGACATTCCACGTCTACGACAACTCGCTCGTCTCCGTCGAACTGATCTCGGCCCGGGTCCGCATCACCCAGCCCAGCGAGATCGCTCTGTACGCGAAGGCGTTCGAGGAACTGCGGCAGACCGCGGTGTATGGTGCGGCGGCGCGCACCCTGATCGTGAAGGCCATCGACTCCCTCGGCTGAACCGCCCGCCAATCGGACCGAAACAGGTGGAAGCTCAGAGGAACCCTCCTACGCTTCGGAGATGTTGAAGAAGCTGCTGAAGAAGATCGCTTACAAGGGCATCGACGACCTTGCGGTCGAAGCCTGGGAGCGGGGCGACGCAGTGTTCGCCAACCGGTTCTTCCCGTCACCTTCGCCGAGGAACTGGGACGCTGACGTCGCGGCCGCGATGGCTCGCGTCGAGGCCATCGGGTGGCAGTTGCAGAGCCGGCAGGTCGAAAGGGAAGGGCTTCAGCGCAGTTGGAGCCTCCTCTTCGTACGACCGCCCCTGGCATGACGAAAGGCCCCCACCGCCGCGAGGCAGTGGGGGCCGAGGTCGTTCACGGGTACTGGCGGCGGGGCGGATCGAGCGCCACCGCGAGCGGGTTCGAACCCGCCGAAGGATCCGGCTGTGCTGGTGCGGTCCGCCGGCGGACCAGCGCGTCCGGGTCACCGGGCGGTGGCTGCAGGCTGTACCCCGAAGGGCAGGCCGGGCCAGGCGCACCATCACGCCCGTCAGCCCCGTCCTTCCCTGCCGCTCCGCCCTTCCCCACAGGACCAGCCGGACCTGCGGGGCCCTGTGGTCCGGCCGGGCCCGGGGACGGTGGAGTCCGCGCCCGCGCGGCCGGTGGCACGGGGATCGGCACGGGGACCTCGGCTCGGGCGGGCAGATCATCGACCGCCTGCGCCGGGTCCGGTGCCGCCGGGTTTTCCCCGCGAGCCTTGATCTGGGCGCGCAGCGTGCAGACGTCCCCGGCCAGGGTCGACACGGCGTCGCCGCGCCGGTCCGCCTCCGAGGCCAGCTCCGTGACCCGCGCGTCCGCCCGGTCGATCTGCAGGAACGCCAACGCGAGCCCACCGCCCAGGGCGAGGAGTGCGGCGGTGATCCACAGCAGGACCCGCCGCCGGTAGAAGAGATGCTGCGTCCTCGTCACGGCGACCCCCGAGCCTCCGCACGCGGAACCTGCCCGTCGAAGTCCGCCGGGTTCCAGATCATCGGCTCGTCCTCCGGCCCGTACACCGGGGTGAACTGGTAGCCGTCCATTGTCTCGGCCCGGATCGCCGTCCAGTCAGCTTGACGAGGTCGGGTCAGTGTCCGAACGTCTCGCGCGCAGTCTTGCGGCTGTGATGTCTCTTGGACATGGCTTGCCAGTTGGTGGGGTCGAAGCCTCGTGGTCCGAGGGGGCCGAGGCCGTCGATGTGGTCGACCTCGGTTGCGAGGTCGCGTTGGAGGGGGCAGGGGGCGCATGCATCGCACTCGCAGTACGGGCGGGTTTCGAGGTAGCGCGTGCCGGCGTTGCGCCATGTGGTGCCTCGTCCTGCGTTGCGGTGGGCTGGCCTGTCCTGAGCGGCCTGGGTTTGGCATGGGGGCATCTGCCGTGGAGGTGAGGGTCGGGCAGTCTGGTGTTGGGCAGACCTGCATGGCCTCACGCCTGGGCATGTGTGCCTCCTGGCGTGCCGAGGCCCGGCGGCACGGTGTGTGCGGCCGGGCCTGGGTGGTGTGGGTCAGAAGTCGGGGCAGAGGTTCTTGTGGACGGCGGCCAGGATCTCGCCGCCGGTCTCTGGGGTGGCGATGTCCGGGAGGCGTGTGTCGATAGTGAATCGGCTCAGGGTTTGCTGGACGAGCGCTACCTGCTTGTCCTCATCGCCAGCGGCATTCTTGATGGATCTGCACTGGTTGAGACCGCGGCTTACGGCCTTGTCGTCCTTGCCGTCCACGATGCGCCTGTCGATGTCGTTGAGGGCTTCGAGGAATCGGTAGCGGGCGGTGGTGCTGGGCTCCGGCGGAAGGCCTGCGGCTGCTCGGGCGCTGGCGCGCTGCTCTTCGGTGAGTGAGGGCGGCGCGCTGGGCTTGTCGTCGGTGTCCCCACCGCAGGCGGTGAGCGTCAGGAGCAGGCCGGCCGCGGCGAGGGTGGTTCTGGTGCGCATGGTCCCCCCCCAGGACGTTGCGAGATAAGGGGGACATCATCGGGCACTCAGGGTGGCCGTGTCCGGTCTTCAAGCCATGGTGGTCACCTCCGAGATACGACGAAGCCCCCGGGGCCGGTGGCTGTAGAGGGCGCCGAGGGCTTTCACGGCGGCGACTTGGTGACTGGGCACTTTCCTGTCGGCCACGGTGCGCTCCGTCGGGTCAGGGTGCCGGAGTGGCGCCTTCGTCGCCGAAGAACTCTGCCGTCTTGGCGGCGGTGATTTCGCCAGCGAGGCGCTCAAACGTCTTGTCGTCGACCCCGGTGCAGGCTGTGGGCCGTTTGCCGTCCACGGCTTCTTCGCCGGCGGCGATGGCTTCGTCGACCTGCTTCACCATGGCGGTCTTGCAGGCGGCGATGTCGGGCTTCGGGTCGGGTTCGCTGCTGCATCCGGTAAGGGCGAGCAGGGCAGCCACCGCGGCGGTGGTAAGGGTGCGTTTGGTGCGCACGGTCCCCCCAGGGATTTGCGTGGTGTGAGGGGCCATTGTGGGTGCCGCTTGTAGGCAGGGAGGGATAAGTGGATCATCGTGACACGAAAGAGACCCCAGCCGCTCCACGATGAGCGTTGCGACATATTCCGCTGCTGGGGCCTGCTTCGGGCCGGTGGTTCTGAGAGGCCGTCTTAGCCGTCGCCGCTGATCATGCCTGGGCTTCGGACTTGTAGTGCTTCGGCCCGACGATCGGGGCCTGGTCTGCGGAACAACAGCCCGCTGTGATGGAGCGGGGTTACCAGCGGGGGCGGATGCCGCCGGTCTTCTTCACCGTCTTGGCGAACGTCTTTCCGAACTCCAGGGTGCAGGGGCCGGATCCCTTCACATCCACATCGACAAGGAGGGAGAGTCGTTGGAGCTTCGCTGGGAGGTAGGGGTGGCGGTGTGAGCGCCGTTGCCGCCAGGAGGAGATCGCTCCGAGGGGGATGACGATCACGTCGCCGTAGGGCGGGGTGTAGTACAGGGTCCGGTCGGTGAGGACGAAGTCACCTTCCGCGGCGGGCGGGGACGAGAGCGCGGGGATCTCGTGGCCTGCCGGGTGCAGGAAGCCGGCCTGGCTGAGTAGCGGGCGCTCTGTGACGGTGATCAGGTCACCGAGTTGGGAGACTCGGAGAGCCAGGTTGTCCGCCCATGCGATGGGGACGTTCAAGGTGGGAGGCGTGGGGCTGGGCTGAGGAGCGGCGCGAGCAGGAACGCCGGGCAACGCGGGGCAAGCGGTCCCGACCATCGGAGTCGGAGACCGCGCGCTTGGCCGTCGAACGGGCCAAGCTGGCCGAGATGCCCCCGTACCGGCGGGTGGCCTGTGCGGCGACCCAGCAGCGGATCAGCGACCCTTCGCCCGGCGCTGAACACGGCGATCTCGAACCAGATGCTGACGTTCAACCCGGCCTCGCCCGTCGAGCTGGCGTCGGGCAAGCGGCCCGAGGCGCTGCTGTGGACGGCCGAGCATGTGGAGCGGTGGCGGGCCACGGGCGAGAAGCCGTCAGGGGTGATGGTGTGGACGCCGAAGCAGGTGGGCCAGTTCCTCGACCACGCCGAGCGGGACCGGCTGTACGCCCTGTTCTGCCTGATCGCGTTCCTGGGGCTGCGCCGCGGTGAAGCGGTCGGGCAGGCCTGGCCGGACATCGACTTGGTGAACGGCACCCTCCGCGTCTCGAAGACGATCATTCAGGACGGATGGACGCCCGTGGAGAGCGGCCCGAAGACGGGGGACAGCCAGGCTGTCATCGCCCTCGGGCCCGCCATGGTGGAGACGCTGCGGCACGGGACGATCCAACTGGCCGGTGACACGTACACGAGCCTGCTGCCCCACGTCGACCAGGAGGTCGCGCGGAAGGCAGAGTCGGTGGGGTTCCCCGGGCCCGCCGTCCGGGGGTTCCTGACACGGCCGCTCACGCAGGAGGCCTGAAACACCGAAGCGCCCCACTCTGGTCTCCACCAGTTGGGGCGCTTCAACGCTGGTCGGAACGTTCCTGCCAGTCATCGCTCGGTGGGGCGGGTGGGACTCGAACCCACGGCCGACGGATTATGAGTCCGCTGCTCTAACCGGCTGAGCTACCGCCCCGTTTCGGCGTGGCGCGTACAAGTGTGCGCACCGTCTGCCGCAGCATAGCCGGTCATACGATCTCTCGCTCCGGTTGACCGGCTTCACCTGATCTTGAGGACGTCGCTGCGTGCTGCCCGGTTGCGGGCGAGATCGAGGAGACCCGAAAGAGTCGTCCTCCGGGTCCGCCCGGGGCCCCGGAAGGGGATCCGGGCCACACGCGAAAGAGGACCCCGAGGGGCCCTCTTCCGTTCCGCTCCCCCGACTGGACTCGAACCAGTAACCCTCCGGTTAACAGCCGAATGCTCTGCCAATTGAGCTACAGGGGATCGCGCTCCCCCGACTGGACTCGAACCAGTAACCTGCCGGTTAACAGCCGGCTGCTCTGCCAATTGAGCTACAGGGGATTGCTGCGTTGCTTCGAAATCGTACCTGCCTGGCGGCTGCCGGGCGGCGCGCGTTCGCTGCGACACATACATTAGCGCAAGCAGGGGGGTGCTCCGCCAATCGGTATCGCCCGGGGTGATCTCGGGTGCTCGCGGGTAGGCGGGCTGCACACGTCGCACCAAGCGTAGGAAGGGTGGCAGCCATGCGGTACCGGCTCACGTTCATCGCCGGAGTGGCCCTCGGTTACGTGCTCGGCACGCGAGCCGGGCGCGAGCGTTACGAGCAGTTGAAGAAGTCGGCCCGGCAGTTCGCGGAGAACCCCGCCGTGCGCAACGCCGCCGAGAGTGCCGCGCACAGCGGGCGGGACATCGCGGGCAAGGCGTACCACTCGGTCAGCGACAAGGTCGGGGACAAGGTGCCCGCCTCCGTCGCCGAGCGGGTGCGGTCGCTGCGGGAGCGCAGCAGCCACAACGGCGGCGTCGAGGACGACTGGGGGACCACGAACACCTGAGCGACGGGGGCCCGGCGGCCGAAGGCGTCGGTTACGGGAACGTCGCGTGGTGCGGCAGAATCTCCGTATGGGCATAGTCGCGGGGTTGGACAGTTCTTCCGCCTTCACTCACATCGTCGTCTGCGACACGGAGTCGGGCGCCGTGCTCCGGGAGGGGTACGCCGCCCACCCGGTCGAGGCGAAGGCCACCGAGGTCGATCCGCAGGCCTGGCTGCTCTCGCTCGGTGAGGCGGCCTCCGGCGGGCTACTCGAAGGCGTGCAGGCCATCGGGGTCTCCGCGCAGCAGCACGGGCTCGTGCCGCTGGACCAGCAGGGCAACCTCGTGCGTCCCGCGCTGCTCGGCAACGACCGGCGGGCGCAGGTCGCCGCCGCCGATCTCGTCGACGCGCTGGGCGGGCGGCAGGCCTGGGCGGAGGCCGTCGGGGCCGTGCCGAGCGCCGCGCAGCCGGTGGCGAAGCTGCGCTGGCTGGCGCGGACCGAACCGGAGAACGCCCAGCGGGTGGCCGCCGTGCTCCAGCCGCACGACTGGCTCGTGTGGCAGTTGCTGGGCCGGCCCGCCCGGCGGACCACGGACCGGGGCGCGGCCTCGGGCACCGGGTACTGGTCGGCCGGGTCCGCCTCCTACCGCCCCGATCTGGTGGAGATCGCCCTCGGGCACTCCGCCGCGCTGCCCGAGGTGCTCGGGCCCGCCGACTCCGCCGGGATGACCCCGGAAGGGCTGCTGATCTCCGCGGGCACCGGCGAGACCATGGCCGCGGCCTTCGGGCTCGGGGTCGCGGTGGGCGACGCGGTGGTGTCGCTGGGGGCCTCCGGGTCCGTGATGGCGGTGCACCACGAGGCGCTCGCCGATCAGAGCGGCATGATCACCTCGTTCGCCGACGCCACCGGGATGCATCTGCCGGTGGTGCACCTCTCCAATGCCGTACGCGCGCTGCGCGGCACCGCCGAGATGCTGGGCGTGGACGGTCTTGAGGAGCTGTCCGCGCTCGCCCTGAAGTCGACGCCCGGCGCTTCGGGGCTCGTCCTGCTGCCCTACCTCGAAGGTGAGCGCACCCCGCAGCTTCCGCACACCGCGGGCACCCTGAGCGGGCTGCGGCGCGAGTCGATGAAGCCGGAGCATCTGGCGCGGGCCTCGTTCGAGGGCATGCTGTGTTCGCTCGCCGACGCCCTGGACGTCCTGCGCGGGCGGGGTGTGGAGGTGCGGCGGGTGTTCCTGCTGGGCGCCGCCGCCGAGCTGCCTGCCGTGCAGGCGCTGGCGCCGGCGGTGTTCGGCACCCAGGTCGTGGTGCCGCAGCCCGCCCAGTACGCGGCGCTCGGCGCGGCCCGGCAGGCGGCCTGGGCGCTCGGGGTCTCGCAGGGCTCCCTCGACCCGCGCACTCCCCCGGCCTGGCAGGGCGCGGCGGCCCAGGTGCTGGAGCCCGGCGACGAGCTGGCGGTCGGCGGTGCGGTGCGTCAGCAGTACGCGGCGACCCGGGACCAGATCCACCCCGGGGCCTTCCGGGGCGTCCACCCGGAGTGAGCGCGGGCGTCGGCGTGCGGCCATGACGCCCGAGCGCGCCGCCGCGCCCCCGGAGCGCGCGGGTTCTCCCCGCGTGCTCCAGGTTTGACCCGGGCTTGGGGAAAAGGGTTCGCTCTCGGAGTACGGCGTACGCGAAACTGGTTCGGCCTCTGCCTTCCGCCGATTCCGAGAGACCCGCGTGCTCATAAAACTCCTGCGGGCCCATCTGGGCCCGTACAAGAAACCCATCGTGCTGCTGGTCTGTCTCCAGCTGCTCCAGACCTGCGCCACCCTGTATCTGCCCAGCCTGAACGCCGACATCATCGACAACGGTGTCGTCACCGGTGACACCGGCTACATCCTGGAGTTCGGCGGTCTCATGATCGCCGTCAGTGTTCTGCAGGTCCTCTGCAACGTGGGTGCCGTCTATTACGGGGCGCGTACCGCCTCCGCTCTCGGGCGTGACGTGCGGGCCGCCGTCTTCGACCGGGTGCAGTCCTTCTCCGCCCGTGAGCTGGGCCGGTTCGGGGCGCCCTCGCTGATCACCCGGACCACCAACGACGTCCAGCAGGTCCAGATGGTGGTGCTGCTGGCGTTCACGCTGATGGTGTCGGCCCCGATCATGTGCGTCGGCGGCATCGTCATGGCGCTCGGCCTGGATGTGCCGCTCTCCACCGTGCTGCTGGCGGTCGTGCCGGTGCTCGGGGTCTCGGTCGGTCTCATCGTGCGGAAGATGGGGCCGCTGTTCCGCACCATGCAGGAGCGGCTGGACGGCGTGAACCGGGTGCTGCGCGAGCAGATCACCGGCAACCGGGTCATCCGCGCCTTCGTCCGGGACGGGTACGAGGAGAAGCGGTTCCGGGGTGCGAACACCGAGCTGACCGATGTGTCGGTGGCGACCGGGCGGCTGATGGCGCTGATGTTCCCGACCGTGATGACGGTGGTCAACCTGTCGTCGGTCGCGGTGGTGTGGTTCGGCGCGCACCGGATCGACAGCGGCGGGATGCAGATCGGTGCGCTGACCGCGTTCCTCGCCTATCTGATGCAGATCGTGATGGCCGTGATGATGGCCACCTTCATGTTCATGATGGTGCCGCGCGCCGAGGTGTGCGCCGAGCGCATCGAGGAGGTCCTCGGGACCGAGTCGAGCGTCGTGCCGCCCGTCGCGCCCGTCACCGAGCTGCGGCGGCACGGGCATCTGGAGGTGCGGGGCGCGGAGTTCCGGTATCCGGGTGCGGAGGAGCCGGTGCTGCGGAACGTCGACCTGGTGGCGCGGCCCGGGGAGACCACCGCGGTCATCGGGTCCACAGGCAGCGGGAAGTCCACGCTGCTCGGGCTCGTACCCCGGCTGTTCGATGTGACGGACGGCGAGGTGCTGGTCGACGGCGAGGACGTGCGGACGCTGGATCCGGTGCTGCTGTCGAAGACGGTGTCGCTGGTGCCGCAGAAGCCGTACCTCTTCTCGGGGACGGTGGCGACGAACCTGCGGTACGGGAACCCGGACGCGAGCGACGAGGAGCTGTGGCACGCGCTGGAGGTGGCACAGGCGAAGGAGTTCGTGGAGGCGCTGGAGCACGGGCTGGACGCGCCGATCGCGCAGGGCGGCACCAATGTGTCGGGCGGTCAGCGGCAGCGGCTCGCCATCGCGCGGACGCTGGTGCAGCGCCCGGAGATCTATCTGTTCGACGACTCGTTCTCCGCGCTGGACTACGCGACCGACGCGGCGCTGCGGGCGGCGCTGGGCCGGGAGACGGCCGGGGCGACCGTGGTGATCGTGGCGCAGCGGGTGTCCACCATCCGTGACGCGGACCGGATCCTGGTGCTGGACGAGGGCCGGCTCGTGGGGTCCGGCACCCATCACGAGCTGATGGAAGGCAATGAAACGTACCGGGAGATCGTGCTCTCCCAGCTGACGGAAGCGGAGGCCGCGTAATGGCCGGTCCGGGCGGACGGATGATGGCCGGGGGCGCGCCCACCGACCGGTCGATGGATTTCAAGGGGTCGAGCAAGCGGCTGCTGAAGCGGTTCGGCCGGGAGAAGACCTCGCTCTGGCTGATGCTGGGCGCGGTGGCGGTGAGCGTCGGCCTCTCGGTGGCCGGGCCGAAGATCCTCGGCCGGGCGACCGACCTGATCTTCGCCGGTGTCATCGGGCGCGAGATGCCCGAGGGCTCGACGAAGGCGCAGGCGATCGAGGGGCTGCGCGAGGAGGGCCGCGGCTCGATGGCCGACATGCTCTCGGGGGTGGGCTTCACCCCGGGCGAGGGCATCGACTTCGGGGCGGTGGGGAACGTCCTGCTGCTGGCCCTGGCGGTCTACGTCGGGGCCGGGCTGCTGATGCTGGTGGCGACGCGGCTGTCGATCCGGGTGATCAACCGGATCGTGTTCCAGTTGCGTGAGGACCTCCAGACGAAGCTGGCGCGGCTGCCGCTGTCGTACTTCGACCGGTCCAAGCGCGGTGAGGTGCTGAGCCGGGCGACGAACGACATCGACAACATCTCGCAGACGCTCCAGCAGACGATGGGCCAGCTCATCAACTCGCTGCTGACCATCGTCGGCGTGCTGGTCGTGATGTTCTGGATCTCGCCGCTGCTGGCGCTGGTCGCGCTGGTGACGGTTCCGCTGTCGGTGGTCGTGGCGACGCAGGTCGGCAAGCGGTCGCAGCCGCAGTTCGTGCAGCAGTGGCGGGTGACGGGCACGCTCAACGCCCATGTCGAGGAGATGTACACCGGGCACAACCTGGTGAAGGTCTTCGGCCGGCAGCAGGAGTCCGCGCGGGACTTCGCCGAGCAGAACGAGGCGCTGTACGAGGCGGGCTTCAGGGCCCAGTTCGCCAGCGGGCTCATGCAGCCGCTGATGTTCTTCATCTCCAACCTCAACTATGTGCTGGTCGCGGTGGTCGGCGGGCTCCGGGTCGCCTCGGGCACGCTGTCGATCGGTGACGTCCAGGCGTTCATCCAGTACTCGCGGCAGTTCTCGATGCCGCTGACGCAGGTCGCCTCGATGGCCAACCTCGTCCAGTCCGGCATCGCGTCCGCGGAGCGGGTCTTCGAGCTGCTGGACGCCGAGGAGCAGGAGGCGGATCCGGAGCACGGTGAGCGCCCGGAGCGGCCGGCCGGCCGGGTCTCGCTGGAGAAGGTGTCCTTCCGCTACGAGCCGGAGAAGCCGCTGATCGAGGATCTGTCGCTGAGCGTGGAGCCGGGGCAGACCGTCGCGATCGTCGGTCCGACCGGGGCGGGCAAGACGACGCTGGTCAATCTGCTGATGCGGTTCTACGAGGTGACCGGCGGGCGGATCGCGCTCGACGGGGTCGATGTGGCGAAGATGTCCCGCGACGATCTGCGGTCCTCGATCGGCATGGTGCTCCAGGACACCTGGCTGTTCGGCGGGACGATCGCGGAGAACATCGCGTACGGCGCTTCGCGCGAGGTCACCCGGGAGGAGATCGAGGAGGCGGCCCGGGCGGCGCATGCCGACCGGTTCATCCGGACGCTGCCCGACGGGTACGACTCGGTGATCGACGACGAGGGCACCGGGGTCAGCGCGGGCGAGAAGCAGCTGATCACCATCGCGCGGGCGTTCCTGTCCGACCCGGTGATCCTGGTGCTCGACGAGGCGACCAGTTCGGTGGACACCCGGACCGAGGTGCTGATCCAGAAGGCGATGGCGCGCCTGGCCCACGGGCGTACGTCGTTCGTGATCGCGCACCGGCTCTCCACGATCCGGGACGCGGACGTGATCCTGGTGATGGAGAGCGGCTCGATCGTCGAACAGGGCACGCACGAGGAGCTGTTGGCGGCCGGTGGAGCCTATGCCCGGCTGTACGCCGCCCAGTTCGCGGAGGCGCTGGCCGAGGTGGACTGACCGTTCTCGCGTGGATCAGTCGAGATAGCCGCGGAGCTGGTCGGCGAAGGCGTGGTCCCGCAGCCTGCTGAGGGTCTTGGACTCGATCTGGCGGATGCGTTCGCGTGTCACGCCGAAGATCCGGCCGATCTCCTCCAGGGTGCGGGGCCGCCCGTCCTCCAGGCCGTACCGCAGTTGGACGACCTTGCGTTCGCGTTCGCCGAGGGTGGAGAGGACCGCCTCCAGGTGCTCGCGCAGCAGCAGGAAGGCGGCGGACTCGACGGGTGAGGCGGCGTCGCCGTCCTCGATGAGGTCGCCGAAGGAGACGTCGTCCTCCTCGCCGACGGGGGCGTGCAGCGAGACGGGTTCCTGGGCCAGGCGGAGGACTTCGGTGACCCGCTCGGGCGTCAGGTCCAGCTCCGCGGCGATGTCCTCGGCGGTCGGCTCGACGCCGCGTTCCTGGAGGAGCCGGCGCTGGACCCGGACGACGCGGTTGATCAGCTCCACGACATGGACCGGGACGCGGATGGTGCGGGCCTGGTCGGCCAGCGCGCGGGACATGGCCTGGCGGATCCACCAGGTGGCGTACGTGGAGAACTTGTAGCCCCGGGCGTAGTCGAACTTCTCCACCGCCCGGATCAGCCCGAGGTTCCCCTCCTGGACCAGGTCGAGCATGGTCAGCCCGCGGCCCACATAGCGCTTGGCGACGGAGACGACGAGGCGGAGGTTGGCCTCGATGAGGCGGCGTTTGGCGGTGCGGCCCATCACCACCAGCCGGTCCAGGTCCCCGGCGAGGCGGGAGTCGAGGTCGGGGGTGCCCGCGAGGCGTTCCTCGGCGAAGAGCCCGGCCTCGACGCGGCGGGCGAGCTCGACCTCCTCGGCGGCGGTGAGCAGCGGGATGCGGCCGATCTCGCGCAGATACTGCCGGAACAGATCGGAGGTGGGGCCGCCGGAGTCCGCCCGGTTCCGTGGCTCCGGCGG
>MUNB01000009.1 GCA_002154345.1 Streptomyces griseus
GTTCGACTTCGGCGCCTTGGAGGACCGATTGTTCCTGGTGAAGGAACTGGTCGAGGGGCAGAGCGTCGGAGGACTGCTGGCCGCCCAGGAGCGGGTCCATCCCGAACAGGTCGCCCTGATCGCGGGCCAGGCGGCCGCCGGGCTCGCCGCCGCGCACCGCCAGGGCATCGTCCACCGCGACCTCAAGCCCGCCAACATCATGCGGCTGACCGACGGCACGGTGAAGATCTGCGACTTCGGCATAGCGCGCCTCGGCCACGACATCGGCATGACCTCCCGGCTCACCACCACCGGCCTCGCCATGGGCACCCCGCACTACATGTCGCCCGAGCAGATCAGCGGCAAGGAGGTCGACCACCGCAGCGACCTCTACTCACTGGGCTGTGTTCTGTACGAGATCGCCACCGGGGTACCGCCGTTCGACCAGGAGGACGCCTGGGCCGTGCTCGTCGGACACCGCGACACCCCGCCGGAACCGCTGCGCACCCACCGGGCCGAGCTGCCCGGCTTCCTCGACCGCGTCGTCCTCGACCTGCTGGCCAAGGTCCCCGACGAGCGACCCGTGGACGCGGGCGACCTGCGCCGCCGCATCGTCCTCGGCCGGACCGGGGAACAGCCCGCGCTCGGACCGGGCCCCCTCGCGCACTCCGGGCCCGCACAGCCACCGGCCCTGCCCGCCTGGACCCGGACCATGACCGCCGGTCACCGCGCGTTCGGCGCGAGCGACCCCGTCGCCGAACCGCCCGACCCGGCCGCCGCCCTGACGGGCCAGTGGACCACGGCGGCCTCCGGCGCCACCGCCCCGCACGCCCACACCTTCGTCTCGCTGACGGCCCCGCAGCCCGCCCCGGACCTCCTCGCCGCACTGGAGGGCCGGCACAGCGCGGGCATCGACCTCGGCCGGCTGGGCCGCTGGGAGGAGGCGGGCGAGGTGCACCGCGAGGTCGCCGCCCAGCGCGACCGCGTCCTCGGCCCGGACCACCCCGACACCCTCGCCAGCCGTTACGAGATCGGCCTCACCCTCAGCCGTACGGGCCGGGCCGGGGAAGGGCTGCGCGAGTTCACCCGGGTCGCCGAGGGCCGCGAACGGGCCCTGGGCGCCGAGCACCCGCAGACGCTCGCCGCCCGCCAGGCGACCGCCCACGCCCTGGGCCGCCTCGGCCGGCACGCCGAGGCCCACCAGGTGTACGAGGCGGTCCTCGCCGTCCGCGAACGCGTCATGGGCCCGGACCACCCCGACACCCTGCGCTGCCGCCACAACCTGGCGTTCAACCTCTGTCGGCTGGGACGGCCCGAGGAGTCCTGGCGGGTGGCCCGCGAGGTCGCCGAGGCCCGCGCCCGGCTGCTCGGCCCGACGCACCCCGACACCCTCGCGACCCGCTACGAAGTGGCGTACACCCTGGGCAGGCTGGGCCGCTGGGCGGAGGCGCTGGAGACCTACCAGGACGTCGCCCGGGCCCGGGCGAGCACCCTCGGGTCCGACCACCCCGACACCTTCGCCGCCCGCTACGAAGCAGGCATCAGCCTCGGCCGGCTCGGCCGCGACGCGGAGGCCCTGGAGCTGTACCGGTCCCTGGTCGCCGACCGCACCCGGACCGCCGGGGAGGCCGACCCGGAGACGCTGCGCGCCCGCCACGGCCTCGGGGTCAACCTCGGGCGGCTCGGCCGCTGGGAGGAGGCCCTCGCGGAGGCGCGCGAGGTCTGCGCGCTGCGGGAACGCACCCTGGGGCCCGACCACCCGGACACGGTGATCAGCCGCCGGGAGGTCGCCGCCGGGCTCGGCTGGCTCGGCCGGTGGGGCGAGGCGCTGGTGGCGTACCGCCAGGTCGCCGAGGCGCGCGCCCGGGTGCTGGGCCCCGACCACCCCCAGACGCTGGCGGCCCGCGACGACGAGGCGCACTGCCTGGCGCGGCTCGGACGGCCGCCGGAGGCCTCCGGCGGCGTCCCGTCGATCGCGGCCGGGGCCGACCGGCCGGAAGCCGTCTAGGGAGACCGCCTGCCGCCGGACGGCCTGCCTCCGCTTCCACCGGCGGCAGCCGTCCGCCGCCTCTGGCCGGAACGGACGGCGGCGTGCTACGAAGGTGCATGCCCGCACCCCAGACACCCGCATCCCGCACATCCGCAGGTCAGCCCGCCACCCGGGGATCCTCCGGGCCCGGCGCGCCCGCCCGGGACCGCTACGACGCGGTGATCGTCGGCGGCGGCCACAACGGTCTGGTCGCCGCCGCCTACCTCGCCCGCGCCGGACAGTCGGTCCTCGTCCTGGAACGTCTCGGCACCACCGGGGGAGCGGCGATCTCGACCCGGCCGTTCGCCGGGGTCGACGCCCGGCTCTCGCGCTACTCGTACCTGGTGTCCCTGCTGCCCGACAAGATCGTCCGCGATCTCGGTCTGGACTTCGCCGTCCGCAAGCGGACCGTCTCCTCCTACACCCCCGCAGTCCGCGACGGCCGCCCCACCGGGCTGCTCGTGGCGGGCGAGGGCACCCGGGAGTCGTTCGCGGCGCTGACCGGCGGCGAGCGGGAGTACGCGGCCTGGCAGCGGTTCTACGGGATGACCCGGCGGGTCGCCGAGCGCGTCTTCCCCACGCTCACCGAACCACTGCCCGGCCGCGACGCGCTGCGCGCGCGGATCGACGACGCCGACGCCTGGCGGATGCTCTTCGAGGAGCCGCTCGGCGTCGCCGTCGAGGAGAACTTCACCGACGACCTGGTGCGCGGGGTCGTCCTCACCGACGCCCTGATCGGCACCTTCGCCGACGCCCATGACGCCTCGCTCCTCCAGAACCGGTGCTTCCTCTACCACGTGATCGGCGGCTCCACCGGCGACTGGGACGTCCCCGTCGGCGGCATGGGCGCGCTCACCGACGCGCTGGCCGGAGCCGCCCGCGCGGCGGGCGCCGAGATCCGCGTCCAGCACGAGGCGACCCGGATCGAGAGCGACACGAGCGCCGCCGAGGTCACCGTCCGCACCCCGGACGGCGAACACGTCGTCGCCGCCCGCCGGGTGCTCGTCAACGCCTCCCCGCAGGCGCTCGCCGCCCTCCTCGGCGAGACCCCGCCGCCGCCCGCCGAGGGTGCCCAGCTCAAGGTGAACATGCTGCTCACGCGGCTGCCGAAGCTCCGCGACCGGTCCGTCGACCCCCGGCAGGCGTTCGCCGGGACCTTCCACATCGCCGAGGGGTACGGGCAGCTCGCCGACGCCTACCGGGACGCTGCGGCCGGCCGGCTGCCCGCCGCCCCGCCCTCCGAGATCTACTGCCACTCGCTGACCGATCCCTCGATCCTCGGCCCCGACCTCGTCGCGCGCGGCTACCAGACCCTCACCCTCTTCGGCCTGCACGCCCCGGCACGCCTGTTCGCCGCCGACAACGACGCCGCCCGCGCGGCCCTGCTGAAGGCGACCCTGGCCGAACTGGACGCACACCTGGAGGAGCCGGTCACCGACTGCCTGGCCCTCGACGCGAACGGCGAACCCTGCATCGAGGCCAAGACCCCGCTCGACCTGGAGCGCGATCTGCGGCTGCCCGGCGGCCACATCTTCCACCGCGACCTCTCCTTCCCGTACGCGCAGGAGGGCACCGGGCGCTGGGGTGTGGAGACCGCGCACGCCAACGTGCTGCTCTGCGGGGCGGGCGCGGTGCGCGG
This sequence comes from Streptomyces griseus, assembly GCA_002154345.1. GTDB lineage: Bacteria > Actinomycetota > Actinomycetes > Streptomycetales > Streptomycetaceae > Streptomyces > Streptomyces caviscabies. The sequence continues at coordinate 3,648 of MUNB01000009.1, forward strand.
CGGCGGTGTCAGCGGCGTCCCCGGCCACAACGCGGCGATGGCCGCGCTGGGCCGGTGACACCGTGGCTCAGGCCCCGAACACCCCCCGCAGCGCACCCAGCTTGCGCGGCAGGTCGTACTCCGCCCCGCCCTCGTGCCCGTTGTACGGGAACACCTCGATCTCGGCCGGCCCCGCGTAGCGGTGGTAGGCGGCGAACACCGTGGAGGACGGGCAGACGCGGTCCATCAGCCCCACCGAGAACCATGCGGGAGCGCTCGCCCGGGCGGCGAAGTTGACCCCGTCGAAGTAGGACAGGGTCTCCATCGCCTCCTCGATCCGGAAGCGGTGCCCCGAGAGCCAGCGGGCTATCTCCGCGTACGGTCCGGAGTCCGTGATCTGCGAGGCCCGCCGGTAGTGGCAGAGGAACGGCACATCGGCGACGGCCGCCGACACGTCGTCGCGCAGCCCGGCGACGGCCAGCGCGAGCCCGCCGCCCTGGCTGCCGCCGAGGACGGCGACGCGCCCGGCGTCCACCGCTTCATGGGCCCTCGCCGCGTCCACGGCCCGGACCGCGTCGGTGATGAGCCGCCGGTAGTAGTGCCGGTGGGGGTCCTCGATGCCCCGGGTCAGAAAGCCGGGCGAGGACGAACCGTGGCCCTCGGGCCCGATGTCCGGGGTGTCGGCGGTGTTCTTGCCGCCGCCGCCCTGCCCCCGGTTGTCCATCACCAGGTGCGCGTAGCCGAACGCGCTCCAGGTCAGCCACGCGTACGGGATGCCCCGGCCGCCGTTGTACCCGATGTACTGCACCACGGCGGGCAGCGGCCCGGAGCGCTGCTTCGGCAGCATCAGCCACGCCTTGACCGGCTGCCCCTCCCAGCCCCTGAACGTCACATCGAGTACGTCGACGGTCGCCAGACCCGTCTCGTACGGGACGAACCGGGCGTCCACGTCGTGCCGGGCCGCCTCCGCGAGGGTCTTGGCCCAGAAGGCGTCGAAGTCGGCCGGTTCCTGCGGCTCGGGGCGGTACTCCCGCAGCCGCTCCAGATCCATGTCGAACAGCAAGGCTCTAGCTCCTCTTCAGGGTGAGGTCGAGGGTCGCGCCGTTCAGCCCCGAGGTGTCGGCGGTGATCCGGATGCCGCCCGGTGTGCGCGCCGCGCTCACCCGGGGGCCGCCCGAGGCGAGCGTCAGACCGCGCCCGGCCAGTTCGACCACCACGGTGGACCGCAGCTGGGTGGGATCGGACAGGGCGATGGCCACGGTCCGCCCCTTCGGGCGCACCAGGACGGACGCCGGACCGTCGCAGCGCAGCTCCCGCGCCGAGCCGGCCCGCCAGAAGTTGGCCGCCAGCAGCCCGTCCGCGCCGCGCCGCACCGCGTGCACGGCGGTCGAGTCGGCGACCAGCTCCACCGGCGGCGCGGCCGCCAGCAGCCGGGTGCGCGCGGCGGAGGCGGCGGGGAGCTGGAGGTAGTGGTAGCCGGCGCCGCTCGGGGCCGGGCCGTGGTCGTGCCAGAGCGTCAGGTACGGACGGGTGACCGGGGTGTCGGTGCCGTACTTGAGGTTGATCTCCCGCCAGGTCGCGGTGCGCTCCTCGCGCACGGCGCGCACGGATGCGGGCCTCGGGAAGACGTATCCGCCGGTTCCGGCCAGGTGCAGCCACCGGACGTCCGTCAGCCCGGCGGACCAGCCGGGAGCGTCCGGGGCCGCCGCGCCGTTCACCAGGAGCGCGGCCCGCGGGTCGCGCAGCTTGCGGTTCTCCACCACGGTCTCCGCGGTGCCCGCATCCGCGGTGATGCCGGAGCCGACACAGGCGATGACGTCGTCCAGGCAGAACCAGCTCTTGAGCCCGTGCAGCGTGCTGCCGAAGGCCCGCAGCTCCATCCCGTACGCGCCCAGCGTCGTGCCCGGGAGCGCGGTGCCGCCGGCCCAGTCGGCGGTGCTGGTGGTGCGCTGCCCCGCCGCGTCGGCCGGACGCCCGGCGAGGACGGTGGTGCCGGGCAGCCTGGTCGGGTCGACGGTGGGCCAGTAGTCCTCGCTGTAGTGGCCGAGATCGTCGGTGTACAGCAGCACCATCCCGTCCGAGAGGTGCCAGCCGCGCAGGTTCTCGTTCTGGATCGACTCGTAGTTGTAGATCCGGGTCGAGTACGCGGAGATGCCCAGTCCGAACGCGGGGCGGTGGTGGGCCGCCTTGTCCATCATCGGGTGCTGCTTGTGGGCGACCAGCGGGCCGCGGGCCGGGACGGTGGAGGCGATCGCACGCTGCGCGGCGACCAGGGACGCGAGGTCGGTGACCGCGAGGAAGTCGCGGTAGCCGTCCTCGGCGATCCACTGCTTCACCAGCGCCGTGAACCGGTCGGCGGGCTCACCCGGGAAGCACGGGATCAGCCGCAGCACCGCCTCGATGACGGTCTGCGCCGACGCGTGCCCCTGCTTGCTCGGCCGGGCGATCTCCCGCCCGCACACCGACGCCATCACATCGCCCCGGAACATCAGCGGGTCGAAGCCGTCGTCCACCCAGCCCCGCACGTTGTCGAGATCGGGATCGGTCACCGTCCACGCGGTTCCGGCCAGCAGATTGAGCAGCCGGGACAGGTTCCCCAGCAGTTCCTTGCCGTAACCGCCGTTGTACGGGTGCTTGTAGTGCTGGAGGAACGAGCCGTCGGACGAGAAGCCCTCGCCCGTGCCGGCCGCCGCGCCGCCGGTGTCGTTGAAGGCCAGGACGCTGTTGGCGCCCGAACCCTCGACGTCCGAAAGAGCGTCACGCACCTGGGCCAGCGCGTCGCCGTCGCCGCGCAGCACCGCGTTGACGGCGACCACGGTGGAGACCCACACACGGTTGGCGCCGGTCGCGATCTGCCGGTTCACCCGCCACAGGTTCGGGTCCGGCGTGTAGTGGTGCACGGCGGCCGTGACCCGTTCCAGGCGCTCCGCGCCCAGCTCGTCGTGGAGCAGCACCGCCGTGTCGTTGAGCGCGAGCGCCGCGCCTATCTCCCAGTCCCAGTCGTTGTCGAAGCGGGTGTGCTCGGGGCCGTAACGGTGGGTCAGCATCCAGTCGACGCCGCCCAGCAGCTTCGCCAGCAGCGCCGCGTCGCCGTGCTGCGGGGTGCCGGGGACCGCCCAGGCGGTGGCCGCCGTCGCCAGCCGTTTGAACGAGGTGGTGACGTGGTTGGAGAGCGTCGTGCTGGTCAGGTCGGGGAACAGCCCGTCCGTCCGGGTCGGGTCCAGGCCGGTGGCGGCGGTGGCCCCGGCCCGCCCCACCCGGGCGACGGCGGCGGCGATCCGCTCGTCGTCCCGGTCGAGGTCCGGGCCACCGGTCAGCAGCGTGTGCCAACGGGCGCGCAGCGCCGCCGCGTCCGGCGCCCCGGTCCGGGCGGTGCCGGAACCGGCATGGGCCGGGCCGGCGAGGGGCAGGGGCAGCGTGGCCGCCGCGCCCAGGGCGGCCGCACCGGTCAGGACGGTGCGCCGGGTGGTGCCTCGGTTCGTCATGTCGCCTCTCACGGAAGGTGTCGGCTCACAGGAGGTGCCTGCTCACGGAAGGTGTCGGCTCACAGGAGGTGTCGGCGGTCGACGGCGGCGGCCAGCGCGGCGTGACCGGACGGGCCCGGATGCAGTCCGTCGCCGCTGTCGTGGGCGGGGAGCATCCGCGAGGGGCGGTCCGGGTCGCGCAGCGCGGCGTCGAAGTCGGCCACGCCGTCGAAGATCCGCCCGGTGCGCACGGCCCGGTTGATCCGCTCCCGGACCGCGTCCAGCTCCGGCGACCAGCGGGTCCACCCCTCGAACGGGGTGATGGTGGCGCCCACGACCCGCAACCCGGCGCCCCGGGCACGCAGTGCCAGCTGCCGGTAGCCGGACAGCACCGGGTCAGGACCGCTCTGGCCGGGCGGCTGCTGGAGGTCGTTGACGCCCAGGTGCACGAGGACCGTCCGCAGTCCCGGCAGCCCGAGCACGTCGCGGTCGAAGCGTGCCTGGCCGCCGGGCCCGAATCGGACGTCGTCGAGCAGCAGCCGGTTGCCGCTGATCCCGAGGTTGGCGACGGCCGAACCGGGCAGACGCCGCGCCAGTTGGTCGGGCCACCGCAGATCGGCGTCGTCGGGGGTGCCGACGCCCTCCGCGATGGAGTCGCCGAACACCGCGACGACCGGGCCCCGCGCCCCGGTGGTCTCCACCCCGGTCAGCAGCAGGACCGACCGGGTGCGCACCCCGTCGACGGTGTGCCAGGCATGGGTGTTGCGGTGGAAGGAGAGCGGACCGGTCGGGCCGGGGACCCGCGTCCGCACTTCCAGCCGCGCCCCGTCCGCCACCCGCAGCCCCGCGACGGGGTCGCTGGTCAGACTCGCGCCCGCCGCCAGCCACTCCTGGCTCCGCCCGGCGAAGGTCACCGGCCGGCCGTCCGCCGTCACCGGGCCGACCAGCACCGGCGCGGTCCCGAAGGTGTTCGCGTACCGCAGCCGGACCGCTCCGCCGGCCGACAGCCGCAGCACGGCCGTGCAGTCGCCGTCGGTGAGCCCGTTGTACGCCACCGGATCGGTGGGGGTCGGCGCGGTCTGGGCGGTGGCCCAGGACGTCGTCCAGCGGGAACGAGCGGGGCCGGTCGTCCCCGCCGCGCGCGCGTCCGTCGCCGTGGTGGCGACCGCGGCGGCCCCGGCTGCCGCCGCCGCGTACAGAACCCCGCGTCTCGCGGGCCCCCGGCCGCTCACTTCGGGCACACACCGGTCGGGTCGTAGGAGCTGCCGTAGGTGCCCACGGCGTCGCCGCCGGTGTTGCCGCTCATGGTGTTGGAGCAGACCGGGCCCTGCGGGGTGCGCATGAACTTGATGCCGCCGCCCGCGTTGCCGGTGATGGTGTTGCCGTAGACGGAGGTCGCGGTGCCGTCCGTCGCGGTGTCACCGCCGAGCCGGACGCCCGCGCCGACGTTGTCGTGGACGGTGTTGTAGCGGAAGATGTTGCCGCTGCCCCGGGCGTCGAGCCCGCCGGAGCTGGGGTCGCGCTGGCCGCTGCAGTCGTTGTGCTCCACGTAGTTGTTCGTCGCGTTCTCCTTCACGTCCACGCACTCGTTGCCCCGCGTGACGATGGTGTTGTGATGGATACGGTTGTTCCGGCTGACGTCGGCCGCCGCGTCCGGAGCCCCGTTGGAGCCCTGCTGCTCGGGGGCCGTGCCGAGGTAGACGCCCTCGCCGTTCTTCCCGCCGCCGTCGAACACGAAGTCGGCGACCCCGCAGTCGGTGATGGTGTTGTCGTCCACCTCGGCCCCCGTCACGAGGTAGCGCAGCCGCAGGCACTCGTCGGCCGCGTTCTTGAGGGTCATGCCGGTGATCCGCAGACCGCCGACCCCGTTCCCCGGGGTCGTGCTCATGACATAGATGAGTTTGAGCCGGTAGCCCGACACGTCCGAGGCCGAGCCGTGCAGCCCGTCGACGGTGAAGCCGCTGAGCGTCGTGCTGTCGTGCCGGACCTGGATGATCCGGGCCTCGCCCGCGCCCTTCACCACGGCGCTCGACGGACCGGTGAGGGTGACCCCGGCCCGGGCGGTCACCACGTCCTGCCGGTAGGTGCCCGGGGCCAGGTTCACCACCGCGCCCGCCGGGGCCAGGTCCACCGCCTTCTGGATCGTGGCCAGCGGGGCGCCCGCCGACGTACCGGCGTTGGCGTCGCTGCCGGACGGTGACACGTAGTACGCGCTCGCCGCCGGGGCGGCGGCCGAGGGGGTGGTGACGAGGAGCGGGGCGAGGCCGGCGACGAGCGCGGCGGCCAGGGCGGTGCGCGGAACACGGCTCATGAGGTGTGCCTCCTGGGATCGGCGAAGGACAGGGCGAGCAGGACCGGAACGCTGGGGCCGAGCAGCAGCGGCCCCAGCGGTACGACGAGGGAGAGCAGGACGGCGGAGACCACCGCGCCGAGCAGGGCGGTGCCCCGGGCCGGAGACCCGAAGCCGAGCGACAGCGCCCCGGCCGACCAGCCCCGGACACCGCCCTCGGGCGCACGGCCCGCCTCGGCCGCGAGCGCCACGTGATGGATCACGAACGCCGCCGCTATGCCCACCTGCGCGGCCAGCAACGGAAAGGTCCACGCCTCCGAACGGCCCAGCAGATGCACGGTGTTGGCGGCCAGGACGACCGCGGCGGCGGTGGACAGCAGACCGTGGAGCCACAGCGCGCGCCAGTAACCGCCGAAGGCGGCGAACGTGTTGGCGAAGCAGCGGCTGTCCCCGTCCACCCGCCACCGCTGGAGCGCGCGGCCCATCGCGGCAAGCGCCGGGAGCCAGGTCACCACGCCCAGCGCCAGCAGCGTGAACGCGGCCCCGGCGGCGGCCGGGTAGGCGATGAACTCCAGCCGGCGCAGCAGCGTCGGCCGGCCGGACGGGGTGGCTTCCGGAGCGGGCGGCGAGGCCACCGCCCCGGGCAGCGGTGCGAGAGGTGTGGGAGGTGTGGGAGGTGCCAGAGGTGTCCCCATGGGCTATCCGACCTTTCCGGTGTACGGCTCCGGTACGTCGAGGAGTACCCGGCCCGCCAGCTCCAGCCGGGTCGCCGCCACGACGTACGGGGCTCCGTCGGCGGAGAGCAGGACGGCGGCGGCGTCCGCCGAGAGCCCGTCGCCCCGCACACGGCGGTCGACGGGGGAGAGGAACACGCTCTCCTCGCCGTCCGCGAACCGCACGCCGTGCCCCTCGGCCAACTCCGTCCCGGCGACCGCGCACGCGGCGTCCGGCGTGATGGCGGTGAGGAACAGGCCCGAGCGGCAGGCGGCGGTGGTCACGTCGAGCGTGTGCAGGGTGCGTACGAGCCGCAGTTCCGGAGTGCTGGATGTCGGATTGGCGGCCACCTCCAGGACCCCGGTGCGCACCGACGCCTTGTCCGGGGCCAGCCGCCGCACCCGGGCGGTCGCCTCACCGGACCTGATCAGCCGGGTGCCGTCGGCGTGTTCCTCCGTCGGCCGGTCCGTCCGGAGCAGGAACGTCCACGCGCGAGGTTCGTCCGCCTCCGCCAGGTCCAGGAGCACCAGGCGCCCCGCCGGGGTGAACACCAGCGTCCGGTCCAGCCGGCGGAGTCCGAGGGCCGGGTCGTACATCGCGGCGATCTCCGCCGTGGCGTGCGCCCACCCCTCCTCCTCGCCCACCAGCACGTCCCGCTGCCGGGCCTGCCGCTCGAAGGGAATCCCCTCGTAGACGTGGTAGCGGTCCTCGTCCGCGTACCCCTGCCCGTCGACCAGCAGCAGATTGTGGTGCGCCGCCCGCTTGCGGTTGCTGTAGCCGTCGTCCACGGCGAGGAAGGCGCCCCGCGACAGCAGGACGAAGGAGCCCGAGTCCGGGTGGTGGTGCCCCTGGTTGAGTGTCTCGTGGCCCAGCTCCGTCCGGTGTTTCGCGCTCGTCTCCCAGGCCCGGTGGCCGCCGCCCGGACTCGCCTTGAACGACACCGCGGTGGCGTCGTCGTCCCAGCCGGTGCGGGCCGCGAGCAGCCCCAGATCCGGGAAGAACGCCCGGGTGGCGGTGGGCCGGGCGGGCGCGACGGCCGGGTCGTACCAGAGATATTCGAGGTACGCCTCCGGCAGGATGCCCGGCCGTACCCCGCTGTGCTCCGCCTCCGCCCACAGCAGCTCGCCCGAGGCCAGATCGCCCAGCCACTGCGCCTCGGCGATGCCGTACCGCGCGGCCAGCCGGTAGTAGAGCGCGGCGCTGTGGCCGCTGCGCCGGTCGTGGCAGTCGCCGTGGTCGACCGTGAACGCGAAGCCGGGCGCGCTCTGGTGCAGCCGGTAGCCGAAGGTGTTCGCCATGAAGCCTCCCCGGTCCCACCAGTCGACGCCCTCGGCCTCCGCCAGCAGATCCAGATGGATCGCCAGGAACGGGACCCCGTAACGCCAGTAGACGACCCCCTCCGCGTGCGAACCGTCCTCGGGCAGCACCTCCAGCACCGTGGCGAGGTTCGACTTCGCCCGTTCGGTCCACTCCTCCTTGCCCAGCACATAGCCGGCCGTCGCCAGACCCGCGTAACAGATCCAGTTGTGGTTCTGCCAGTACGAGGACGACCACCAGCGGCCCTCGCTCGCCACCGCGAAGTCGTACAGACGGCGCCCCTGGAGCAGCAGCTTGTACCGGAGCAGCGCGCCCACGTCCTCCGGCAGGTCGTCGCCGATCCAGCGCAGGGCGAGCGCCAGATGGTGCAGCAGCCAGCCGGCGTCCAGGTCGTGGTCGGGCATATGGGCCCGGCCCCAGTGCGGCAGCCGCACCGCCGCCTCGATCCAGCGCACGCTCTCCGCCAGATCGGCCGGATCGCCGCCGACCCGGTAGGCCAGGGCGGGGTTCGACGCGGCCGGGCCGAGCCAGGTGATGCTGGCCATCGGATGGGTGCGGGGCGGGGTCAGGGCGCGGTGCCGGGCCGCCTCCTCGCGCACCCGGGTCTCCTGCGCGGGGCGCGGACCGGGCGGTGGGGTCGCCGAGAGCAGCACGGCTCAGTCCTCCGTCCGGAAGCGGGCCGTCGAACCGTCCGCCAGTTCCACGGTCAGCTCACCGCCGTCCAGCCGTACGTCGCTCACCGCGGGGCCCGCCGACGCCGCCTGGTAGACCGAGGCGAAGACGGTGTGCGCGGCCTCGGCCGTGAAGTCGACCCGGGTCCTGGTGCGCTGCGGGTCGTCCGCCGGACCGGGGCCCGGCAGCGTGAGCGGGCGCACCGGCACTCCGGCGCTCTGCGTGTGCCAGCCGTGCAGCGTCTCCTCCCCGTACCAGGTGGTGCGCACCGGGCCCGCCGCCTGCACCTGTACGTCCAGAGCGGTGCCGGGCCGCAGCTGGGCGGTGACCCGGGGGTTCTCCCGCCCGGTGACCTCCACCGTCAGCAGGTCCACCAGATAGCACGGGCCGACGGCCACCCGGCGGACCGCCCGGACGCCCTCGTACGCCTCCGTCACCTCGGCGGTCACCGACACGGCGTCCGCCGCGGTCAGCGCACCGGCGCACTCGGCCTGCTCGGCGCCGTCCACCCGGAACGCGGGGTGCGCCGCCGTCGAGGTGTACAGATCGCGGAACTCCGGGTGGGCGTAGGGCACCTGACCCGGGTCCGGCTGCCACGCGGTGGTGTCGCCGTACAGATACAGCGAGAGCTTGTCCCGGTGGCCGTGCGATCCGCCGTGCGGCCCGAAGTCCACCAGCGCGTGGACGCCCGCCGCCCGCAGCACCGCGTACCCGGTCGAGGGAAACACGGTGACCGGCGCGGGCGCGGCCCGCCGGAGCAGCGGCGGACCGGCGAACCAGCCGCCCAGCTCACGGTCGAGCGCGTCGTCCGCGTCGCCGAGCTCCGCCCGGACCCGGTCCGCCACCAGCGCCAGCGCGTCCGACGGCACAGACTGCTGGGCCAGCGCGATCAGTTCCAGCCACTCCAGGCCGAGGGCGTTCCGCCGGTAGGGGCCGTCGTGCAGCGCGGGCAGCACACCGCCCGGCGTCGCGACGGCGGCCAGCACGTCCGTCATCCCCGCCAGCACGCCCACCACATCGGCAGGCAGGGCGGAGGGGGCGGTGGAGCGCAGCGCCAGCAGCGCCGCCCGCAGCACGAAGCCGTGGTAATAGGTGCTGCCCTCCCACTCCCAGCCGTCGTCCGCGACGGCCGCCCGCAGATGTGCGTACAGCCCGTGTTCGCCCTCCAGCCAGCGCCCGGCGCCCGCCCAGGCCTCCTCCCGTACGGCCGCCGCCGCCCGGCCCGCCGCGACACCGGCCGCGTTCAGCCACGCCGTGTAGTTGGAGGCCAGCTGCCCCCGGGAGATCAGCACCTCCCGGGCCTCCAGCGCCGCTTCCTCCAGCGTCTCCAGCAGCGGCAGCACCGCCGCCAGGTCACCGGCCTCCTTCTCCGCGAGCGTGAGCACCGCGTGCCCCACGTTCACCGCCCAGATGGCGTCCGTCAGCGCCTGGTGGAAGAGCCGGCCGCGCAGCATCCAGGTCTGGGCCTCGCCGTGCCGGCCGGCGGCCAACTCGGCGTACAGGCCCGTGTACTCGACCAGCCGCTCCACCGCCTCCGCCCGCTCACCCCGGTGCGCCAGCACCCGCAGCCGCCGGGCCCAGGCCTGGTGCGAGAGGACCAGCCACGCGCCCCGTACCGCTTCGCTGTCCACCCGGCAGCCGTGCGCACACCGCGCACCGCCCTCGGGAAACACCCCGGCCAGGAGATCGCCGTGCTCCAGCTCCACCCCGTGCGCCGGGCAGATGTACGCGTGCCACCAGCCGCCGCGCTCCCGCGCGATCCGCCTCAACGCGGCCATACGCCACCGTCGATGTCCGTCGTGGTCGCCGTGAGGAAGCCCGAGGCGGGCGAGGCCAGATGCACCACGGCGGAGGCCACGTCCTCGGGGGTGCCGGCCCGGCCGACCGGGATGCCCGCCTCCATGGCCTCCTGCGCCGCGGGCGCGGTGAAGGTGTCGTGGAAGTCGGTGCCCTTGATGAAGCCCGGCGCGACCGCGTTGACGGTGATGCCGGTTCCGGCCAGCTCCTTGGCCAGTCCCTTGGTGAAGCCGCGGATGCCGGCCTTGGCGGCGGCGTACGCCACCGAGCCCGGGCCGCCGCCGTTGTGCGCGGCGAGCGAGGACATGGTGATGACGCGTCCGGCCGAGGACCGCTCCAGATGCGGCAGCGCCGCCCGCACCGTGCGGAACGTCGAACCCAGGTTGGTGGAGATCACCCGGTCGAAGTGCTCGTCGGTCATCTCGGCGATGGTCGCGCGGCCGACGAGGTGACCGGCGTTGCAGACCAGGACGTCCAGTCCGCCGAGGAAGCCGGCCGCCTCCTCGACCAGCCGGTCCACCTCCGCGCTCACGGTCACGTCGGCGGCGAAGGCCTTGGCGCGCCGGCCCAGTGCCTCGATCGCGGAGACCGTCTCGACGGCCCGGTCGGCGGAGGAGTGGTAGTGCACGGCGACATCGGCGCCGGCCTCGGCCAGCGCGAGCGCGATGGCGCGGCCGATGCCGTGCCCCGCCCCCGTGACCAGCGCACGGGAGCCCTGAAGATCAGCAGACATGGGTGAAGCCCTTTCGGTTTCCGGCCACGGCGGGCCGGGGGCCGGTCAGGTGAGACCGGCGGTTCACTTGAGACCGGCGGTGGCGAAGCCCTGCACGAAGTAGCGCTGGCCGATGAGGAAGAGGAGCACCATGGGAAGGGTGGCGAGCGTGGTGCCGGCCATCAGGTAGTGCCACTGGGTGCCGTTCTCCGTCTTGAAGACGGACAGCCCGACCTGGATGACCCGCAGACTGTCCGTCCGGGTCACCAGCAGCGGCCACAGGAAGTTGTTCCAGGACGACTCGAAGGTCAGCAGCGCCACGGTGGTGAGCGCCGGCTTGACCTGCGGCGTCATGATCCGGGCGTAGATGCGGAACTCGCCGAGGCCGTCGAGGCGGGCCGCCTCCTCCAGCTCCACCGGCAGATCGAGGTAGAACTGGCGGAAGAGGAAGACCGCGAACGGCGTCACCGCACCCGGGACGATCAGCGCCCACCAGGTGTCGAGCCAGCCGCTGCCGCCCTGCCCGAGGATGTCGTTCCCGCCGGCCAGCGGCATGAAGCGGACGATCAGGAACTCCGGCAGCACCTTCGTGTACGTCGGGATCATCAGCGCCGCGATGAAGAGGTAGAAGATCACCTCACTGCCCCGGAACCTGATCCGGGCCAGCGCGTACCCGGCCATGGAGGCGACCAGCACGTTCAGCACGGTGTGGCTGAAGGCGATGATGAAGCTGTTGCGGGCGTAGGTGGCGAACGGCGCCGCCCGGAACGCGTCGACGTAGTTGCCGAACTGCCAGCTGCTGGGCAGGAGTCCGGCGTCCTGGGAGGCGATGTCCACCGGCGACTTGAGTGAGGTGATCACCATCCAGACGAACGGCACCACCATCAGCAGGGAGATCACCGACAGCGTGATGTAGAGCGCGATCCGGCCCGGGGACACCGGCCGCCGGCCGTCGTGTCCGCGCTTCACGGGGCTGACGTCCACCGGCTTCCGCGTCTCAACTGTGGCCACGGGTGCCTCCCATGATCCGCCGGTTGACCAGGGTGAAGCCCATCAGCAGCACGAACAGCACCAGGGACTGGGCGCAGGCGTATCCGACGCGGAACTCCCGGAAGGCGGACTTGTAGATCTCGTAGGTCATCATCGTCGTGCTGTTGGCGGGGCCGCCGTCGGTGAGGATGTAGATCTGGTCGAAGGACTGGAACGCGCCGATCATCGACGTGATGAGCACGAAGAACGTGGCGGGCTTCAGCAGCGGCAGCGTGATGGAGAAGAACTGCCGGACCTTCGAGGCGCCGTCCACCGACGCCGCCTCGTACAGCTCCCGGGGAAGCGACTGGAGCGCGGCGAGATAGATGAGCATCTTCATGCCGATGCCCTGCCAGATGCCGACCAGGATCACCGAGGGCATCGCCCACGCCGTAGAGGAGAGCCAGGCCGGGCCGTCGATGCCGATGAACGACAGCAGCGCGTTGAACAGGCCGTTGCCCGGGTTGTAGATCCACAGCCAGACCAGGGCGATGGCGACGGTGGCCGTGACCTGCGGCAGGAAGACCGCGGTGCGGAAGATGCCCCGGGCCTTGAGCCCGGTGTGCAGGGCCAGCGCCAGCAGCAGGCCCAGCAGCATGCCGAACGGCACGGTGAAGAAGGTGTAGACGACGGTGTTGACGATGGACTTGCGGAAGACCGCGTCGTCCAGCATGTCCCGGAAGTTGTCGAGCCCCACGAACTGCGGGGCGGTCAGCACGTCGTACTTCGTGAACGCCAGGACCACCGCCGCCAGCACCGGCAGGCCGATCCACAGCGAGGCGTGCAGCAGCGCGGGCGCCACCATGAGCATGCCGGCCCGGCGCCGTCGGCGTCCGGGGCCCGTGGGGGTCCTGCGGGTGCGCCGGGTCGGCGCCGGTTCAGGAGGTGCGGGCGGCCGCACGGGCCGCGCCTTCAGTACGGATGTCGCTCCCACAGTGACGGGTCCTCACATCCGGCCGATGGCGGCCTCGGCGAGCCGGCCGAGCTCCGCGATGGCGTCCTTCGCCGACTGGCCGCCCACGATCGCGGGCTCCAGCGTCGGCTTGATCTTCTCGCGGATCTCCATCCAGGCGGCGGTGCCGCCCTCGGACGCCGCGTGCTGGAGGTTCTTCAGGGAGAGGTCGACGAACTGGTTCTCCTTGACGTAACCGGTGTCGTCCAGATCCCGCAGCCCGGGGACCGAACCGCGCTGCTGGGCCGCGCCGAGGATCGATTCGGGGGTGGCCAGCCACTCCACGAGCGCACGGGCCGCGGCCGGGTGCTTGGAGCTCGCCGACTGGGTGACGAGGGTGCCGCCCTGGAGCATCGCGGGCCTGCGGTTGGCCAGGACGAACGCGCCGAGCTTGTCCTGCTCGATCAGCTCCGGGTGCTGCTCCTTGACCTGGACCCACAGTGCGCTGGTCGTCATCATCATCGACGCCTGACCGGTCTGCACGTTCGACGGGGCTCCGGCGGCGGTCTTGCGTGCGAAGTCCGCCGAGCCGTCGGCCACCAGGTCCTTGAAGAACTGGAGTGCCTCCACCCCGCGGGCGTCGGTGAACAGCACCTTCCTGCCGTCCGCGCTGAACAGCTGACCGCCGTTGGCGAAGAGGAAGGTCTCCCAGCACTGGCGCAGATCGATGGAGAAGGGGTCGAAGCCGACCCGGCCGTTTTTCGTCAACTGCTTGGCGACAGAGCGCAGTTCGGACCAGTTGCCGGGCGTCCTGCGGATGCCTGCCTCGGCGAAGTGGTCCTTGCGGTAGACCACGATGCGGGTGTCCAGCACGACGGGCAGGGCGTACAGCCTGCCGTCGTGGCGGGAGGGTTCCAGCACCCGCTTCTCGTAGTCGTGGGCCTTCGCCAGCTTCTCCGGCAGTTCCGCGATCGCCCCCTTGGCGGCGAACGGCGGGATCCAGCCGACGCCCATCATCAGCACGTCGGGCAGCAGGCCGCCCGCGAGCCCGGTGGTGATCTTCTCGTTGAGCTGGGCGTACGTGGTGTAGTCCACGTTTACCTTGACGTCCGGATACTTCTTCCGGAACCCGCCCAGCGTCTCGCCCTCCAGGAGCGTCTTGCCCTTCGCGCCCTCGTAGATCGGGGTGAGGAGGGTGATCTCGCCCTCGGCGTGACCGTCGGCGGAGCCGGCCGCGGAGGTGCCGGTGCCGCAGCCCGTGAGCGCGGCGGCGGTGCCCGCACCGATGGCGGCGAGCAGCGACCGTCTGTTGAGTTCCATGAGCACCCCTTTTGAGGTGGAGTCTGTGGATCGATCCAGTGAAGAGATCCCGGCCATGGCTGGGATGCACTGGTAAATCGATGCACTGAGACTAGGAATGCCGTTGGAGCGACGTCAACAGCTGATGCACAAGAATTTTTCGCCCACGTTAACGGGTGTATCGGTAGAGAGACTTCAGTAAATCGATACACTAGGGTGGTCAGGGAGTTTCGAACCGGAGGTGGCATGAGCGGGGTAACGATCCATCAGGTCGCGGCGGCTGCGGGCGTCTCCGCGAGCACGGTCTCCAACGTCCTCAACGGGCGCACCGACCGTATGCAGGCGGCCACCCTGGCGCGTGTCGAGGAGACCATCGAGCGGCTGAGCTACCGGCCCAACCGTGCGGCGCGGATGCTGCGCACGGGCCGGATCAAGGTGATCGGCCTGATCGTGCCCTCCGTCGCCAACCCGTTCTGGGGATCGCTCGCGCGGGAGCTGGAGGCCATCGCGCTCGCCGAGGGCTACCACGTACTGCTCTGCAACAGCGAGCGCGATCCCGCCCGGGAACTCAAGTACGGCGAGGAGCTGTTGGCGGACGGGGTCAGCGGTGTGGTGCTCTGCTCCTCGCTGCCCTCCCTCGAACACGTCGAGCCGCTGCTCAGCCGGGGTCTGAAGATGGTCGCCTTCGACCGTACGGCCCAGGCGGGCGATCCGCCGTCACTGGCGAGCATCAGTGTGGACAACGCGATGGGGGCCGAGCTGGCCACCCGTCATCTGCTCGAACTCGGCCACCGAAGACTGGCGTTCGTCTCCGGCTCGGTCAACAGCGTCAACCGCCGCGAGCGGCTGCGGGGCTTCCGCGCCGCGCTGGAGGGGGCCGGGCTCGACCCGGCCGACGCGACGGTCTGGCCCGGGGCGGACACCAGCGAGTTCGGCGACAAGGACGCGGCCGAGCTGGGCCGCAATGCGGCCCGCGAGCTGCTCTCCGGGCCTCGTCCGCCGACCGCGTTCGTCGCCATCAACGACATGTGCGCGATCGGGATCTGCCGGGGCGCCAAGGACGCCGGACGCACCGCCGGGCGCGATGTGTCGGTGGTCGGCTTCGACGACATCCTGCTCGCCGACCTCTTCGAACCGCCGCTCACCACCGTCCGCCAGCCGCTGCCGGAGATGGCGGCGGAGACCTTCCAGCAGCTGCGCGCCCGGATCGAGTCGGCGCCATCGGCCGGCCGCTCCCTGCTGATCCGGCCGCGGCTGGTGGTCCGGGAGTCGACCGCGCCGGTGCCCGGGTCCGAGCCCGGGTCCGAGCCCGCGTCGGCGTCGGCGGACGCGGGGACCCCGGACGCTCCGCACGCGGTCGCCCCGGACGAGGTCGCTCCGACGGTGTGAGGAGCGCCGGCGGCTGACGCGCCGGCCGCTCCGGGCGGTCACCCGGAGCGGCCGCACGCCTCGTTGTCCGTCAGCGCCGGACGACAGGCCGGTTGGCCGGCAGGTCGGTTGGCCGGCAGGTCAGCCGGACGATGAAGCAGTCGGACGATTGCGTCAGTCGGTCGACGCTGTCCAGCCCGTCGCGTCGATCCGGCCGGCGTCCCGGGGCCGTTCCGCGTCGAAGACCGTCCGGACGCCGTCCCGGACCCGCAGGCCGTCCACGTACGCGCCGCGTCCCACGTACAGCTGGTCGGTGGTGTAGCGCCACCGCAGGCGCACGTCCCGGCCGCGCCAGGCCGTCAGGTCCGCCTCCAGCCGGTGCCAGACACGCCCCGACCAGCCGCTCACCGAGCCGGCCGGATGCGGCTGCGGATCCGGCCGGTGGCCCGGTCCCGGACGTACGGTGGTGAACGGCACCGGCTGCCAGCCCTGCCCTGCCGACGCCTCCAGGAAGAGCCCGTCGGAGGCCGGCTCCGTGTCCCACCACAGCGCGCACTCCAGCCGGGCCCGCTCGGAGTCCAGGCGCAGCGCGGGCAGCGTGAGGGTGGCGGTGGACGCGCTCGCCATGCCCGAGAACCAGGCGGTGCGCCCCCGCTCGGGCCGGACCGGGACGGCCCGCGCCAGCTGGTTGGCGGCAGCCACTCGGGGCGCGCTGCCCGAGCGCCAACTCCGTACGGGATGGACCGAGTTGCCCAGCACGATGAGGAAGGTGTCGGTCGACGGGTCGAGCACCAGGCTGGTCCCGGTGAACCCGGTGTGCCCAGCGCTGCGCGGGGTCGCCATCGCGCCCATGTACCAGTGCTGGTAGAGCTCGAAGCCCAGACCGTGCTCGTCGCCCGGGAACGCGGTGTTGAAGTCGGTGAACAGCAGGTCGACCGAGTCCTCGGACAGGATGCGGGAGCGGCCGTACACCCCGCCGTTGAGGAGCGTCCGGGCGAGGACCGCGAGGTCCCAGGCGCAGGAGAACACCCCGGCGTGGCCCGCCACCCCGCCGAAGCCGAACGCGTTCTCGTCGTGCACCTCGCCCCAGACGAGACCGCGGTCGAGACCGGACCAGGGCAGCCGGGCGTCCTCGGTGGCCGCGATCTTCGGCTTCCAGGAGGCGGGCGGGTTGTAGCGGGTGCGGTGCATCCCGAGCGGTCCGGTGATCTCGTCGCGGAGCAGGGCGTCCAGCGGGCGGCCGGTGAGGTGCTCCAGGATCAGCTGCAGCGAGATGAGGTTGAGGTCGGAGTAGAGGTAGGCGCTGCCCGGGGTGCTCGCGGGCACCTCCTCCCACAGCATCCGGAGCTTGCCCTCCCGGGTCGGTTCCTCGTACAGCGGGATCCACGCCCGGAAACCCGAGGTGTGCGTGAGCAGGTGACGGACCGTGATGTCCTGCTTGCCGCCGCCCGCGAAGTCCGGGAGGTACGAGGCGACCGTCGCCTCCAGCTCCAGCCGGCCGCGCTCGATCTGCTGGACCGCCAGGAGCGAGGTGAACAGCTTGGAGATCGAGGCCAGGTCGAAGACGGTGTCCTCGGCCATCGCGATCTGCTGGTCCGCCGGGAACTCCACCCCGGTGTCGGTCTTCTCGTCGTACGCGGAATAGCGCACCGCCTTGCCGATCGGCCGGTGCAGCGCCACCGTGCCGCCCCGCCCGGCGAGCAGCACCGCGCCCGCGTACCAGGGGTGCTTGGGGGAGTCGGCGAGATAGGCCTCGGCGTCCCGCACCAGCTGGTCCAGCGGTCCCTGGAGCAGCCCGGCGCGCGCGGCGCTCCCGCGTCGCAGCGTGGGCCGGCGCGCCGCCCCTGACTCCATGCCCGCTCCCGCTCCCGCTCGCGTGTCCGCCGCTCCGTCCGCCGTGCCCGCGCCCGGCCCGCTCCGGGCGCGGGCACGGCGGAC
>MUNB01000090.1 GCA_002154345.1 Streptomyces griseus
CGGGCAGCGCTCCGTGGCCGCCGGCCGTCCGCTCGACGCGCTCGGGCAGGCGGCGGACGTCCTCGTCGAGGCGGGCGGCGCGGAGACCCGTACGTCGATGGAGACGGCGGCCGGCGGGACGCGGGTGACGATCCGGGGGCAGGGCACGTACGACTTCCGTACGCAGATGGGACGGCTCAAGGTGGTGCTGCCCCAGGACGCGGCGGGCAAGGACGCGGCGGGCGCGGACGACCACCGGCCGATCACCGAGCTGCTGGCCCCCGGGGCGCTGTACATGAAGAACCGCGGCGCCGGGGTGCCCGACGNNTGGCCGCCGCCGAACTGCTGCGCGGGGCCGACGAGGTGACGTACGCGGGGAAGTCCGAGCTGGCCGGGGTGACGGTGCATCACTACCGGGGGGTCGCGGACCTCGGCCGGGCGGCCCGGGCCGCGTCACCGCAGTCGCGCGGGGCGCTGAGCGCGGCGGCGAAAGGGTTCAGCAAGGACGCGGTGCCCTTCGACGCCTACCTCGACGAGGAGGGGCGGCTGCGGAAGGTCCGGCACCGGTTCACCTTCTCCGCCGACTCCCGGGCCCCGGAGGTGTCGGTGGTCTCGACGCTGCTGCTGTACGGGTTCGGGCTGCCGGTCACGGTGAAGCTGCCGGACGAGGACGCCATCTACACCGGCGAGATCCGGCAGGGCTGAGGGTGCCGGGGCGGCGGCCGGCCGTGAGCCCCGGGTAAGGGGTGCCCGCCGGGACGGGCCGGGCGGTGGTGGCCGGTTGGGAGGGGGCTCAAATGGCCCGTCCGTGCCATGCGCGGCAGGTGTCCCGCTCCCTAGGCTGGGGAGTCGGTGTGCCGGGGCCGGGAGACGGCAGAGAGAGGTGACGCAGGTGGTGACGCTCAGTGCTCCGAACGCACAGGACTCTGTGGCTCTCGCCGAGATCGAGCTCTGCGGCGAGCTGATGATCGCCGCGTCGGCCGCGGGCGAGGAACGCCTCAGCCCCGACCGTATCGACGAAGTGCTCGACGTCCGGGGCGCGGAGTCCTGGGCGACGGTCCCCCGGCAGGCCGCTCGCCGGGGGTGACGCCCGTGCGCTCGCCCGTACCGCCGCCCACGGGGCCGCGTCTCAGGTACGGAGCAGACGGGCGATGGCCTTCGTGGCCTCCTCGACCTTCGCGTCGATCTCCTCGCCGCCCTTGACGGCCGCGTCGGCGACGCAGTGGCGCAGGTGCTCCTCCAGCAGCTGGAGGGCGAAGGACTGCAGCGCCTTGGTGGACGCCGACACCTGGGTGAGTATGTCGATGCAGTAGACGTCCTCGTCGACCATGCGCTGGAGGCCGCGGATCTGGCCCTCGATCCGGCGCAGCCGTTTGAGGTGCTCGTCCTTCTGGTGGTGGTAGCCGTGGATGCCGCGGTCGTGGTCGGTGACGATCTCCACCGGGGCCGCCGCCTCCGTGCCGGGGGCCGCCACGCCCGCCGATTCCGCTCCTGTGGTCCCGGTCGTGGTCATCCGCGTCCTCCCGCTTGTCCTCGATGTGCCCGGTGATGTGCCCGGTGATGTGCCCTGTGCAACGCCGAACCGTGCCGTTCTTATACCCCTGCCGGGTATATCGTAACGAATCCTGCCGAAACGTGACCGGGGGTCCGTGCTGATCGCCTTGTCCGATGGGCGACACTGAAGAACGCCGGTTAGCCGTGGCCGGATGATGCGCCTAGCATCAGCCTGACCGAATCCAAAGCATCCCGAGGACCCCACGTGCGCTTTCGTCTGACCCCCAGGGAGACGAGCTTCTACGACATGTTCTCCGCATCCGCGGACAACATTGTCACGGGCTCGAAACTCCTGATGGAACTGCTCGGGGCGGATTCTGCCTCCCGAGTCGAGATCGCGGAGCGTATGCGGGCAGCGGAGCACGCGGGGGACGATGCCACCCACGCGATCTTCCACCAGCTGAACTCCTCCTTCATCACGCCGTTCGACCGCGAGGACATCTACAACCTGGCGTCCTCGCTCGACGACATCATGGACTTCATGGAGGAGGCCGTCGACCTGGTCGTCCTCTACCAGGTCCAGGAGCTCCCCAAGGGCGTCGAGCAGCAGATCGAGGTGCTGGCCCGGGCGGCGGAACTGACCGCCGAGGCCATGCCGGGGCTGCGGACCATGGACAACCTCACCGAGTACTGGATCGAGGTCAACCGTCTGGAGAACCAGGCCGACCAGATCCACCGCAAGCTGCTGGCCCACCTCTTCAACGGCAAGTACGACGCCATGGAGGTGCTCAAGCTCAAGCAGATCGTGGATGTGCTGGAAGAGGCGGCTGACGCGTTCGAGCACGTCGCGAACACCGTGGAGACCATCGCGGTCAAGGAGTCCTGAACCTCGTGGACACCTTTGCGCTGATCGTGACCATCGGTGTCGCGCTCGGCTTCACGTATACGAACGGCTTCCACGACTCGGCGAACGCCATCGCCACCTCGGTCTCCACCCGGGCGCTGACCCCGCGTGCGGCTCTGGCGATGGCGGCGGTGATGAACCTCGCCGGCGCCTTCCTGGGCCAGGGGGTCGCCAAGACCGTCAGCGAAGGCCTCATCGCCACGCCCGTGGGGCAGAAGGGGATGGGGATCCTGTTCGCGGCGCTGGTCGGCGCGATCATCTGGAACCTCATCACCTGGTACTACGGCCTCCCCTCCTCGTCCTCGCACGCCCTGTTCGGCGGCATGGTCGGGGCGGCGCTGGCCGGCGGGACGGACGTCATCTGGTCCGGCGTGCTGGAGAAGATCGTCATCCCGATGTTCCTCTCGCCGTTCGTCGGCCTGATCGTCGGCTATCTGGTGATGGTCGGCATCATGTGGATGTTCCGGAACGCCAACCCGCACAAGGCCAAGCGCGGCTTCCGGATCGCGCAGACGGTCTCGGCGGCGGGCATGGCGCTCGGCCACGGCCTCCAGGACGCGCAGAAGACGATGGGCATCGTGGTGATGGCCCTGGTCATCGCCGATGTCGAGGGTCCCAACGACGAGATCCCGGTCTGGGTCAAGATCGCCTGTGCCGTGATGCTCTCGCTGGGTACGTACGCGGGTGGCTGGCGCATCATGCGGACCCTCGGCCGGAAGATCATCGAGCTGGACCCGCCGCAGGGCTTCGCGGCGGAGACCACCGGCGCCTCGATCATGTTCGGTTCGGCGTTCCTGTTCCACGCCCCGATCTCGACGACGCATGTCATCACCTCCGCGATCATGGGCGTCGGCGCCACCAAGCGGGTGAACGCCGTGCGCTGGGGCGTCGCGAAGAACATCATCCTGGGCTGGTTCATCACCATGCCGGCCGCGGCGCTGGTCGCAGCGCTGAGCTACGGAGCGGTTCTGCTGCTCTTCGGCTGAGCCCCGGCCGAGCCGGGCGGAACCCGGTTGGTTACACGTGTGGGTCCGCCCCCGTCCTCGTACCGAGAACGGGGGCGGACCCTTTCGCCTTGTGGTGGCACCGCCATGCAGCACCGCAAGGCCGTATCGGGGGCGTGGAGCCCGGGCGGCTCAGCCGAAGCGGCCGGAGATGTAGTCCTCCGTGGCCTGGACCGACGGGTTGGAGAAGATCCGCTCCGTCTCGTCTATCTCGATGAGCCGGCCGGGCTTGCCGACCGCCGCGAGGTTGAAGAACGCGGTGCGGTCCGAGACCCGGGCCGCCTGCTGCATGTTGTGCGTCACGATGACGATCGTGAAGCGCTCCTTCAGCTCGCCGATCAGGTCCTCGATGGCGAGGGTCGAGATCGGGTCCAGCGCCGAGCACGGCTCGTCCATCAGCAGGACCTGCGGCTCGACCGCGATGGCGCGGGCGATGCACAGACGCTGCTGCTGTCCGCCGGAGAGGCCGGAGCCGGGCTTGTTGAGCCGGTCCTTGACCTCGTTCCAGAGGTTCGCGCCGCGCAGGGACTTCTCCACGACGTCGTTCAGCTCGCTCTTGCGGTAGCTGCCGTTGAGCCGCAGGCCCGCCGCCACGTTGTCGAAGATCGACATGGTGGGGAACGGATTGGGGCGCTGGAAGACCATGCCGACCGTGCGGCGCACGGTGACCGGGTCGACGTTGGAGGCGTAGAGGTTCTCGTCGTCCAGCAGCACCTTGCCCTCGACGCGGCCACCGGGGGTGACCTCGTGCATCCGGTTCAGGGTGCGCAGGAAGGTGGACTTGCCGCAGCCGGACGGGCCGATGAAGGCGGTCACGGAGCGGGGCTCCACGGTCATCGAGATGTCCTCGATGGCCTTGTGGCTGCCGTAGTAGGCGGTGAGGCCGCTGATGTCGATGCGCTTGGCCATGGGAATCACTGCTTCTTTCGGGAGGTCGCTGATGGCCGCGTCAGCGACCGGTCTTCGGGGCCTTCCAGCGGGCGATGCCGCGGGCCACGAGGTTGAGGATCATGACGAAGGCGATCAGTACCAGGGCCGCCGCCCAGGCGCGGTCGTAGGCCTGGATCGAGCCGACCTTGTACTGCTCGTAGATGTAGAACGGCAGTGAGGACTGGGCGCCTTCGAAGGGGTTGGTGTTGATCAGCTGGCTGCCGAAGACCAGCAGGATGATCGGGGCCGTCTCCCCGGCGATGCGGGCGATGGCGAGCATGACGCCGGTGGTGATGCCGCCGATCGCGGTGGGCAGGACCACCTTCAGGATGGTGCGCCACTTCGGGATGCCGAGGGCGAGGGAGGCCTCGCGGAGCTCGTTGGGGACGAGCTTGAGCATCTCCTCGGTGGAGCGGACCACGACGGGGATCATCAGGATCGTCAGGGCCAGCGCGCCCATCAGACCGGAGGGCTCAAGGCCGCCCATCAGCATGATCGACAGGATGAAGAGACCGGCCACGATGGACGGGATGCCCGTCATGACGTCGACGAAGAAAGTGACGGCCTTGGCGAGCGCGCCCTTGCCGTACTCCACCAGGTAGACGGCGGTCAGCAGGCCGAGCGGAGCGGAGATCACCGTGGCGATCCCGACCTGTTCCAGAGTGCCGATCAGTGCGTGGTAGACGCCGCCGGTGGGGTCGTCGGTGAGGACTCCGCCCATCGAGTGGGTGAGGAAGTAGCCGTCGAGGCGCTCGGCGCCGCGCTGGATCGTGGTCCAGAGCAGCGAGGCCAGCGGGACGACGGCGACGAGGAAGCAGACCCACATCACGCTGGTGGCGAGGCGGTCCCTGGCCTGCCGCTGGTTCTCGACGACCGTCGTGACGATGTAGGAGATGACCAGGAAGAACAGGGCGGAGAGAAGGCCCCACTGGATGCGGCTGTGCCAGCCGACGGCCAGCGGGATGCCGACGCCGAGTGCGATCGAGACGGCGGCGAAGCCGAGCGGCGCGAGGCGGGGCAGGGAGCGGCTGCCGAGGCTGCTCGTCGGGGTGGGCGACGAGGGCGTCGGGCGCTCGATGACGCCGGTGGGTGCGTGGCTCATGCGTTGGCCCCCGAATACTCCTTGCGGCGGGCGATGATGAGCCGGGCCGCGCCGTTGACCAGCAGGGTGAGGACGAAGAGGACGAGGCCGGAGGCGATCAGGGCGTCCCGCCCGAGCGGGTTGGCCTCGCCGAACTTGGCCGCGATGTTCTGGGCGAACGTCCCGCCGCCCGGGTTCAGCAGGTGCAGCGAGATGAGGAAGTTCGGGGAGAGGACCGTGGCGACGGCCATCGTCTCGCCGAGCGCGCGGCCGAGGCCGAGCATCGAGGCGGAGATGATGCCGGAGCGGCCGAAGGGCAGCACCGAGAGGCGGATGACCTCCCAGCGGGTGGCGCCCAGCGCGAGCGCCGCTTCCTCGTTCATCCTCGGGACCTGGAGGAAGACCTCGCGGCTGACGCTGGTCACGATCGGCAGGATCATGATCGCGAGCAGGATGCCGACGGTGAAGAGCGAGCGGGCGACGCCGACCTCGGTCTTCTCGAAGATGTACGTCCAGCCGAAGAACTGGTCGAGCCAGAGGTTCAGGCCCTCCAGATACGGCACCAGGACGAGCGCGCCCCAGATGCCGTAGACGATGCTCGGCACGGCGGCCAGCAGGTCCACCACGTACGCGATGGGGGCGGCCAGCTTGCGCGGCGCGTAGTGCGAGATGAACAGGGCGATGCCGACAGCGATCGGAACCGCGATGATCATCGCGATGATCGAGCTGACGACGGTGCCGAAGAGCAGGACCGCGATGCCGAAGACCGGCGGGTTTCCGGTCGGGTTCCAGTCGAAGGTGGTGAGGAAGTTGCCCTCGTTCTCCGAGATGGCGATGACGGAGCGGTAGCTGAGGAACACGGCGATCGACGCCATGATCACGAGCAGCAGGATGCCCGAGCCGCGGGAGAGGCCCAGGAAGATCTTGTCGCCCAGGCGCCCGGCGGACCGGGAGTCGGGCCGCGGGACCGGCGGTGCCGGTGGCGTGTCTATCGGTGTGGTGGAAGCCATGGTCTTTCCGGTCTGTGTGGGGGAGCGGTGCGCTCCCCTGGCGGCGGTGCA
The DNA here is from genome assembly GCA_002154345.1 of Streptomyces griseus. Classification (GTDB taxonomy): domain Bacteria; phylum Actinomycetota; class Actinomycetes; order Streptomycetales; family Streptomycetaceae; genus Streptomyces; species Streptomyces caviscabies. The sequence continues at coordinate 6,454 of MUNB01000090.1, forward strand.
CCGGATGGAGGAGGGGCGGGTTACGCCGGTGGGGCGGCCGGGTCCGGGTGGACCCGGCCGCCCCGGGGTGTTACGAGAGGGAGCTGATGGTCTCGCGGACCTTGGAGTTGATCTCGGCCGGGATCGGGGCGTAGCCGGCGTCGGTCAGGATCTTCTGGCCGTCGTCGGAGGCGGCGTAGGAGAGGAAGGACTTGACCGTGTCGAGCGTCTCGGGCTTGTTGCCGCTGTCGCAGACGACCTCGTACGTGACCAGGACCAGCGGGTAGGCGCCCTCGGCCTTGGTGGTGTAGTCCAGGTCGAGCGCCAGGTCCTTGCCGGTGCCCTTGACCTTGGCGGCGGCGATGGCCTTGGAGGCGTTCTCCGAGGTGGCCTGGACCGGGGCGGAGCCGCCGGTGTTGATGTCCACCGTCGGGATCTGCTGGGACTTGGCGTAGGAGAGCTCGAAGTAGCCGATCGAGCCGTCGACGGTCTTGACCTGGGAGGCGACGCCGGAGGAGCCGGAGGCGGCCTGGCCACCGGGGGCCGGCCACTTCTTCTCGGCCTCGTACTTCCAGTCCTGCGGAGCCGCGGCGGAGAGGTACTTGCCGAGGTTCTGCGTGGTGCCGGAGTCCTCGGAGCGGTGGAAGGGCTGGATCGCCTTGTCCGGGAGGTCGACGCCGTCGTTCAGCTTGGCGATCGCCGGGTCGTTCCACTTCTTGATCTTCGTGTCGAAGATCTTCGCGAGGGTCGGGGCGTCCAGCGTGAGCTTGTCGACGCCGTCCAGCTTGAAGCCGATCGCGACCGGGCCGCCGACCATCGGCAGGTTGATGCCCTGGCCGGTCTTGCACATCTTCTTGGAGTCGGCGACCTCTTCGGGCTTCAGCGCCGAGTCGGAGCCGGCGAAGCCGACGGTGCCCTGGTTGAAGGCGACGATGCCCTCGCCGGAGGAGGAGGAGTTGTAGTTGATCTCCACACCGGAGCAGGCGGCCATGTAGTTCTTGACCCAGAGGTCCATGGCGTTCTTCTGAGCGCTGGAGCCGGAGGCGCGCAGCTGGCCCTTGGCCTTGCCGCAGTCGACGTCCGACGCCGCGGTCGTCTTCTCGCCGGTGCCGGCGGAGCCGCCGCCGGTGTTGTCGTCCGAACCGCACGCCGTGAGGACCAGGGCGCCGGAGACGGCGAGGGCACCGAGCGCGGTGGCACGAAGCCGGTTCTTGCGCTGAAGCTTCACTTTCGGGTGTTCCTTCCAGGAGCCGCCGTGGTCATTTCGTTCTACGACGGCGTGCGATGAGGAGGGGTGCTGTGGCGTGTCGCCGCGCACCTTGTACGTCCGAAATTAGGCAGAACAGGTGAAGCCGCCTACGGGGGAGGGTGAACGGCAGGTGAACCGTGTCCGGCAGGCGGGTGCGCGCCCTGCCGGAGGCGCTGATCAGGACGCGGACAGCACGTCCAGGAGCGCGGTGAGCTGCTGGACGTCGCGGGGCTGGGTGAGGCGTACGCGGGCGGCGTCGGGGGCCAGCCAGAGGATGCGGTCCACCTCGTCGTTGGCGGTGAACGAGCCGCCCGTCGCCTCGGCCGCCCAGTAGGCGACCTCCTTGGGCCGGCCGTCCACCGGGTAGCGGGAGGTCGGCAGCCGGTCCCCGGGGGCGCAGTGGTGGCCGGTCTCCTCCAGCACCTCCCGTACGGCGGCGGCCAGCGGGTCCTCGCCGCGCTTCAGCTTGCCCTTCGGGAAGGACCAGTCGTCGTAGCGGGGCCGGTGGACCAGACAGATCTCCACCCCGCCCGCTTTCCCGTCCCCGCCCGGGGCGCGCCGCCACAGCACACAGCCCGCGGCCAGGACCGGGCCGGTCCCGGTGCGGCGCTTCGCGGGCCCGCGGCCCGGGGGCCCGCCGCTCATGGGGCGGTCAGGACCGTGGCGTACGGCCAGCTCTCCCGGAACACCGCCCGCGCCGCCTCCACCTCGTGGCGCTGGTCCGCGTGGAGCACGCCCAGCGCGTACGCCGTGGCCGGGGCGATCCGGGGGGTGCGGGCGGCCGCGGCCGCCGCCCCCGCCGCCTCCACGGCGTCCCGGTGCAGGTCGAGGGCGTGCCCCGGCGCGGCCAGGGCCGGGTCGGCGGCGCCGAGGACGACCTCGTGGGCGTACCGGTGCAGCCGCAGCAGCAGCCGGGCCTGGTGCCACGCCGCGTCCTGCGCCTCGTTGTACGGCTCGGAGTCCTCGGGCGGGAGGGCGGCCACCGCGGCGAGGAGGCGTTGCTCGGCGCGTTCGGCGGGCTCCAGCAGCTCCTCGGAGCCCCGGCCCGCGGGTCCGGGGGCCAGCGGGACGTCGGAGGCCAGGAGCGCGACGGCGTCGGCGACCGCGTGGAAGCGGGAGGAGCCGAGCGCCTGGAGGGCCGCGGAGTGCGACCGGGTCCGGGCGAGGGTGAGGCGGCGTTCCAGCAGCGCCCCGGCCCGTGCGGCGCCCACCCCGAGGGCGGCGCGGCCCTGGGCGTCGGCCGCGCCTTCCCCGGCGGCCCTGGCCCCCCGGGCGGCGGGGAGGGCCGGGCCGGAGAGCTGGTGGAGGGCCTCGACGAGCCGGGTGAGGCGGTTGGCGTAGGCGTGTTCGCGGGCGAGTACGCCGGTGAGCCAGGTCAGCTCGGTGCGGAGCTGGTCGGCCCAGAGCGGGTCGAGCGCGGCCCGGAAGGTGTGCAGGGAGCCGCTGATCCGGCGGGCCGCGCGGCGCAGGGCCCGGGTGGCGGCCGCGGCGTCGTGGCCGCCGGAGTCGGCGGGGGCGCTGTGCTCGTGGTGCAGGCGCAGGCTGCGCAGGAAGTCCGCGGCCTGCGCGCGGAGGTAGGGCGCGAGGACCGCCTCCGTGGTCAGGTCCCCGGCGGGGCGGCCCGGGGCTGCGGCGGGCCCGGTTCCGGCGGGGTGCCCCGGGCCGGTCACCCCGGGCGGGAGCCCCGGGCCCGGGGTGCCGCCGGAGAGGCTTTCCGCGCCCGTGGCCGCGGCGGCCGGGGTGTCCGCGGCGGCGCCGGTCTCCGGGGCGGGACCCGTGGTCGGCCGGGTCGTCGTCTGCTGGTCAGGGCGTCGCACGCCTGCGCCTCCGGGCGTCGATGAGCATTTCCTGGACGTGCCGCAGCGGCTGGCCGTCCGCGTCCGTGGCGTGCCGGGTCCAGTTCCCGTCGGGGCCCAGGTGCCAGGAGGAGGTGGTGTCGGCCATACCGGTCTCCAGGAGTCGGCTGAGTGCGGCGCGGTGGGCGGGGTCGGTGACCCGGACCAGGGCTTCGATCCGGCGGTCGAGGTTGCGGTGCATCATGTCGGCGCTGCCGAACCACACCTCGGGCTCGCCGCCGTTGCCGAAGGAGAAGACCCGGGAGTGTTCGAGGAAGCGGCCGAGTATGGAGCGGACCCGGATGTTCTCGGAGAGCCCGGCGACCCCGGGGCGGATCGCGCAGATCCCGCGCACCCAGATGTCCACGGGCACGCCCGCCTGGGCGGCCCGGTAGCAGGCGTCGATGATCGCCTCGTCGACCATCGAGTTGACCTTGAACCGGACGTAGGCGGGACGGCCGGCCCGGTGGTGGGCGATCTCCTTGTTGATCCGGGCGATCAGCCCGTCGCGCAGGGACTTCGGCGCTACCAGGAGGCGGCGGTAGGTCTCGCGGCGGGAGTAGCCGGAGAGCCGGTTGAACAGGTCGGAGAGGTCCGCCCCGACCTGCGGGTCGGCCGTGAGCAGGCCGAGGTCCTCGTACAGCCGGGCCGTCTTCGGGTGGTAGTTGCCGGTGCCGACGTGGGAGTAGCGGCGCAGGGTGTCGCCCTCCTGGCGGACGACGAGCGAGAGCTTGCAGTGGGTCTTCAGCCCGACGAGGCCGTAGACGACGTGGCAGCCCGCCTCCTCCAGCTTGCGGGCCCACTTGATGTTGGCCTGCTCGTCGAAGCGGGCCTTGATCTCGACCAGGACGAGGACCTGCTTGCCGGACTCGGCCGCGTCGATCAGGGCGTCCACTATCGGGGAGTCGCCGGAGGTGCGGTACAGCGTCTGCTTGATGGCCAGCACGTCCGGGTCGCCCGCCGCCTGCTCCAGGAACGCCTGGACGGAGGTGGAGAACGAGTCGTACGGGTGGTGGAGCAGCACGTCGCGTTCGCGCAGGGCGGCGAAGATGTCGGGCGCGGAGGCGGACTCCACCTCGGCCAGGTCCCGGTGGGTGCCCGCGATGAACTTCGGGAACTTCAGCTCCGGCCGGTCCAGCGAGGCGATGGCGAAGAGCCCGGTCAGGTCGAGCGGGCCGGGCAGCGGGTAGACCTCCGCGTCGGACACCTTCAGCTCGCGGACCAGCAGGTCCAGCACGTACGGGTCGATGGACTCCTCGACCTCCAGCCGGACCGGCGGACCGAACCGGCGGCGCATCAGCTCCTTCTCCAGGGCCTGGAGCAGGTTCTCCGCGTCGTCCTCCTCGACCTCCAGGTCCTCGTTCCTGGTGACCCGGAACATGTGGTGCGCCAGCACCTCCATGCCCGGGAACAGCTCCTCCAGGTGGGCCGCGATGACGTCCTCGATGGGGACGTACCGCTGGGGCGAGGCCTCCAGGAAGCGGGTCAGCAGCGGCGGGACCTTGACCCGGGCGAAGTGGCGGTGGCCGCTGACCGGGTTGCGGACGACGACGGCGAGGTTGAGCGAGAGCCCGGAGATGTACGGGAAGGGGTGCGCGGGGTCGACGGCCAGCGGGGTCAGCACGGGGAAGACGCGCTGCCGGAAGAAGGTGAAGAGCCGGGCCTGCTCCTTCTCGGTCAGGTCCGGCCAGCGGATCAGCTGGATGCCCTCGTCGGAGAGGTCCGGGGCGATGTCCTGCTGGAAGCAGGCGGCGTGCCGGGCCATGAGCTCGCGCGAGCGGGTCCAGATGAGGTCCAGGACCTCGCGGGGCTGGAGGCCGGAGGCGGAGCGGGTGGCGACGCCGGTGGCGATGCGGCGCTTGAGACCGGCCACCCGGACCATGAAGAACTCGTCGAGGTTCGAGGCGAAGATGGCGAGGAAGTTGGCCCGCTCCAGGACGGGGGTGGCCGGGTCCTCGGCCAGTTCCAGCACGCGTTCGTTGAACGCGAGCCAGCTGCGTTCGCGGTCCAGGAAGCGGCCCTGGGGCAGCTCGTCGCCGTCCCGGTCGGGCTCGTAGGCGTCCGCGTCGGCGTCGAGGTCGGGATCGAGATCGGCCGCGGTGGAGAAGCCGACCCCGCGCGAGGCGGAGGTGGCGTGCGGCCGGTGCGCGGCGAGCGAGCCGACGGACGGCTGGGCGGCGGGCTGGACCGGGACCTCGGAGCTGGGCTGCTGGCTCATGGGCCCATTGTTCCGCGTGGAGGCCTCCGCGGGCGCGTCGGAGCCGGGAAAGATCGCGGAAGGTCCGGGGAACCCCGGGTCACGACGGGAGGAGCCGGCGGGGGAACCCGGGGTACCCGGAGAGCCCGTGGAGGCGTTCCCCCGGGCTCTCCCGTTACGGCGGGGGGCGGGCACAGCTGGCTGCATTCCGTGAGGGTCGCAAGGGCGTCTGAATGGCCGGTAACGGCGACATGACGTACAGGAAGCGGTGTGCCTGCGGGTGGGCCTCACGGTCACTGTGCGTGGTCGTCGCGCCCGGGTCGCCCTGGGGGCGCGCGTACGTGTTCGTGCTGCCGGGCCGCCCTGGAGTGGGCGTACGTGTTCGTCGTCCGGGCCCACCCCTCGTGGGGCCCGGACGACGGCTTGTGCCGGTGTCGGCCGCTCAGCCGTGGAGGCGGCGCAGGACCCGGAAGGCGGCGAACACGGCCAGGGCGGCGAGGGCGAGGAGGATGCCGGTCTCGACGAGCTGGAGGGGCCAGTAGTGGGAGGCGGGGTGGACCTCGGCGAAGTAGTCGACGGCGCCCCGTTCGCGCATGCAGGTCTCGATGTCCCGCAGCGAGTAGGCGACGTCGCAGTCCTGCCAGTACAGCTTCCGGCCCGACTCCGTCAGCCAGCCCATGTCGATGTCCCAGTCGCCGGGGCCGAGTTGCACGGGACCGGAGCTCTGCCGGAGGACCGCCGGCCACAGCTCGTAACGCCTCTTGCCCAGGCCGAGGGCCACCACCCCGAGGACGAGAGCGGTGAGCGACATGGAGAGCAGCGTGCGGCGGACGAGCACCGCGCACAGCGCGCCCACTGCCACGGCCAGCAGCGCGAAGCCGAGGAGGGCGGGGCCGGTGCCGGGGAATACGCCGGACGCGTACCAGGGGGTCAGGTGCGAGTACGGGTATCCGCGGAGCGCCCACAGTCCCCAGCGGTAGACGGCGATCAGGACCGTCAGGCCGATGACCGCCAGCGCGGCGGGAACGGCCAGCCGGGCGGCGAGCCAGTGGGCGGGGGAGACCGACTGCGCCCAGGCCAGGCGGAAGGTGCCGCTCTCCAGTTCGCGGGCGATCAGCGGTCCGGCGACGAAGACGCCGATGAGGCCGGCCAGCAGGAGCAGCACCGTGCCGCCGTCGGACAGGAAGAGCTCGGTGGACGTACGGGCGTAGCTGGGCTGGTAGACGGGGCCGCCGCACGGGGTGATGTCGCCGTCCGCGCACAGTTCCTTCGCGGATGCCATCCAGACGCGGAGCGCGACGACGATGCCGATGCCGATGCCGAGGACCAGCAGGACGCCCGCCGCCCAGAGGGCCTTGCGGTGCAGGCGCAGCAGCACCCGGACGGGCCCGCGCAGGGTGACGGGGACGGTGGCGACGGGTTCCGTCTTCGGGCGGGTGAGCGTGCTCATGCGGACGCCACCTCCGCACGCGTTCCGGCCGCCGAGGCGCTCGGCGTCAGCAGCGGTGGGGCGTCCGGGGCGCGGAGGTGGGCGAGGAGCAGCTCCTCCAGGGACGGTTCCGTGACGGACCAGGCGGCGGTGTCCACCGGGCCCTCCTTCCGTACGAGCGCGGTGAGCTGACGTCCTGTCGTACGGGATTCGACGACGGTGTGCGGGGAGAGGTCCCGGGCCCGGCCGGTGAGCAGGGCGTGGGCGGAGACGATGTCCTCGGCCTCGCCGCCGAGCCGGATGCGCCCGCCGTCCACGAGCAGGAGGTAGTCGCAGGCGCCCTCCAGCTCGGTGAGGATGTGCGAGGACATCACGATGGTGGTGCCGTGCTCGGCGGTCTCCGCCATCAGGACGCCCATCAGCTCGTGCCGGGCGAGGGGGTCGAGGTCGGCCATCGGCTCGTCCAGCAGCATCAGTTCGGGCCGCTTGCCGAGCGCGAGAGCCAGCGCGAGCCGGGTGCGCTGCCCGCCGGAGAGGGCACGGACGCGGGCCCCGCGCTCCAGCGGTCCGGCGATCCGGTCGGCGGTGGCGCGGTCCCAGCGCCCGGGGTTCAGCTCGGCCCCGGCCCACAGGGTGTCGGCGACGGTGAGCTGCGGGTACAGCGGCTTGTCCTGGGAGACGAAGGCGATGCGGTCGCGTACGTCGCCGGGGTCGGTGGAGCCGAGAACGGTGAGCGACCCGGTGCCGGGCCGGTCAAGACCGGCCGCCAGGTTCAGCAGGGTCGACTTGCCCGCGCCGTTGGGCCCGACGAGGGCGCAGACGCGTCCGGCGGGGAGCCGGAACGAGCAGTCGTGCAGGGCGCGGTGGCCGCCACCCCTGCGTCCGTAGGTCCTTCCGAGGCCGTGTGCCTCGATCGCGACGCCGGTCATCGTTCCTCGTCCCCCTTGTACGTGCTGTCCAGTACGGCCGTGAAGAGCGCGCTGACGTCGTCCTTCTCCAGCCCGGCCGCCCGGGCCCGGCGGGCCCAGTCGGCGAGTTCGGTGCGCAGCGGCGCGTCGGTGGCGGACGCCTCGGACGCGCCGCCCAGCGTCCGGCGGACGAAGGTGCCGAGCCCGCGGCGGGCCTCGACGAGGCCTTCGCGCTCCAGCTCCCGGTACGCCTTGAGGACCGTGTTCGGGTTGATCGCGGTGGCCTCCACGACCTCGCGGGCGGTCGGCAGCCGGTCGCCCGGTTCGAGAACGCCCAGGCGCAGGGCCTGCTTCGTCTGCTGGACGATCTGGAGGTAGGTGGCGACGCCGCTGCGCCGGTCGATGCGGAACTCGACAGCTGCGGACTCGGCCGTCATGCGCTGCACCACCCTTTCACTAATTGAGTAGTGAAAGGGTGGTGCAAAAGTGGGGCGGCGTCAAGCGACGCCGCCCCACGGGCAGTTCGGGTGATGCGATCAGGTCAGGTGTTCGGCGAGGCCGTCGCGCGCTCGGCGCGCAGCTCCTCGTTGATGCGCTGTGCCTCTTCCAGCTGGTCCTCGAGGATGACGATGCGGCAGGCGTCCTCGATCTTCGTGCCCTGGTCGACCAGTTCTCGGGCGCGGGCGGCGATGCGCAGCTGGTAGCGGGAGTAACGGCGGTGGCCTCCGTCGGAGCGCAGCGGGGTGATCAGGCGGTTCTCGCCGAGCGCGCGGAGGAAGGCGGGGGAGGTGCCGAGCATCTCGGCGGCCCGGCCCATGGTGTAGGCGGGATAGTCGTCATCGTCGAGCTTGTTGGTGGGGCGGGTACTGCTAGGGGGCATAGCACCTCTTCTTTCGGGGACACGTCGGGGGGCCCGAGCGCCGTGCGGCGCTCGGGCCCCGAGCTTTCAACACCATCTGCCGGCCGACTGTGCCGGCTCATCTGTTCCGCCGGTCCGCCCGGTAGGGCGGGGAAGCGGGGATCGTGGATGCTTGACCGGGGACCACCTTCCGTTCCGGGGCCTGCGGTACCCGAGCGGAGACTTCCTCGCTCAGGCGATCCTGATGGCGTCTGCTCCTTACCTCGTGCGGTTCAGTGTTTTCGGTACTGCGGTACTGCGGTACTGCGGTGGTGCGGTACTGCGGTGTTGCGTGCGGCCCCTGGGGCCGCCCGGCCCGGCAGCCAGTGGGGGAACCCACCGTTTCCGGCTCCCTCGCTCCACTGCCGTTCCGCTCACTGCTCTGTACTGCTCTGACCTGCATGCACGGCAGTTCGTGTCTGCCGTGCCCTCTTTTCTTCCGGCTACGAGGAAAACGCTAACCCCACCGGGCGTCGGATGTCTACCGTCGCCACGACAGATTTTCTCCGGAGCTGAATGCGGTACATCTGCGGCGGCGGCACTCCGGAAGCTCTGACGCCCGGCGGCCTCAGGACTCGGTGCGGTACATCAGATCCACCTCGTGCGTGGTGAAGCCCATCCGCTCGTACACCGTCACGGCCGCCGTGTTGTCCGCGTCCACGTAGAGCATCGCGGTGGGCAGCGCCTGGGCCGCCAGATGGTGCAGGCCGATCGAGGTCAGCGCCTTGCCGAGGCCGCCGCCCTGGGACTCGGGCAGGACGCCGACCACGTACACCTCGCCGAGCTGCTCCTCGGCGTGCACCTTCGTCCAGTGGAAGCCGACGATCTCCCCGTCCTGCTCGGCCAGGAAGAAGCCCTTCGGGTCGAACCAGGGCTCCGCCTTGCGGTCGTCCAGGTCCTGCTGGGTCAGCGACCCCTGCTCGGGGTGGTGAGCAAAGGCGGCGCGGTTCACGGCGAGCCAGGCGGCGTCGTCACGGCCCGGCTCGAAGGTCCGTACGGTGACGCCCTCGGGCAGCACCGGCTCCGCGAGGTCGAGCGGGATCAGGCTCCGCCGCAGCTGGCGCAGCTCGCGGAAGAGGGAGAGGCCGAGGACCTGGGCGAGGTGCCGGGCCGCGGAGCTGCCGCCGTGGGCCCAGACCCGCAGCCGCTTGCCGGTCGCGGCGAGGAGGGCCGCGCCGAGCGCCCGGCCGTGCCCGCTGCCGCGCCGGTCGGGATGGACGACCAGCTCGGCGGCCGGGGCCTCGACCGGGTCGGTGTCCTCCAACTGGGCGTAGCCGGCGAGCGTTCCGCCGACGGTGAGGAGGAAGTGCCGTACGCCGGCGCGGTGTCCGCCCCGGAGCCGGAGCCTGCCCTGCTCGGAGACCGCCTGCCGGCCGTCGGACCGGGCGGCGTCGGCGAGCAGGGCGAGGACGGTGTCGGCCTGCGCGGAGTCGAGTGCGTCGAGGGCCTGAATCTCGCGTCCGGGAGCGGGGAGGGGTGCGTCAGTCGTCATGCCTCCGAGCGTACGGCGAGCGGGCGGAGGGGCGAGGGCTCGACGGGTGCGTGCCGGGGCTGCGGGCTGTGCCGGGATCAGGCGTCCTCGGCCGGGGGTGCGGCGTTGAGGACGTGGTCCGCGATACGGGAGAGGTCCTCCGCGCTGGGCAGCAGCTCCCGTACCCCTTCGGGGAGCCCGGCGTAGGTGCTGACGGCCAGCGGGGTGTTGTACCCGCGCAGGGCGTACTCCACCATGGCCCGGTCCCGGCTCTCGGCGATCAGGATGCCGAGGGTGGGCTCGTCCCGCTCCTTGTCCCTGACCAGGTCGTCCACCACCGAGACGTAGAACCCGAGCTGCCCGAAGTGCTCGGCCCGAGCCTTGCGGGCCTTCAGCTCCAGCACGACGTAGCAGTGCAGCTTGCAGTGGTAGAAGAGGAGATCGATGCGGTACTCGGAGTCGCCGACGACGATCGGGTACTGGCGCCCGACGAAGGCGAACCCGACGCCCAGTTCGGTCAGGAACCGCACGAGGTTGTCGACGAGCGCGTCCTCCAGATCGCGCTCCGCCGGCCGGCCCGTGAGCTCCGTGAAGTCGAGGCGGTAGGGGTCCTTGAGGATCTGCCGCACGGCGTCGGACGTGCCGGGCAGGCTGACGTCGAAGTTGTTCGCGGCAGCCCCTTCGGAGAGGTGCAGCTGCCGGTGGATCGCCGACTCCAGATGCGTACGCGACCAGCCGTGGTGGACGGCGTGCTGGGCGTAGAAGTCCCGCTCGAAGCGGGTCGGGCACTTGCCCATGAGGAGGACGACGTGGCCCCAGGGCAATTGCGCAACAGCCTGTTGCGCAATTGAGTCGGGCCAGACCCTGGCCATCTGCTGCATGTACTGAAGGTTGCGCGTGCTGAATCCCCGCTGCTGCGGGAACTCCGTCCGCAGCTCCGCGGCGATCCGCTCGATGACCTTCGTGCCCCACCTCTCACCGCTCTGGCGCTGCAGGATGGTCCGCCCGATCTCCCCGTACATCCGGAGCATCTCGGTGTTGACCTTGAGCTGTGCTCGGACATGGGCGCCACGGACGATCGTCTTCAGGTCGTCGACCATGTCGAGAAAGCCGTCAGGAAGGCCGGCGGGAGGCCCGGCGGGAGGCCCGGCGGGACGTTCCGCCGACGGCTGCTGCTGGCCCGGAACCTTCGCCGTGGCCGTGAGTTCGTTCTCCATGCCGTACAGGCTTCCGGTGGCGATGCGTGCGGTGACGTTTCTGCCCGGATATGTGAGCCATATGAGTGACGTGCGCGCTTGTGGGGGGTCCCTGACGAGCCATTTGGCCGGATGGCAACCAGTCCGTAACCCCGAACACCTGTTGCGCTACGCGCGTTGACTCTAGGCTGCGGCACGCAGCGTTCCAGTCGTGGCACCACAGAACCACCGACACCGCAGAACCACCGACAGCACTGACAGCTCTGACTCACAAGGGGACCGATGTCAGCGACTCCGCAGAAGAACCGTGCGACACGGCGGGTGCTCGCCGCCGCAGCCGGTCTGGCCACCGTGGGCGCGCTCGTCGCCGCGATGCCGGCCGGCGCCCATGACCGGGGCCACGGGCACGGGCACGGCCACAAGCCCCGTACCGTCGACGTCCAGTTGCTGTCGTTCAACGACCTGCACGGCAACCTGGAGCCGCCGGCCGGTTCGGCGGGCAACGTCTCCGAGACGCAGCCCGACGGCACGGTGAAGGCGATCCCGGCCGGTGGCGTCGAGTACCTGGCGACCTCGCTGCGCACCGCGCGCAAGGGCAACCCGTACTCCGTCACCGCGGCCGGCGGCGACATGGTCGGCGCGAGCCCGCTGCTGTCGGGCCTCTTCCACGACGAGCCGACGATCGAGGCGCTGAACAAGCTCGACCTGGACGTCACGGCGGTCGGCAACCACGAGTTCGACGAGGGCGCGACCGAGCTGGCCCGCCTCCAGAACGGCGGCTGTCACCCGGTCGAGGGCTGCTACGAGAAGGGCAAGAAGTTCAAGGGCGCGGACTTCCCCTACCTCGCGGCCAACGTGACCAAGGAGAAGACCGGCAAGCCGCTGCTGAAGCCGTACACGGTCTGGAAGAAGAACGGCGTCAAGATCGGCTTCATCGGGGTGACCCTGGAGGGCACGCCGGACATCGTCACCGCGAACGGCGTCAAGGGCCTCAAGTTCCACGACGAGGTCGAGACGATCAACAAGTACGCCAAGGAGCTGGACCGCAAGGGCGTCAAGTCCATCGTGGCCCTGATCCACGAGGGCGGGGCCCCGGCCTCCACCTCGTACAACTACGACTGCGACAGCCCCGGCGCGGGCGACGGCATCTCCGGCCCGATCGTCGACATCGCCAAGGGCATCACGCCGAAGGTGGACGCCCTGGTCACGGGCCACACCCACCAGGCGTACGTGTGCACCGTCCCGGACCCGTCCGGCAAGCCGCGCATGGTCACCTCGGCCTCGTCGTTCGGCAAGCTGTACACGGACACCACGCTCACCTACGACCGTCGCACCAACGACATCGTCCGTACGTCGGTGAAGTCCGCGAACCACGTCGTGACCCGGGACCAGCCCAAGGCCGCCGACATGACGCGCCTGATCGACCGCTGGAACAAGCTGGCCGCCCCGATCGCCAACAAGCCGCAGGGCTGGATCAGCGCCGACATCAACGGCCGCGGCTCCACGGCCCCGGAGAAGCCGCTCGGCAACGTCATCGCCGACGCCCAGCTCGAAGGGCTCGCCCCGGCCGACAAGGGCGGCGCGGAAGTCGCGTTCATGAACCCGGGCGGCATCCGCGCGGACCTGGTGCACAAGGCGTCGGGCAGTGAGGGCGACGGCGTCGTCACGTACGGCGAGGCGTTCACCGTGCAGCCGTTCACCAACATGATGAACGTCGTCGACCTGACCGGCGCCCAGCTGGTCACCGCCCTCCAGCAGCAGGTCAGCGGCGGCAACGAGGCCAGCCCGAAGATCCTCCAGGTCTCCAAGGGCCTCACCTACACGCTCGACCTGACGAAGAGCGGCGCGGACCGCGTGGTGGCCGACACCATCAAGCTGAACGGCGAGGCGATCGACCCGGCGCGCACCTACCGGGTCGCGATGAACGAGTTCCTCGCGGGCGGCGGCGACGGCTTCGCGGCCCTCGGCGAGGGCACGAACAAGCTGGTCGGCGCGTCCGACCTGGACCTGTTCAACGCCTACCTGGCGGCCCACTCGACGGCCGCCGCTCCGCTGGACCCGCCGGCGACGGACCGGATCACGGTCATCCAGTAGGCGTCGTGTGACGTGAGGTCGGGGCGGTGGGCCTGCGGGCCCGCCGCCCCTTCTCGCATCCTGGCCATGCTTCTTGCCGGGCTTCGTACCGGCCGTAGTTGACCCCTAAAGTAGGCAGCCGACCGGCGGCCGACCGTCGGACGCACCGCTTCCCAGCCCCAAGGAGCATGCCGGATGAGCAAGGTCATCACCATGGGCGGCCTCCGGCGAAAGCTCCCGGGCCACACGCCGGATTCGGTCCAGAACCTGGTCTATCTCCTCGACGGATCGGGACTGCCCGAGGCCATCGGGTACGTGGAGCGCGAACTGCCGCCCGGTGGCGTTCCCGCCTACCTCGCGGCCCGCAAGAAGGGCGCCCGCACCTTCGCCCTGTGGACCGACGCGCACCGCCGGGACCGGGTGGCGACGGTGGTGACCCTGTCGGCCACCGGCGGTGTCTCGACGTTCCAGGTGCTCGGCGTCCACGGGGAGCTCATCGGCACGATCGTGCGCGAGAAGGCGTTCCGGGGGAGGGGCGTGCGCACCCGATGGACGGTGACCCCGGCCGGCGCGGCCGACGCGGTGGGGTACAAGGGCCGGATCCTGTGGTGGTTCGTGTGGTGGCTGTGCCTGCCCGTGATGGTGCTGCTCCTGATCGTCTCCATCTTCGACAGCACCCCCGGCGAGGGCGGCGCCGCGCGCGCTCCCCGGCGCATCAGGTGGCGGGCGGGCGGCGAGATGCCGCTGGAGTTCCGGTCCGGCGGCGACAAACTGCACCTGCACGCACCGGGCCTGGACTGGCGGCTCGGGGCGGCGCTGGTCTCGCTGGTGCGCAGCTTCGGCTCGCACCACTGGGACGCCATGAAGAAGTGACGGCGTGCCGTCTCGTTGCCGCCTCCTCACCGCCGCCTCGTTCGCGGTGAGGGTGGTGTTTCGGGGCGGTGCACAGTAGAACTGGGCCCATGTCCGACCAGCAGCCGCCGCCACCTCCGCACCGGCCCCATACGCCCGGCGAGTCCGGTGCGCCCTGGGGGTTCGTGCAGCCACGGGACCCGGAGATCACCCCCGGCTACCGGCGCCGGGCGACCATCCTCACCTGGGCCGCGATCGTCCAGGGAGCCCTCATGGCGGTGGCGCTCGTGGTGAGCGTCGTCTTCCTGATCCTGGCGGACCAGGACACGCGCAACGCGGCCTACGGCTACCTCGCACTCGTCCTCTGGGTCGCCATCGCCGCCGGGGTCCCGGTCCTGCTGGCCCTCGCGATCCCCGGCGCCCGGATGAGGCGGCGGTTGCGGGAGCAGCAGCGCTAGGGGGCGTCCTGTCGGATCAGGCGGCGGTGCGTACGTCCTCGCCTCGGTGTTCGCGGGTTTCGCGGCAGTCGCGGCAGTGGCCGGGGACGGGTGAGCGGAAGGCGCGGTCGCAGTCGTCGCAGGTCTGGA
>MUNB01000091.1 GCA_002154345.1 Streptomyces griseus
GGTGGACTTGCCGGCCCCGTTACGGCCCATCAGGGCCACCGTCTCGCCCGGAGCCACGGTGAGCGTCACCCGCCGCAGCGCCTCGACCCGGCCGCGCCGCACCCCGAGCCCGTCGACCCGGGTGACCGGATCGGCGGCCGCAGGGGTGGCCGGGGCGGCGGACCCCCGTCCCAGGAGCCGGGCGAACCGGCCGGTCCGCGGCTGCACGACAGCGGCCGGAACGGGCACCTCCGACGCCCCCGACGGCCCCGACGCCCCCGGCGGACCGTCCGCCCGCACCGGCACCGCGTCCGACGCGGCCTCCGGCGGCACCGCGTCCGCCAGCCGCTCCCGCAGCCCGGCCGCCGCGCGCCGGGCGTCCCGTACCGACAGGGGCAGCGGGTCCCAGCCCGCCAGCAGCCCCAGCTCCGCCACCGGCGGCCGCACCGGCGACACCTTCATGATCCCGGCGGGCGGCCCCATCACGGGGGCCGCACCCGGGGCGGGCAGCAGGACCACCTGGTCCGCGTACTGCACCACCCGCTCCAGCCGGTGCTCGGCCATCAGCACGGTCGTGCCCAGATCGTGCACCAGCCGCTGGAGCACCGCGAGGACCTCCTCGGCCGCCGCCGGGTCCAGCGCGGAGGTCGGCTCGTCCAGCACCAGCACCTTCGGGTGCGGAGTGAGCACCGAACCGATCGCCACCCGCTGCTGCTGGCCGCCCGACAGGGTCGCGATCGGCCGGTCGCGCAGCTCGGCCAGGCCCAGCAGGTCGAGCGTCTCCTCCACTCGGCGGCGCATCACGTCCGGGGCCAGGCCCAGCGACTCCATGCCGTACGCGAGCTCGTCCTCGACGGTGTCCGTCACGAAGTGCGCGAGCGGATCCTGGCCCACGGTCCCGACCAGATCGGCCAGTTCACGCGGCTTGTGCGTGCGGGTGTCCCGGCCGCCCACCGTGACCCGGCCCGACAGGAGCCCGCCCGTGAAGTGCGGGACGAGCCCGGAGACCGCACCCAGCAGAGTCGACTTGCCGACACCGGACGGGCCGACGAGCAGGACCAGTTCACCCTCGGGGACCGTGAGGTCGACGCCCGACAGCGTGGGACGCTCCGTGCCCTCGTACCGCATGGAGACCCGCTCGAACCTGATCACACCTGCTCCTTGCTGCGACGCGCCGGTGGTCCGGGCGCCCGGGTCGACGGCGGTACGGGGGCGACCAGCGCGGGCACCAGCCCGACCAGCACCGCGGCGGCGGGCCACAGCGGCAGCACCGGCGCGGTCAGCGGGACGACCCCGGGGTGCAGCGCGTCCGGATCCACCGCCCCCGCCCAGATCATCGCCGCCGCGACCACCACACCCGAGCACGCCACCAGCCAGGCCCGCACACCCCACCGGTCCGGCCGGTAGCGGGTGCGCACCGAGCGCCGCCCGCCGAGCCGCAGCCCGGCCATCGCCGTGACCAGACCGGCCAGCAGCAGCGGCAGCCCGTACACCGCCCCCTGCGCGGCCAGCAGCCCGTACGTGCCGGCGCACACCCCGAGCAGCCCGCCCAGGGTCAGGACGTTCGTGGTGTGCCGGACGGCCGCCGGAACCTCGGCGGTACGCCCGTAACCGCGCGCGTCCATCGACGCGGCCACCGCCACCGACCGCTCCAGCGCGCCCTCCAGCACCGGCAGCCCGATCTGCGCCACGGCCCGCACCCCACCGGTCGGTCGGCCCCGCAGCCGGCGCGCGGTGCGCAGCCGGACCACGTCGGCCACCATGTTCGGCGCGAACGTCATCGCGACCACGACGGCGACCCCCGCCTCGTACAGCGCGCCGGGCAGCGACTTCAGCAGCCGCGCCGGGTTGGCCAGCGAGTTCGCCGCACCGACGCAGATCAGCAGGGTGGCCAGCTTCATCCCGTCGTAGAGGGAGAAGACGAGCTGCTCGGCAGTGACCCGGCCACCGATCCGCACCCCCTGCGCCCAGTCGGGCAGGGGCAGTTCGGGAAGGACGAAGACGGTGTGCGAACCGGGGATCGGCGAGCCGAGGAAGACGGAGAAGACGAGCCGCAGCGCCACGACGAACAGCCCGAGCTTGACGAACGCGCCGTAGGACCGGGCCCACGGCGCATCCGTGCGCCGCGCCACCACCACATAGGCCGCCACCCCGACCAGCAGCCCCAGCAGCAGCGGGTTCGTGGTCCGGGACGCGGCGGTGGCGAGCCCCAGCGCCCACAGCCACCACGCCCCGGCGGGCAGCGCGTTGCCGCGGTCCGCCTCGGGGGCGTGCAGGGCGCGGCGCAGCAACCGTGCCGGGGCCGGGGAAGCGGTCACCGGCGGCGGCGGGCCTGGACCACGGCGGCGATGCCCAGCAACAGGACGGCGCCGATGCCGACGAGAAGCCCGACGGACGGACCGCCGCCGTCGCCTTCCTCGCCCTTTTCCTGGCCGTCGGCGGTCTTGGCCGGGTCGGACGGCTCCGCGCTGCCGGTGTCGCCGGACACCTGCTCGCCGCAGCCCGACGCCGGATAACCCGAGATCGCGCAGAGCATGGCACTGCTGTCGTACCGCAGCGGCTTCGCCACCGCGGCGAGCGCCTCCGCACTGCTGGCGTCCGGCGCGACCTGCGCGCACGCCGTACGCGGGGCGGGCGGCTTCTCGCCGTCCGGGGCGTCCGCCGCCGTACCCGGATCGATCACCAGCGCCACCCGCTTCTTCCCGTCCTCCGCCGGGGTGTCCGCGCAGATCGCCCCGAAGTCGGGGGCGCGGCGCGGCTGGTCGGCGTCGCCGGAGTCCTCGCTCACGGCGAACCGGAAGCCCTGGACCGTACCGTCGTCCGGGCGCAGGACCGACGGCCCCTGGGTGGCGTACTCCCAGTTCTTGCCGTTGCCCTGCCAGAAGGACCAGTAGCGGTATCCGGCGGCCTCGGCGGTGCCCGCGCCGAGCAGCACGGCCGAGGCGGCGACCAGGGCGGCGAGCAGCGCGACGAGCGGATTCCGCAACCGGGCGACGGCAGGGCTCGGCAACCGCGCGGGGACCGGCGTACGAGGTGTGCGCGGCGTACGGCTCACGGCTGCTGCTTCTTCCGCCGCATGCTGAGCAGGAAGCCGATGCCCGCGCCGGCGGCGAGACCGATGCCGATCAGCCACCCCAGGCTCAGCCCGCTGTCGTCGCTGTCGGTGCCGCTGGAGGGCTGCGGACCGGTCGGCGTGGGCGAGGGGAGGGCGGTGGCGGCAGGGGAGGGGCCCATCGAGTTGAGCTGCTTGACCAGGTCGACGCCGCCGAAGCTGCGGGCGTCCGCGCCGGTGGCGTGCGCCGCGAGGATCAGCTGCGCGGTGGCGGCCGGACCGCCCTGCTTCGCCCAGCCCGTGGCGTTCTTCTGCAGCCAGGAGACGGAGGCCTGGGCCTTGTTCTTGTGCCCGGAGGCGGCGAGCGCGACGACCGCGTCCGCGGTGTTGCCGTAGTCGGGTTGCGGCGTGCTGTCCTCGGCGCCCGGCATCGGGGCCTGCTCCAGGTACGGCTGCTTCTTCAGCGTGTCCGCGAGGAAGAAGGCGCCGTTCTGGGCGGTCTGCTCCGGGCTGAGGCCGTCGCCCTTGGTGCAGGAGGGGTCCTTGACCGCGTTGGACGTGCCGGAGGCGATGCCCTTGCCCATCAGACCGAGCACGGAGGCCGCGGTGGCGTCCGGGTTGGCGGTCAGCTCGCCCTTCTTGCCCGGCTGGTAGGCGAACGCGCCGCCGTCCTCGTCCTCGCAGGCGATGGCCAGGGACTGGAGCGCGGTGTACGGGGTGCTGCCGTCGGCGGTGGTGAGCTCGCCGACCGGGACGCCGGTGCGGGCGAGCGCGCCGATCACGATGGAGGTGGAGTTCGCGTCGCTCGGGCTGCCGGGGTTGTAGCCCCAGCCGCCGTCCTCGTTCTGCACGGACTTCAGCCAGTCGGCCCCGTTGTTGGCGTCCTCGCGGCGCTGGTTGATCTCGACGAGGGCCTGGACGGCGATGGCGGTGGCGTTGGTGTCCATCACGGTCGACGCGTCGCAGGGCTGGGAGGTGTCGGCCCGGTACGAGGTGAACGCCCCGCTGTCGCACTGCTGCCCCACCAGCCAGTCCACCGCCTGCGTGGACGGCGTGACGTACTCGATCTTCTGCGCGAGGAAGGCCAGCGACTGCCGCCACACCCCGTCGTACGTGGGGTCTGTGGTGCCGTAGAGCCCGGCCGGCAGCTCCGCCGACGGGGAAGGGCTCGGCGCGGCGACCGCCACGGGGGCGGCCGCGCCCAGGAGCACGGCGGTGGTCGCGAGCGCGGATGCGCTGCGGCGTACGGTCATGGCTGGCTGGGCCTCTCCTGCGAGGGCCGGACTCCCCGGGCGCACGAGGGCACCGGGCTCCGGCCCCGTATGCCTCGACGGTGCCGGCCACCGGGGTTCCGGTGGCCCGAGCCGGTCACGCTCCGCGGCGGGCGGTCCGGCTGCCGTCGGGCGGACGGGTCACGGCTGGGGCGCAGCGCCGGATTCGCACCGGCTTCCCCCTGTACGGGCATGATGACGACCTGCCCACTCTACCGGTCCGTAGGGGAGCGGCCGGGGCCTCACGTGGCGATGTACGTCACCGGGGGCCTGCCCGGTACGGCCTCCGCGCGGCCGAGCTTCACCAGCCGCCGCAGATGGGACTCGGCCTCCGACACGGCGATGGACCGCGAACCGTGCGGGATCTGCTCCCAGGGCCGGTTCCACTCCATCCGCTCGGCGAGCTGCCACGGGGTGAGCGGCGTGGCGAGCAGGGCGAGGAGCCCGGTCAGCCGCTCCTCGTGATGGTCCAGCAGCTCCCGCACCCGCCCGCCCGCATCGGTGAACGCGTGCTGGTGCGCGGGCAGCACCTCGGCCACCCCGAGCCGCCCGATCCGCTCCAGCGAGGCGAGGTAGTCGCCGAGCGGGTCGGTGACGGCGGTGTCGTCCGGATCCTCGTACAGCCCGATGTGCGGACTGATGCCGGGCAGCAGATGGTCGCCGGAGAACAGCCGCCCGTTCCCTTCCAGCCCGGCGGGATGCCGCTCCTCCAGATGGAGGCAGACATGGCCCGGGGTGTGCCCGGGTGTCCAGACGGCCCGCAGCTTCCGCCCGGCGAGGTCGAGCAGCTCGCCGGGCACGATCTCCCGGTCCGGCAGGGCGGCACGCAGCCCCGGCAGGGTCCGCAGCCGCCCTCCGCCGCGGGCGGCGCGCAACGGAGCGAGGTGGTCGTCCGGCGCGCCGACGGCGGCGAGCTTGCGGGTGAGGTAGTCGAGCCAGGTGCCGGGTTCGGATTCCCGGGTGCGGCGGACGATCGCGGTGTCGGCCTCGTGCATCGCGATCCAGGCCCCGGACGCCTCGCGGACCTGGCCGGAGAGGCCGTGGTGGTCGGGGTGGTGGTGGGTGATGACGACGCCGTGGATGTCGGTGACGGCGGTGCCGAGGGCGGAGAGCCCGGCGACCAGGGTGTCCCAGGAGGCGGGATCGTCCCAGCCGGTGTCGATGAGGACCGGGCCCCGGTCGGTGTCGACGAGATGGACGAGGGTGTGGCCGAGCGGGTTGTCAGGGATGGGCACCTTGATGCTGTGGACGCCTCCGCCGTGGTCGGTCACCTGAGGCACCTGCGTCACCTGAGTCATGGGCTTCCCATCTCCGCGCCGGCCTCCACTGTAACGAGAACTCGTTCCAGTGGTAGCCCGGGTCTACCGATAATTCGCCTCCGGGTGTGGTCCGCACTGTGGACTCCGGAAACAGGAACTGGTATCAGTTCTGACGAACAGTCAGTTACGGGTGTGCGGGTTCGCGGGAGGCGGCAGCCATGACGGAACGTACGGAGCTGGTGGAACACGGACACCTGTTCATCGGCGGGGAGTTCACCGACCCGCTCTCCACCGAGGTCATCGAGGTGATCTCGCCGCACACCGAACAGGTCATCGGCCGCGTGCCGCACGCGTCCGAGGCCGACGTGGACCGGGCGGTCGCCGCCGCCCGCCAGGCCTTCGACGAGGGCCCCTGGCCGCGCATGCCGCTGGACGAACGGATCGCGGTGATCACCCGGATCAAGGACGCCTTCGCCGTACGCCACGAGGAGTTCGCCCGCCTCATCAGCGCCCAGAACGGCACCCCGTACAGCGCGAGCGTCATGGTGCAGGCGCTGGCCGCGATGATGGTCTGGGACTCGGCGATCACGGTGGCCCGTACGTTCCCGTACGAGGAGCGCCGCGACGGCGTCCTCGGCCCGCTCCTGCTCCGCCGCGAACCGGTGGGCGTGGTGGCCGCGGTGGTCCCGTGGAACGTCCCGCAGTTCACGGCCGCGGCGAAACTGGCCCCGGCGCTGCTGGCGGGTTGCACGGCGGTGTTGAAGGTCTCCCCGGAAACCCCGCTGGACGCGTATGTGTTGGCGGAAATAGCAGAAGAGGCAGGCCTGCCGCCCGGGGTCCTCTCCATCCTCCCGGCCGACCGTGAGGTCAGTGAGTACCTGGTGGGCCACCCGGATGTGGACAAGGTCTCCTTCACCGGCTCGGTGGCGGCAGGCCGCCGCGTCATGGAGGTGGCGTCGCGCAACCTGACCCGCGTCACGCTGGAGTTGGGCGGCAAGTCGGCAGCGGTGATCCTGCCGGACGCGGACCTGGAGGCGGCGGTGGCGGGCATCGTCCCGTTCGCGTGGATGATCAACGGCCAGGCGTGCGTGGCCCAGACCCGCATCCTGGCCCCGCGCAGCCGCTACGAAGAAATAGCGGAGGCGTTCGCGGCAGCGGCCGGAGCCCTGCGGGTGGGCGACCCCTTGGACCCGACAACGGAACTGGGCCCGCTGGTGGCCCGACGCCAGCAGCAACGCTCCCTGGACTACATCAGGTTGGGCCAGGAGGAGGGCGCCAAGATCCTCACGGGCGGGAACGTGCCGGCCTCCCAGGAGCGAGGGTGGTACGTAGAACCCACCCTCTTCGGTTCGGTCGACAACTCGATGCGCATCGCCCGCGAGGAGATCTTCGGCCCGGTGATCTGCCTGATCCCGTACGGAGACGAGGACGAGGCCGTCCGCATCGCCGACGACTCCCCGTACGGCCTCAGCGGCAGCGTCTGGACATCGGACACGGAACGCGGCATCGACGTGGCCCGCCGCGTCCGCACGGGCACGTACAGCGTGAACACCTTCAGCCTCGACATGCTCGGCCCCTTCGGCGGCTACAAGAACTCGGGCCTGGGCCGCGAGTTCGGCCCCGAGGGCTACGGCGAGTTCTTCGAGCACAAGATGATCCACCTGCCCGCCGGCTACCGGGAGGCGTGATGGGCGACCGCTGGCACGTGGAGGTCGACCGCTCCGTCTGCATCGGCTCCGGCATGTGCGTCAACCATGCGAGCGACGCCTTCCACCTGGACTCGGCCCGCCAGTCCCACCCGACCGAGGAGAACCGCGACGCGGGCGAACACGTCCTCGCGGCGGCGGAGGGCTGCCCGGTGGAGGCGATCACGCTGACGCTGGCGGGGTCGGGGGAGGCGGTGTTTCCGCCGGAGGAGTGAGGGGTCGCCGGGCCAGCGCAAGGGACTGGGCTGGCCATCAGCGGATCCCCAACCGATGAAAAGAGTCAGAGACCTCGGGAAACAGCTTCATCCGATAGTCTATGGAGAATCTTTTCAAGATCTGCAGCCGACTCGGCGCAGAATCTCTGATCACTTTGAGAAATCGCAACCATCGCTTCATTGAATTTACTCGCCGCCGGGCCTGCCTCTAGAATGAGCCGCCTTGGAACGATCATCCAGTTCTTTGCAGATCTAAATTCCCACTCGACTTTTGTTGTCGTCTCTTGCACGATGGAGTCGAGGATCTCTCGGATGTCTTCGTGAGGTTCAGCGAAACGCCAGCCGACGAACGCGACTTGCAGTTTGCCATCGTTAGGGTTTCGTTCAACCGGCGACCGAAACCAGACTACTCTGCCGAAGTGACTTAGGGCTTGTTTGGCCAACTCGTTTCGCTTCATTCCAGACCCTTGTTTCCGCTTCTATTTCTATCGGCGACCCCATGGAGAGCCTATCTTGTATCCCCCATCGTTTCTGATGATTTTCTCACCGCCATTCTCTAGCCTCAGCGCCCGTTCGTAATCTCCGAGAGGAACGAGCTTACTGCTGAGAGTTGGATCGTCCCGCGGTGACGTCATGAGGAGGCTGTGGCGCGCGTTTCGTCGGCGTTCGGTGCTGCGCTCGGGGCCACTGTTTCGCGGGACCCTGATCCAGCTCATCGACCGGCAGCCGATCGTGATCAGCGGCACGGGGGAGCCTGTAGTACCCGTATCGGAGTCGACTCTGCCTGCTGTGCGGCGCTGCAGGCGTGGCTCGTGTGTGGACAGGTCCGGATCGCTCGTCACTTCGATGAGCCTCACCTCGGTATCTCCGCAGTCTTCGGGGAGGCGTGATGCGCCTCCTCCTCGACACCCCGATGATCCTCTGGTGGCTCGGTGATTCCCCGGAGTCGTCCGAGGAGGCCAAACACCTCCTCGATTCCGCCGACGCCGTACACATCAGCGCCGTCTCGCACTGGGAGATCACCTTCAAACAGCACCTCGGGCTGCTGGAGGAGCCGGGCGACTTGGCCTGGCGCGTACGCGACATCGCCTTTCCGTGTCTCCCCGTCACCGCCGCGCACGGGGTGCGGGCCGGGCGGCTGCCGATGGTCCGCGCCGAGCCCTTCGACCGGCTGCTCGTCGCGCAGGCGCAAGACCATCGGCTGGTCCTCGTCACCCATAACGCCTGGATCCCGCAGTACGACGTGCCAGTCATGCGGGTCTGACCGGCACGTCGTACTCCCGGCGCAACCAGCAGCTCAGACCGCCGGTTCGGCCTCCGTCTTCGTCGGGAGTGCGCCCTCCGGAGCCCGCCGCAGCGCCCGGATCGCCGGGACGCTGAGCATGATCGCCAGCAGGGCGAACGACATCACCGACGAGAAGATCAGCACCTCGTTCGCGCCGAACGCGTCCGCCGCCGGGCCCGCCAGGGCGCGGCCCAGGGGGATGACCATGATGGAGCCCGCGACGTCGTACGCCGAGACGCGGCTCAGGACCGTCAGCGGGATGTGCGACTGGACGCTCGTCGCCCACATCACGCCCCAGAACGCGAAGCCGTAGCCCGCGATCACGTGGGCGATCGCCGTGGCCGCGAAGGACCATTCCAGGGCCGGGGCCAAGGGGTTGAGCGCGAAGCAGAGCATCGCCAGGGCGCCTGCGACCAGGGGGCGGCGCGGGCGGACCCGCATGCCGATCAGGCCGCCGATGATCGTGCCCGCGCCGTCCGCCGAGGCGATCCAGCCGTAGCCGTTCGCCCCGTGCTGCTCGATCATCAGCGTCGCGCCCAGCGGCAGTGCGGGGCCGAACACGAACAGGCCGTAGACGGACCAGACCGCGATGACGCCCCACAGCCACTGGCGGGAGCGGAACTCCTGCCAGCCCGTCGCGAGCCTCCGCCACATCGGGGCGTCGCCCTCGTCGCGTTCCGTGTGCAGCTTCCGCAGGGGGAGCAGGACCAGGGCGCTGAGCGCGTACGCCGCCGCGATCACCAGGTACGAGCCCGAGACCTGCCAGTACGCGACCAGGATGCCCGCTAGGCCCGGGCCCAGCAGCGTGCTCAGGGCCTCGGAGATCCGCAGCAGCGCGTTGGCCTTCTGGATGTCCTCGGCGACCCGCGGGACCATGCTCGCCATGCCGGGCTGGAACATCGCCGTCGCGGCACCGCTCAGCGCCATCAGGCCCATGATCTGCCACAGCGGGACGCTGTCGGAGGAGAAGAGGAGAGCGGCCAGGGTGAGCATGGCCAGCATGCGCGCCACGTCCGCGCAGATCATCATCAGCTGGGGGGTGAACCGGTCCGCCAGCACCCCGCCGAACAGCACCAGCAGCACGATCGGGGTCATCCACGCGGCCAGCGCGTACCCGACGCCGCTCGCCCCGTGGCCGGCGCCCAGCACCGCCGTGGTGAGGGACACCATCAGCATGCCGTCGGCCAGCAGCGACGCGCTGCGGGCCGTGAAGAACAGCCGGAACCGGCCCGACCGCCAGGGGCTGGGCAGCGGTTCGGGCTTCTGGAGGGTCGTGTCGTCAACGCTCATGTCACACCTGCCGGCTCCTGCCGGTCCCTTCATCGATGGTGTTCAGCCGACGCCACGCGTCGCTCCGGTCCGGCTCGGTGGGCGGGTTCTCGACGATTACGTAGCGGTGGGGCGCCAGGACCCCCGAACCGGCGGCCGGAATGAGGGCGGTCAGCGCCCGGTGGGCCTCCTCAGGCGTCAACGGGGTGTCGCCGCGGGCGATGTACGCCGTCAGGTGCGGGTCCGTGCCTGACGCGCCCGCCGGTTCCTCCGCCACCCGTACCGGTAGTCCCCCCACCGCCCGGCCGAGCGTCTCGCGTACGGCCTCGGGCGAGACCCAGCAGCCGTCCACCCGGAGCCAGCCGGCCCCGCGTTCGGCGGGGCGGACCCCCGTCACCTCGGACAGCTCCTCCATCGGTACGTCCCCGGCGGCGGCCGCCTCCAGGAGCAGGACCAGGCCGGAGAGGAACCCCTCCGCCTCCTCGGGGGTGAAGAGCGAGGGGGCGGCCCACAGGGAGATGTGGAGCCGGGGCGCCGTCCGGTACGTGAAGGCGAGCAGCCGGGTCGGCAGCGTCTGGGGCGGCCCCCAGGTCAGCTCCTGCCCGGCGTCGTCGCCGTCCTGCGCGTCGGTGCCCAGGAGCGGGGCGGGCAGGGCGCTCACGTCGTTGAACACCACGTCCCGGCCGAAGTGGCTGCCGCGCTCGGTGGTGACCCGGTCGATCATCTCCCACAGCCGTACGGAGTCGAACTGGCTGTGCCGGTAGGCGTTGAGCACCGCCCCCCAGGTCCGGGAGACCAGGGCGTCGAAGGCGGGCACCCGGACGTCCAGGTGGAGCAGCGCGTCCTGGGAGGTGGTGGTCACCGAACGGGCGACCCGGGTGTTGAACCGGTTGGCGCTCGGGACGGCGGTGACACAGCTGTCCTGGCCCGCCCGGTGGGCCACCAGGGCGCACCAGGCGGCCATCAGCACGGTGGCCTCGGGGTGTCCGGTACGGCGGGCCGCCCCGGCGAGCGCCCGGCCGCCCCGGCGGGAGCGGAGCGTCAGCTGCCGGGCCTCCTCGTCGGTCCCCGGCCTCCTGCCGCGCGGCTCCGCGAACATCTCCTGCGGCCCGGTACGGAGGATCCGCTCCCAGTACCGCAGGGAGGCCTCCGACTTCCGCAGTCCGGCCGGGGAGGCCTCCACGGCGGCCAGGTCGACCGGGGGCAGGGACGTCAGCTCAGGCAGCTCCTTGCCCGCCAGCAGTTCGGTGAACTCCTCGCGCAGGATGGCCATCGCGCTGCCGTCCGCCACCGCGTGGCTGAACGCCAGTGCCACGTAGTCCGGTTGCCCGGCCACGGTGAGCAGGGTGATCCGCATCGGGAACTCCCGGTCCAGGGCGAAGCGCCCGGACCGTGCCGCCCGCGCCACCGACTCCGCGTACTCCGCCGGATCGGCGGGGAGTTCGGCGTGGTCGAGGACGGTCACCGTGAACGTGCCCTCCGCCGCCACGACCTGGTCGACCGGTGCGGCCTCCGGCGGGTGCGGGAAGGTGGTGCGGAGCCCCTCGTGCCGTACGGCCAGGGCGCGCAGGGCGTCGGTGACGGCCGCCACGGTGGTGGCCTCGGGGACGGGCCACACATCGTGGATGTTGATGTGGGTGGGGTCGTCCCGCAGGATGCAGCGGATCATGTTGGCCTGGCCCATGGTGATCGGGCCGCGCCGTTCCGTACCGCCCGCGTAGGCGACGGTGACCGTGGTCGTGGTGGTGTGCGGGGGGCTATGGCGCATCGTTTCCCTGTCGGCGGCGGAGTTCATCGGGTCACGGCCCGGACCTGCTGCTCCAGGCCCGCTTCGGCGCTCGCGCCGGACAGCGCCTCCCAGTGGTCCATCAGGAGCGCGAAGTCGGCCATGTCGTCCCGGGCCTCGTCCAGGAGCCGGCCGCTGTTCTCCGCGAGCGTGTCCGCGACCGTCGGGTAGCGGCCGCCGAGCCGCCGGTAGGCCCGGTCGATCACGTCGAGGCGGCGGGCGGCCTCCGTACGGTCGAGATCGACGCTGTCCCGGACGAAACCGGCGACCACGGACGCCCGGATGTGGCCCCCGGCGTCGAGCAGCGCGTCACCGGCCTTCGCCGTCCTCGCGTACACGGCGTTGAGATACGTCTTCGCCAGCAGGAACTTCGCGAAGCGGAGCTGGTACGCGAGGAAGCCGCCGTCCGTACGCCGTTCCGCCGTATGGAAGTTGACGATGTGCCGGTTGTGCTGGAGGCCGGGCAGCCGGGCGTCGTGGGCGAGATGGAGAAGGAAGTAGTCGCTGCCGATGGTGTCGGTGGCGGGCGGCAGCGGGATCCTGCGGTAGACCTCGTGGTCGAGAGCGATGTTGCACATGTCCACGCGCATCGGGCTGATCGGGGCGAGCGTGGTGCGGTCGCCGTCGAACGCCCCGTTCCCCGCGCCCCGGAACGACTCGTCGATCAGATGCTTGCGCACGAATTCCGGGTATCCCTCGGGCAGCGAGAGGCCGATCAGTTCGCCGTACGTGTCCGGGTCGAGCTCGCGGATCTCCGCCACGTCCACCGACATCTCGCCCACGAACGAGCCGCCCGCCACCGCCACCCGGCGGTCGCCCGAGCCCGGTGGCAGCTTGCTCCTCGTCGCCGACTTCCGTACGTCCTCCGCCCGTCGGCCCAGGTGGGCCAGCTCCTGGTGGAGCGGGAAGACCGGCTCTCCGTCGAGGTGCTGGTAGCGGCTGTCGGAGTCCCTGCGGTGCACGGACGTGCAGCCGAGGGCCTGGGCGACGAGGAACGCCCGGTTGGTGCAGGCGCCGTAGGAGACGCCGGACGGCAGCATCAGGTCCAGCAGCCGGTCCGCCACGGCCGAAGGCGCGCCGGACCGTTCGGTCACCTCGCTCAGGAAGGCGCGCTGCTCGTCCTCGTCGAGGTGGTGGACGGTCACACCGGGGGAGGCGGGCAGCGCGGCCACCGCCTCCCGGTGCTCGGCGAGGACCGGCCCGGGGGAGGAGTCCAGGATCAGGAGGTGCACCTCGACGCCGAACTCCCGTGCCCCGTACGCCGCTTCCTCGCCGACCGCCGCGATGGTGCCGGAGCAGGCCCGGTGGGTGGGCAGGGTCAGGCAGACGCGGCGCACGAAGGCTCCCCGCTCGGAGCGGCGGAGGCCGCGCCGGCGTCACCCGGGGTGTCCTCGGTCTCCTCGACCGGGTCCTGCCAGGAGGCGAGGCCCAGCAACCGGCTGCCCAGAGCGTTCAGTTCGGCGGTCGGGTAGCGCTTGGACTCGGGCAGCACCGGGTCGCCGACCAGCGTGCGGTTCCAGCGCGGCGTCCGCAGATGGCGCCAGGACTCCACCCGGGACCTGCGCAGCCGCTCGTGCTCCTCCAGCGCGGGCATCATCGACAGGTACTGCACGGCCCGCACGCCGTTCTCGGAGAGGTTGCGCGCCACCCCGTGGGCCAGCAGGCCGTTCCAGATGAGCAGGTCGCCGGGGCGCAGATCCGGGCGTACGACCGGGAGTTCGTCCCGGTCGATGTCCGGGCGCAGCGGGTCCCGGTCACCGGGCTGGGCGACCTTCCAGGCGTCGAACTGGCGGAACAGCTCCGGGCAGCACTGGAACCCGCCGGTCTCCGGCCGGGTGTCGTTGAGCGCGATGATGCCCTGCACCCGCTGCGGCGGCACGGCGAGCGTGGTGTCGATGTCCCAGTGGAGCTCGATGTCGAAGCCCCGGTCCGTCGGTTCGATCAGGGCGCGGTCACGGTTGCCCCGGTTGGGCGGGTTGAGGTTGAGCCGGTCCAGGGTGACCCACAGCTCCTCGCAGTCCCACACGTCGACGAAGGCGTCGTACACTCGCTGCGACTGCCGGTTGTTCCACAGCAGTTGGTGGTGGTACGCCTCCACGAAGCCGTAGATGTGCAGCTGCTGGTCCAGCTCGGAGCGCAGCGGCCGGTCCTCGTACCAGCTCTCCGGCCGCTCCGGGTCCAGCCCCTGGAAGTCCCAGGTGAAGTCCAGCAGTTCACGCGCGACCGAGGCCGGGACCGCCTCGCGGACGATGACGTAGCCGTACGTCTGCCAGTGGGCGAAGTCCTCCTCGGACAGCACCCGCAGCGGACGCGACTTGTCGAGCTCCCGCAGGGCGGTCTGCGCGAGGTAGGCCTCGCCGTCCGCGCTGAAGTACGGGATGTCCGACGCCGCGCGGTGCAGGCGCGGCCGACGGCGAGGGGCGGGTGTCGTCATGAGGTTCATGGCAGGTTCTTCTCCTCGGCCGGCCGTGCGGCGACCCCGGGGGAGCGGGGCCGCCGCGGACGGCGGGACGGATGGCAGTGCCGTGGTGGGAGGAGCCGTGACCACGTCGATCAGCAGGATTGGTCCAGACCGCCTGAGCTGTCAAGTGCCGCGCACATATGGGGATATGGGGTGTGGTCATGTGCTTGACAGACATGGAATCGATACGTGGCGTTCGGTATTTTTGGTCTAGACAACAAGCGAGCGACGGGCCTAATGTCCAAGGGCGCGGCCGGGTTCGTGACGGGCTGTCAAGCCGTTTTCCCTGCCCGCGCTCCGGCCGGTGACGGCCCTGCTGACGGACCTGTCGACGGCCCTGCTCAGAGTCGCCGCCGTCATGGCGATGCGGTTCGTACATCCGGTGGGTCGCCGATGGCCGGCCCGACCGAGAAAGACGCGGTTTCATGAACACATCCAGCATCACGGCCCTGCCGGGTATCGAGCTGAAGAGCCCCGGTGCCGGGCTGATCACGCTGGACCCGGTCCGCACCGCGCTGCTGCGCGGGCTGGACGACCTGCTGACCGGTCTGGCCGCGCGGCTCTCCGCCCCCGAGGTCGTGGGGCCGCCCCTGCTGTCCGTCGACGGACTGGCACGGCTGGACTTCTTCCGCAACTTCCCCCATCTCGGCGTCTCAGCGGGGCGGTTCGGCCCGGACGTGCTCGACGGTCTGGCCTCCGGGGGCTCGCCCCAGGACCTCCCGCTGCACCCGACCGGCCATGTGCTGCCGTCCGCGACCTGCTACGGACTGCTGCTCTCCCTGGAGGGCCAGGACGTCGGCGAGGACGGGCTGCGGCTCTCGGCGGTCGGCCGCTGCTTCCGCAACGAGACCCACTACGACGGCCTGCGCCGTCTCTGGGGGTTCCACATGCGTGAGGTGATCTACCTCGGCACCAAGGGCGCGGCCTCCGAACACCAGGAACGCGGCGGCGAGTTCATCCAGGAGGTGGCCGGGCGGCTCGGCCTGGACCTGACCCGGGCGGCGGCCGACGACCCGTTCTACGACAACGGGGGATCGCGGGCCCGCCTGATGGCGCTGGACCCGGTGAAGTACGAGTACAGCGCCCCCGACGGCACGGCCATCGCCTCCGTCAACCGGCACCGCAACTTCTTCGGCGAGCGGCTCGGCATCCGCGCCGGCTCGCACGGTCCCGCGTACAGCTCCTGCGTCGCCTTCGGCGTCGAACGCTGGGTGCACGCGATGATCCTTGCCCACGGCACCGCCGAGCAGGCGCTGGAGCGGCTCCGCGCGGCCGGTTCCTGACCTCCGTCCGCCCGGCAGCCGTCGGACCCTTCGAGTCCTTCGAGAACACAGAGCAAGAGAACGCAGAACAACGAGGAGCGGTTTCTCCCATGGAACGTGTCGTAGCGTGGCTCAACGAGAAGAATCCCGGCCTCGACGGCCCGATCGGTGTCGACGAGGACCTCATCGAGGCCCGTCTCATCGACTCGATGGACTTCCTGGAGTTCATCGATCTCCTGGAGGAGATCTCCGGAGACAGCATCGACCTGCAGGAGGTCACCATCGACGACTTCCGCACCCTCGCCCGCGTCAAGGAGCGCTTCCTGGGCTCCGTCGGCCTCGCCGAGGCGCAGGCGGGGTGAGTACGGGCCGGGTGAGCACGGGCCGGTGGTGACCCTCCTCCCGACGCCGTACGCGACGGGCGCGGCCACCGTCGCCCTGGTCGCCACCACCGCCGAGGTCCTCGCCTGCCCGGAGCTGGACGAGGACATGCTCGCCCCGTGGGAGCGGGACCGGCTCGCGGCGGTGCGGGTGCCCGCCCGGCGTGCCGATGTCGTGGCCGCCCGGCTGCTGCTGCGGCTGTGCGCCTCCCGGGTCACCGGGCGGCCGCCCCACGAGATGGAGCCCGCCCAGCGCTGCCCCGGGTGCGGGGAGAGCGGGCACGGCCGGCCGTATCTGCCGGACCGCCCCGGCCTGGGCGCCAGTCTCAGTCACGCCGACGGGCTGGCCGCCGCGGCGGTCGGGCCCGGCCCGGTCGGTATCGACGTGGAGCCCCTGACCCGGCGGCCCGGGCCGCTGCCCGTACTGCGGCGGCTGCTGCCGGAGGCCGAGGTGGACGCCGCCCGCGCCGGGCCGGACCCCGGCCCGGCGCTGCTGCGGTTGTGGGTCCGGCGGGAGGCGCTGTTCAAGGCCGGGCGGGACGACGCCCGGCTGACCGAGTGGACGGACCACCGCCGTGCGGCCGTGGTGGCGCTGGCGGGCGCCCGGCCCCTCAGCCCCGCTCCGGCTTCGGCTCCGGCCGCTCCTTTGCCGTCAGGTCGATGAGGCGGCAGACCGTCTCGATGTCGATCTTCACCTGGGCGATCGAGGCCCGCCCCGACAGCCAGGTGATCAGCGCCGAGTGCCAGGTGTGCTCGATGACCCGGACCGCCGAGAGCTGCTCCGGGGTCGGGTGCTCCAGGCCCATCGCGTCCAGGATGATCGCCGTGGTGAGCCGGGAGACGGTGTCCACCTCGGGGCTCACGCTGCGGTCCGCGAAGGTCAGGGCGCGGACCATGGCGTCCGCGAGGTGCGGTTCGCGTTGCAGGGCGCGGAAGGCGCGCATCAGCGTTTCGGCCACCCGCTGGGCCGCGTCGTCACCGGCCGGCGGGCGCTTGCGGAGCGTGGTGTGCAGGTGCTGGAGCTGGTCCTGCATGGTTGCGACCAGCAGATGGATCTTGGAAGGGAAGTAGCGGTAGAGGGTGCCCAGCGCGACCCCGGCGGCCTCCGCCACCTCCCGCATCTGCACCGCCTCGAAGCCGCCCCGGCTGGCCAGCTGGGCGCTGGCGTGCAGGATGCGGCGGCGACGGGCCTCCTGGCGCTCGGTCAGCGGAGGCGCTGCCGGTCTGGCGTCCGCGGTCATGCTGTCCCCGATCCACGATCCGTGATCCATGGCTTGATACCGCACCCGGACGGACGAAGCGGCCCGGCCGGGCGCGCACAGCATGCCAGGGCGTCCGTCGTGGCGCGAATCACCTGATCCGGCCGTTCCGCCGACGCTACCTGCCGGTAGATTCGATGCACGCCGAACGATCAAGTGTGCAGCTTGTTCTATCAAGTCTGAAACTTGTTCTAGATTAGCGCGACCGGTTACGCTCCGGCGAACACGCAGTCAGAAGGGGGCCGAGTGTGACCGCTGAGGCCATAGAGACAGGCCCCCGCACGGGCGACGGCAGCTCCGCCGGGACCGGCGACCGGCCGTTGCGCATCGCACTCCTCACCTACAAGGGCAATCCGTTCTGCGGCGGCCAGGGCGTGTACGTCCGCCACCTCGGCCGCGAGCTCGCCCGGCTCGGCCACAGCGTCGAGGTCATCGGCGCCCAGCCCTACCCGGTGCTCGACGAGGGCGTTCCGCTCACCGAGCTGCCCAGCCTCGACCTCTACCGGCAGCCCGATCCGTTCCGTACGCCGAAGCGCGGCGAGTACCGCGACTGGATCGACCTGGCCGAGGTCGCCACCATGTGGACCGGGGGCTTCCCCGAGCCGCTCACCTTCAGCCTCCGCGCCCGCCGCCATCTGCTGGCCCGGCGCGGCGAGTTCGATGTCGTCCACGACAACCAGACCCTCGGCTACGGGCTCCTCGGCGAGCTCGGGGCCCCGCTGGTGACGACGATCCACCACCCCATCACCGTGGACCGCAGGCTCGACCTGGAAGCCGCGACCAGCCGCCGCCGACGCGCCTCCGTACGCCGCTGGTACGCCTTCACCCGGATGCAGAAGCGGGTCGCCCGCAAGCTGGACACCGTCCTCACCGTCTCCGGCTCCTCCCGCGACGAGATCGTCGAGGACCTCGGCGTGCGCGAGGACCGGATCAGCGTCGTCCACATCGGCGCCGACACCGACCTGTGGTCGCCCGACCCCTCCGTCGCCGAGGTGCCCGGCCGTATCGTCACCACCTCCAGCGCCGACGTCCCGCTCAAGGGCCTCGTCCACCTCGTCGACGCGCTCGCCAAGCTCCGTACCGAGAACCCCGCCGCCCACCTCGTCGTCGTCGGCAAGCGCGCCGAGGACGGGCCGGTCGCCCGCGCGATCGAGCGGCACGGCCTCGCGGACGCCGTCGAGTTCGTCAAGGGCATCAGCGACGCCGAACTCGTCGACCTCGTGCGCAGCGCCCAGGTCTCCTGCGTGCCCTCGCTGTACGAGGGCTTCTCGCTGCCCGCCGCCGAGGCCATGGCCACCGGCACCCCGCTCGTCGCCACCACCGGCGGCGCGATCCCCGAGGTCTCCGGCCGCGACGGGGAGACCTGTCTCGCCGTCCCGCCCGGCGACGCGGACGCGCTGGCCGGGGCGCTGGCCCGGCTGCTGGGCGACGCGGAACTGCGCGCCCGGCTCGGCGCGGCGGGCCGGGCGCGGGTGCTGGCCAACTTCACCTGGGCCCGGGCGGCCGCCGGAACGGCCGAACTGTACCGTCGGGCGATCACCGCCCGCGGAGTCCGCAGGTGACCGTGGACTCCCGGGCGGCCGCGCGCCCCCGGGCGACCGCGGACCCGCTCGTCGCAACCCGTACCTCCGACCTCGAAGGCAGGCCCTCGTGCTGACCGTCGACTTCACCCGCTTCCCGCTCGCCGCCGGCGACCGAGTGCTCGACCTGGGCTGCGGTGCCGGCCGGCATGCCTTCGAGTGTTACCGGCGCGGTGCGCAGGTCGTCGCGCTCGACCAGAACGGCGAGGAGATCCGCGAGGTCGCCAAGTGGTTCGCCGCGATGAAGGAGGCCGGTGAGGCCCCCGAGGGCGCCACCGCCACCGCCATGGAGGGCGACGCGCTCAACCTGCCCTTCCCCGACGACTCCTTCGACGTCGTGATCATCTCCGAGGTCATGGAGCACATCCCGGACGACAAGGGCGTCCTCGCCGAGATGGTCCGGGTCCTCAAGCCGGGCGGCCGGATCGCCATCACGGTCCCGCGCTACGGCCCCGAGAAGATCTGCTGGACCCTCTCCGACGCGTACCACGAGGTCGAGGGCGGCCACATCCGCATCTACAAGGCCGACCAGCTCCTCGCCCGGATCCGCGAGGCCGGGCTCAAGCCGTACGGCACCCACCACGCCCACGCGCTGCACTCGCCGTACTGGTGGCTGAAGTGCGCCTTCGGCGTGGACAACGACCAGGCGCTGCCGGTCCGCGCCTACCACAAGCTGCTGGTCTGGGACATCATGAAGAAGCCGCTGGCGACCCGGGTCGCCGAGCAGCTCCTCAACCCGGTCGTCGGCAAGAGCTTCGTCGCCTACGCCACCAAGCCGCACCTTCCGAAGGCCGAGGCGTGAGCACTCCCGAACAGACCGAACACCTCGTCCTGCCCGGCGTTCTGACGGCACGTCAGGCGTCCGAGACGGTCGCCGCCCTGCTCGCCGTGCAGCGGGAGGACGGGGCGCTGCCGTGGTTCCGGGGCCACCACCTCGACCCGTGGGACCACACCGAGACCGCGATGGCGCTCGACGCGGCCGGTGAGCACGAGGCCGCCGCCCGCGCCTACGACTGGCTCGCCCGCAACCAGAACGCCGACGGCTCCTGGTACGCCGCCTACCACGACGGCGACCCGCAGCAGCCGACCGACCGGGGCCTGGAGAGCAACTTCTGCGCGTACGTGGCCGTCGGCGTCTGGCACCACTACCTCGCCACCGGCGACGACGCGTTCGTCGACCGGATGTGGCCCACGGTCTACGCGGCCGTCGAGTTCGTCCTCGGCCTCCAGCAGCCCGGCGGGCAGATCGGCTGGAAGCGGGAGCCCGACGGCACGCCCGTGAGCGACGCGCTGCTGACCGGCTCCTCCTCGATCCACCAGGCGCTGCGCTGTGCGCTGGCCATCGCCGAGCGCCGCGAGGAGCCGCAGCCCGACTGGGAGCTGGCGACCGGAGCGCTGGCCCACGCGATCCGCAGCCACCCCGAGCGCTTCCTCGACAAGAGCCGCTACTCGATGGACTGGTACTACCCGGTCCTCGGCGGCGCGGTCACCGGGGCCGAGGCAACCGCCCGCATCCAGGAGAGCTGGGACCGCTTCGTGGTGCCCGGCCTCGGGGTGCGCTGTGTGCTGCCCAACCCCTGGGTGACCGGCGGCGAGAGCTGCGAACTCGCCCTGGCCCTCTGGGTGACGGGGGAGTCGGACCGGGCGCTGGAGATCCTCCAGTCCGTCCAGCACCTGCGCGCCGAGGGCGGGCTGTACTGGACGGGGTACGTCTTCGAGGGCAACCGGGCCTTCTGGCCCGAGGAGCTCACCACCTGGACGGCGGGCTCCCTGCTGCTGGCGGTGGCCGCTCTCGGGGGCGACGAGGCGACCACCGCCGTCTTCGCGGGCGAGCGGCTGCCGGTCGGCCTGGAGCCGGACTGCTGCCGCTGAACACGCCCTGAGGCGGGGCCGGTTCAGCCCCGGCGGAGCCGGCCCGCCACCGCGTGCCCGATGAAGAGATAGACCGCGGCCGCCAGGCCGTAACCGGCCACCACCCGCGCCCACGCCTTGTCGAACGTGAACAGGTCGTACGACCAGCCGGCCAGCCAGCGGGCCGAGTCGTGCACCCACTGCACGAAGTCGTTGCCGCGGTTGGCGTCCAGCAGGTACATCAGGATCCAGAGAATGATGATGAAGGCCAGGATGTCGGCCACGACGGCGATCACACGAGCCGCTGAACTGCTTCCTGAACGGGTTCTGGGAGACATGGAACTCTGGTTGCCGCTTTACGCAGGGTGAAACCCGGACGGCCCGCACCGGGTGGCGACCGGGGGGAGTACGGGCGACGCTGAACCGGAGTGCCGAGGTCCGTCACTCGCTGTGACATGCCCGGGTTGGCCCGTTCAGTCCGGTCAGGAGGCCCGCCGTGTTCCGTCCCGTACCGCTCCGCCGCACCCTGACCGCGCTGCTGCTGTCCTGCGCCCTCCTGGCGGGCGCCACCGCGTGCGGAGACTCCGGAGACTCCGCGGGCGGGAACGCGGCGAGCGCGTCGGCGGCGGCCGACCCCTCCGGCGCCGGCCCGTCGCCGTCCGCCGAGAAGCAGCGGCTCGCCAAGACCCGGTTCGTCGCCAACGCGGGGCTCGCGGCGGGTGCGACGTACCAGTGGATCGTGAAGCCGTACCGGGCCGGGACGTTCAAGAAGGGCGCGGAGGGCCGGCGCCTCGCCCTCGTCAAGGCGGGCCTGGCGGGCGGGTTCGCCTACAACCGGCTCAGGGCCGCGGCGGAGAACGCCAAGGGCGACCCGCTGCTGTCGAAGGCCGTCGCCCCGCTCACCGCCGGAATCGAATCGCTCAAGGGGCTGGGGACGAAGCTCCGCAAGGGCGAGGCGGGCGAGGGCGATGTGGGCGCGTTCGAGAGCGTCATCGACAGCATCAAGAACGCCGGCAAGGACGCGGGCGCCGAGGTGAAGGAGAAGGTTCCCTCCACCTCCCAGCTGACCGGATAGCGGCGGCGCGACGATCCGGACAGCGGCGGCGGAAGAGATTCGGGTGGCCCTTCGCCCGCGGTCGTGACCATGTGGATGATATGAATATTCGGCTCGGCATGTGAAGTTGACGTGCCGGGTGGACGGTACGTGCCGAGGGGGCCTCGATTTCGGTCGAGCGGCGCATCACTGCTCCCTCGTGCGGCCGTTCCTGTGGCCCGACTACGAGAGGCTGATGAAGCAGTGAGAGCCCGTTCCTTCCTTTCCGCCGCCCTGGCGACCGCCGCCGTCACCGGAATCGTCCTGGTGGGCGCGCCGTTCGCCGGAGCCGAGCCCGGCGCCCCGGCCGCCGCCGCCGACGAGCTGCCGCCGGTGGCCGTGGAGGACTTCGCCTACCCGGAGGCGGACAAGATCTTCGCCGAGCAGGGCATCCTCCTCAAGCGCGGCGACGGACACATCCTGCTCGCGGACTGCGCGTCCGCCACCGGACTGGTCGAGGTCTTCTCGCGCGAGAAGGGCCGCTTCTGCTTCCGGGTCACCGGCAACAGCGGCTTCCTCTCGCTCGAACTCCCGCAGGTCTACGGGGTCAAGGGCAACGACTACACGCTGCGGGTCGACATGGAGGCCGTGGGCGGCGAAGAGGCCTCCTTCGACGTTCCGAAGAACACCTGGACGCCGGTCGGCGAGACCGCCGACCCCGAGAACCGCGACCACACGCTTCTCGAGATCCACGCCACCAAGTAGAGCGCGGTCCGTCCTTCCGTAACCAGCGAGGAATCCTTGTGTCTTCGAAACCCTCCCGCCGTGTGCGGGGTACGGCTCTGTTCGCGGTGGTCGCCGCGGCCGGGGCGATGACCGTGACCTCACCCGCCCAGGCCGTCGTCGGTGACGCGGTCGCCGACGGTACGTACGCCTTCACCGCGAAGCTCGACATCGGTGAGGGCGACACGAAGCGCGCCTGCACCGGTTCGCTGGTCGACGCCCAGTGGATCCTCACCGCGAGCAGCTGCTTCGCGGCGGCCGGGCAGCCGGCGTTCCCGCTGCCCGCCGGCGCCCCGGCGCAGAAGACCACCGCGACGATCGGGCGCACCGATCTGACCGGCACGGGCGGCAAGGTCGTCGAGGTGACCGAGCTGGTTTCGCGCAGCGACCGTGACCTGGTGATGGCCAAGCTGGCCCAGCCGGTCACGGACATCGCGCCGGTCCTGCTCGCGGACTCCGCCCCGGTGGCGGGCGAGAGCCTGCGGGCGGTCGGCTACGGCCGCACCGCGTCGTCCTGGGTTCCCGACCGGCTGCACGCGGGCACGTTCGACGTGACCGCGACCGGTGCGACGACGGTGGCCGTCACCCGCGACGGCGGCGCGATCTGCAAGGGCGACGCGGGCGGACCCGCCCTGCGCGAGCAGAACGGCACGGTCCTGCTCGCCGCCGTCCACAGCGCCTCCTGGGGGGCCGGCTGCTTCGGCTCCGACGAGACCCGCCCCGGTGCGGTGGAGTCCCGTACCGACGACCTCACCGACTGGGTCACCCAGGTCCGCGGACTGCCCCGGGAGTCCCAGGTCGCCTCGGGCGACTTCAACGGCGACGGCCGCGAGGACATTGCCGCGTTCTACGACAACGGCCCCTCCGTCGAGGGCAAGAACCGGGCCTCGCTCTTCGCCTTCTACAGCACCGGCACCGGCTTCGGCGAGCCCAAGCGGGTCTGGAGCACCCCGGGCGGCTTCACCTGGAGCAAGAGCCAGCTGACCTCCGGCGACTACACCGGCGACGGCAAGGCAGACCTCGCGGTCCTCTACGACTCCGGCTCCTCCGACACCGGCAACATCACCTCGCTGTACACCTTCACCAGCACCGGCACCGGCTTCAGCGCGCCGAAGCAGACCTGGACCACCCCGGGCGGCTTCACCTGGAGCAAGAGCAAGGTCACCTCCGGCGACTACAACGGCGACGGCAAGGACGACGTCGCCGTCTTCTACGACTCCGGCTCCTCCGACACCGGCCGGGTCTCCTCGCTGTACACCTTCACCAGCACCGGGACCGGCTTCGCCGACCCGCGCAAGACCTGGACCACCCCCGGCGGCTTCACCTGGGCGGCCGGCCAGGTCACCTCCGGCGACTACAACAAGGACGGCAAGGACGACATCGCCGTCCTCTACAACAACGGCACGTCGGCGGACGGCAAGTTCGTCTCGTCGCTGTACACCTTCGACAGCACCGGCACCGCCTTCGCCAACCCGCGCAAGACCTGGACCAGCAGCGGATCCTTCAACTGGAACGCCACCAAGCTGACGTCCGGCGACTACAGCGGCGACGGCCGGGACGACATCGCCGTCCTCTACAACCGGGGCACCACCGAGGCGGGCGTGCACCAGTCCGCGCTCTTCACCTTCACGAGCACCGGAACGGCCTTCGCCGCACCCCGCGAGGTGTGGACCAGCACCGGATCCTTCTCCTGGGCCGCGAGCCAGCCCGTGTCCGGCGACTTCGACAAGGACGGCAAGGCCGACGTCGGTGTCCTCTACCGCGCCGGAACCACCGTCGACGGCCGGCGCATCGACGCGCTGTTCTCGTTCACCAGCACCGGAACCGGAGTCAGGGCGCCGGTGAAGCACTGGACCGGCAGCGTCGTCTGACCGGCCGGACGCACAGGGCGGGCCGGACCGGCCGGACCGCCCCCTGACCGGCGGAAATCCGGGTGATCGACCCGGGTTCCGCCGGTTAGGGTGCGCCGCATGACGCTTCTCTCCCACGACCGTTACTGCGACGAGATCCTGGCCCAGACCGACGCCCTGCGCGCGGTGCTGACCGGGGCCGACCTCACCGCGACCGTCCCCACCTGTCCCGACTGGACCCTGCGGGAGCTCGCCGTGCACGTCGGCGGCGCGCACCGCTGGGTCGGCGAGATCGTCCGCGGCCGGGCCGCCGACGAGGTCCCGGAGGACAAGGTGCCCGGCTTCGCGGGCCCGGAGAGCGAGGATCCGGCCGCGCTCGACGCCTGGCTCGCCGAGGGCGCCGCCGCCACCGCCGCGGCGCTGCGGGCGGCCGGGCCGGACGCCGAGGTGTGGACCTGGGTGACCGAGCGGCGTACGGCCTTCTGGGCGCGGCGCATGACGCACGAGACGGCGGTGCACCGGGCGGACGCGGCGCTCGCCGCCCGCGCCCCGTACGCCGTCGACGCCGAGGTGGCCGCCGACACCATCGAGGAGTGGCTGGGCATCGTCTCGCTGGCCCAGGCGGAGGGCGACCCGGAGGCGGCCGAACTGCGCGGCGGCGGGCGGTCGTTGCATCTGCACGCCACCGATGTGCCCGGCGCGGAGTGGCTGATCGAGTTCGGCGAGGACCGCTTCACCTGGCGGCGCGCGCACGAGAAGGCCACGGTCGCGCTGCGCGGGACGCTCACCGATCTGATGCTCGTCTTCAACCGCCGCCTGGAGCCCACCAGTTCACGCGTCGAGGTGCTCGGCGACGCGGCGCTCCTGGACTTCTGGCTGGACCGCTCCTCGTTCGGCTGAACCGCCGTGCCTACGCGTTGAGTTCCGCCAGGACCCGCAGCGTGTGCGGGTCCGGGGCGGTGACCAGCAGATCCGTCACCGGGCCCTTGCGCCACAGCTCCAGCCGCTCCGCGATACGGGCGCGCGGCCCGATCAGCGAGATCTCGTCGGCGAACGCGTCCGGCACCGCCCGCACCGCCTCCTCCTTGCGGCCCTGGAGGAACAGCTCCTGGATGTGCCGGGCCTCCTCCTCGAACCCCATCCGGGCCATCAGATCCGCGTGGAAGTTGCGGGCCGCGTGCCCCATCCCGCCGATGTAGAAGCCGAGCATCGCCTTCACCGGCCACAGCCCCTCGGCCACGTCCTCGCAGACGTGAGCACGGGCCATCGGCGCGATCATGAAGCCGTCCCGGAGCCCGGCGAGCGAGGCCCCGTAGACATCCGTGCGCAGCGGCGACCAGTACAGCGGCAGCCAGCCGTCCGCGATCTCCACCGTCTGCGCGATGTTCTTCGGACCCTCCGCGCCCAGCAGGACCGGGAGCGAGGCGCGCAGCGGGTGCGTGATCGGCTTCAGCGGCTTGCCGAGACCGGTGGCGTCCGG
Organism: Streptomyces griseus; assembly: GCA_002154345.1. GTDB lineage: Bacteria > Actinomycetota > Actinomycetes > Streptomycetales > Streptomycetaceae > Streptomyces > Streptomyces caviscabies. Next base: position 25,762 of record MUNB01000091.1, read on the forward strand.
GCCGGTGTACGGGTGGGAGTGGAAGCGTCCCGCCAGCTCGACCGGGGCCTGCCGCGCCAGCACCTGCCGGATCACCTCGACGTACTCGCGGGTCGCGGTCAGCGGGCTCCTGGGGAACGGCCGCCCGTACCACCCCTCCACCACCTGCGGCCCGGACAGGCCGAGGCCGAGCAGCATCCGGCCGCCGGAGAGGTGGTCCAGGGTCAGCGCGTGCATGGCCGTCGCGGTGGGCGTACGGGCCGCCATCTGGACGATGCCGGTGCCCAGCCGGATCCGCGAGGTGTGGGCGGCGATCCAGGTCAGCGGCGTGAAGGCGTCCGAGCCCCAGGCCTCCGCCGTCCACACCGAGTCGTAGCCGAGCCGCTCGGCCTCCTGGACCAGGGCGAGCTGGCCGGGATCCGGGCCGCGGCCCCAGTATCCGAGCGCGAGTCCGAGCCGCATTCCGTTCCCTCCAGCCGTAACTGACGAAGCGTCAGGCAAGGGTGTGCGGGTTGGACTGTACGACAACGGCCCCCCGCCCGGAAGGGCGAGGGGCCGCGCGTTCGTGCGTACGGGATCAGCCGCGCTGGATGCCCGTGGTGTCCTGGAGGACGCCGCGACGGCCGTCCTGCGTCTGGGCGACGAGGCTCTGGCCGCGCTGCTCCACCGCGAGGTACCAGGTGCCCGGCGCCAGCTCGGCGATCGGGTTCGGCGAACCGTCCTCGCCGTACAGCGGACGCGCCACCGGAACGGCGAACCAGAACGGGGTGAAGTCGCCCGCCGGGGCCGCGCCGCCCTGCGAGGGCTGCTGGGCCTGGGCCTGGTCGGCCGGGGCGGGCTGGCCCTGCTGGGGCGCGCCCGGGTAGCCGTAACCCTGGCTCGGCTGGGCGCCGTACGGCTGCTGCTGCGCGCCCGGGTAGCCGTAGCCCTGGCCGGGCTGCGCGCCGAACTGGGGCTGGCCGCCCTGCACGCCCTGTGCCGGGGCGGACGGGCTGAGCAGCGGGGCCTTGAGGAAGGGCACCAGCGGTCCGGCGATGGCGCCCGCGGCGAGCACCATGGTGGCGAGCAGGCCGAGGATCAGGCCGGCGCCGGCGTTGCTGATGTCGAGGATCGTCCAGAAGGCGGTCCACAGGGCGAACACGGTGAGCGCCACGCCGAACTGACCGAGGTCGAGCCCGGCGACCTTGCGGCCCGGCATCGCACGGCTGACGATCAGCAGCGCCGCGGCGATGACGCCGGCCAGGAAGACGCTCATCAGGAGCCCGAGCGAGTCCCAGGCGTTCGGGTTGTCCACCCGCGAGCAATCGATGCCCGACGGGCAGTAGCTGGAGTAGTCGAGGAAAGAGGCGATGAACAGCACGACCGCTGCTCCGATCACCACGCCGTCGCCTCGAGTGAGGGAGCGGATATTCACGTGAAGGTCCTTAGTCGGTCGTCTCGTCGGGGCGGTCGTCGCTGCCGCCTGTGCGGCGGTACGGCGTGAAGCTCGGGGGTGGCTCCCCATCGTACGGATGAATCTATCGTCTGCCCGGGCGGGTTGTGTCCCGGCCCGGATCGTGAGCTGCTATCCCCCCACATATCGCCCATCGCCCCTCACTCATCATGAGCTGCCGCAGAGCTACCCCTTCAGATAGCTGCTAATGCCGTCCGCCAGTCCTTGGGCCGCCTTCTGCCGCCAACTCGCGCTGGTGAGCAGGGCGGCGTCCTTCGGATCACGCATATTGCCGCATTCGACGAACACCTTGGGCACGGTCGACAGATTCAGTCCGCCGAGATCATTACGCGTGTCCAGACCGCTCTTTCCGCCGATGTAATTGGAAGGCGCGCTTCCGGTCGTGCGGACGAAGTGTCCGGCGATACGTGCGCCGAGATCGGCCGAACTCTTCACGATCTTCGAGGTGTCGGAGCCGCCGCCCTTCACCGCCGCGGGCAGGATCACATGGAAGCCCCGGTTGCCCACGGCCGATCCGTCGGCGTGCACCGAGACCACCGCGTCGGCCTTCGCCTCGTTCCCGATCCGGGCCCGTTCGTCGATGCACGGCCCGAACGGCCGGTCCGCGTCGTGCGTCAGCCGGACCCGGGCGCCCTCGGCCTCCAGCAGTGCGCGCAGCCGGTGGGAGACGTCGAGGGTGAACCGGGCCTCCGCGTAACCGTCGTTCGTGGACGTACCGGTCGTATCGCACTCCTTGCGACCGGTGCCGATGTCGACCTTCTCGTTGATCTCCCGGGTGTGATCGCGGTTGCCCGGATTATGTCCCGGGTCGATCACCACGGTCCGGCCGGTCAGCGGGCCCTTCGGCAGCGGTGTCGCGGAGGCGGACCGGGACGGTGTGGCCCCGGCCTCGGCGGATCCGGCCGGTTCCGGCCGCTGGTCCTCCGGCGTCGCGGCCGTCGAGGACGCGCCGCCGGCACCCGGTCGCGGCGCGGCCGCACCGGTCTCGTCGGCTTCCGGGCCGCCACCGCATCCGGCGGCGGTCAGGCATACGGCGGCCAGCGCGGCGGCCACGGACAGGGGCCGGGCGCGGCGGGCGGGGGGAGGGCTGTCGTCGTACGGCACGCGGCGATGCTACCCACCCGGCCGGCCGGGCGGCCCGGATCCCGGCCCGCGTCCGGCGACCGGGCGGCTCAGATCCCGCTGCCCGTTCGGCGCAGCACCCGCAGCGAGTCCGTCACCGACACCTCGGTGAACGCCCCGGAGGCCAGGGCGCGCCGATAGATCCGGTACGGGGCCTGCCCGCCGTCGGCCGGGTCCGGGAACACGTCGTGGATCACCAGCAGCCCGCCGTCGGCGACATGCGGGGCCCAGCCCTCGTAGTCCGCGTTCGCGTGCTCGTCGGTGTGCCCGCCGTCGATGAAGACGAGCCCGAGCGGTCCGCGCCACACGGCGGCGACCTGCGGCGAGCGGCCGACGAGCGCCACCACGTGGTCCTCCAGACCGGCCCGGTGCAGGGTGCGGCGGAACGTCGGCAGCGTGTCCATCAGCCCGACCTCCGGGTCCACCACGCTCGGGTCGTGGTACTCCCAGCCGGGCTGCTGCTCCTCGCTGCCCCGGTGGTGGTCGACCGTGAGCGCGCTCACCCCGGCTCCCCGCGCCGCGTCCGCGAGCAGGACGGCGGAGCGCCCGCAGTACGTGCCCACCTCCAGCAGCGGCAGCCCGAGCGCACCGGCTTCGGTGGCGGCGGCGTACAGCGCGAGCCCTTCGTGGACCGGCATGAAGCCCTTGGCGGCCTCGAACGCGGCGAGGACCTCCGGTTCGGGCCGGGCAGAGAACGCGGCGGCGGTCACGGGGTTCCTCCAGGTGGGGCGGGGTGCGATCGACGGCGACCCATCGTGCCGTACGCCCCCGCCGAAGGGATCGGCGGGGGCGTACGCGGGGTGAGCCCGGGTCCGGGCGGCCCCAGGGCGGAACTGTCGCCCCGAGGGTCAGCAGCTCTGCCAGAGGCGGGTCATGACGCGGACGCCGAAGCGCAGGCCCTCCAGCGGGACGCGCTCGTCCACGCCGTGGAAGAGGCGGCCGTAGTCCAGGTCGTGCGGAAGCTTCAGGCCCTTGAAGCCGAAGCAGCGGATGCCCAGGTGGGTGAAGGCCTTGGCGTCGGTGCCGCCCGGGTTGCAGTACGGGACGGGGTGGCCGTCCGGGTCCTCGGCGCGTACGGCGTCGCACATCGCGTCGACCAGCGGGCCGTCGAACGTCGTCTCCATCGCGATGTCGTGGTTGACCCACGCACGGCTGACGGAGGGGAGCAGGAGCCGGTCGATCGTGTCGATCAGTTCCTGCTCGTGACCGGGGAGGAAGCGGCCGTCGACGCGGGCGGTGGCCTTCCCGGGGATGACGTTGGTCTGGTAGCCGGCGGTGAACATGGTGGGGTTCGCCGAGTTGCGGAGCACCACCTGCATGAAGTCCGCGACCGGGCCGAGCCGGGCGAGGCTCGCCTCGATGTCGTTCTCGTCGAACGCGACGCCGTAGAGCCGGGCGGCCTCCTCCAGCAGGGCGCGGACCGGTTCGATCAGCCGGACCGGGAAGGTCGCGCGGCCGATCCGGGTGAGGGACTCGGCGAGGTCGGTGACGGCGTTCTCGTCGTTGGGCGACGAGCCGTGGCCGGCCCGGCCGTTCGCGGTGAGCTCCATCCAGGCCATGCCGCGCTGGGCGTTCTCGATCGGGTACAGCCGGCGCGTGTCGTCGAGGGCGAAGGAGAAGCCGCCGCCCTCGCCGATCGCCTCGGTGACCCCGGAGAAGAGGTCCGGCCGGTGCTCGACCAGCCAGTGGGCGCCGAACGTGCCGCCCGCCTCCTCGTCGGCGAGGAAGGCGAGCACCACGTCGCGGGCCGGCTTCGTGCCGGTGCGGGCGAAGTGCCGGGCGGTGGCGAGCATGACCGCCACCGTGTCCTTCATGTCGATCGCGCCCCGGCCCCAGAGGTAGCCGTCGCGGATCTCGCCCGAGAACGGCGGCACCTGCCACTCGGCGGCGTCGGCGGGCACGACGTCCAGGTGGCCGTGGACCAGCAGGGCGCCGCGCTCGGTGTCGTCCCCGGCGATCCGGGCGATGACGCTGGCCCGGCCCGGGGCGGACTCGACCAGCTCGGAGGCGATGCCCACCTCGGCGAGGCGGTCCACCACCCAGTCGGCGGCGGCGCGCTCGTCGCTGGTCGGGTTGGAGGTGTCGAACCGGATCAGCTCGGCGCAGAGGTCGACGACCTCGCTCTGGGCCTGCTCGGAGGCGGGGGTGAGGGTCATGCTGCTCCTGCCGGAGTGGTCGCGCGGGCGGCGGGGGCGGGACTGCTGCCGTCCTCGTCGTCCAGGGTGGAGGTGCCGTACGGCCTGACCCAGCCCAGCAGGCCGAGGGCGCAGTACAGCAGGAAGGCGGTGGCCAGCGAGTTCAGGGCCGGGATGCCGCCGTCGTAGAACTTGCCGACGCAGAACGCCACGACCCAGATGACCAGGGACATCGGCACCCAGGTGGGCGAGGTCGGCGGCAGGGTCTCCGCCTCCCGGGTGTCGTCCAGCGGCTTGCGCATCCGCTTCACGACCCAGTACTCGGCGACGATGATCCCGCCGATCGGCGGGATCATCACGCCCAGCAGGGAGAGGAACTCCGTGAAGTGGGTCATGATGCCGACCGCGGACAGGAGCGTGCCGGCGATACCGAGGACGACGGTGACCACGCCGCGGTGCAGCCGCTTGCGGAAGACGACCTGGAAGAAGTTGACGACGCCGAGCGAGGAGCCGTACAGGTTCCAGTCGTTGATCTTCGCGGTGGACATCAGGACCACCATCACACCGAAGGCGCCCGAGGTGGAGAGCACGATGTGGGAGACGTCGCTCGACTTCACCAGATGACCGAGCAGCACGCCGACCATGCCGACGATGTACTCGGAGAGGATCATCGAGGAGGCGCTCTGCACGAAGACGTGCGAGCCCTTCCTGTTGTAGCGGGTCATCTCCGGGGAGACGATGGCGCCGGTCATGTAGCCGCCCGCGATGGCGGTGGCGGCGACGGCCAGCGGGATCGCCTCGCCGGGCGGCGGCGAGCTCATCAGCTCGCTGACCGAGTGGTCCTTCAGCGTCGTGATGATCGACCAGGCGACCATGCCGAAGAACAGCGGGGTGACGATCTTGGCGAACAGGGCCATGTACCGGAAGCCGAAGATGACCAGGCCGGTGATGGCGACGCCCGCGATCACGCACCACATCCAGGACGGTCCGCCGACCAGCGCCGAGACGCTGTTGCCGAAGATCGTGTTCTGGACGCCGAACCAGCCGACCAGGCTGACCGCGATGACGAAGCTGACCAGGGCCGAACCGTTGCGGCCGAAGCCCGTCCAGCGGGTGAGCATCGGGGTCGCCAGACCCTCGCGCATTCCGGCCAGACCGATCGCGAAGATCACGATCTCCAGGATCACCGCGCCGAGCGTGAAGGCGAGGAAGGCGTCCCCGAAGGTCATGCCGACGCCGATGGTGGCGCCCAGCGTGAACTGGGAGATCGAACCGGACTGGGCCAGCCACTGCAGGAGCATGGACCAGAAGCCGAAGCGCTTGTCGCGCGGGACTCGCGAGAGCGAGTAGTCGTCGCTGCCGATGCTCTTGACCTCGGGGGCCGTGGCGTCGGCCCGGTGGGCGGATGCCATCAGGACTCCTGGGTGGTGCGGCCGAGGGTCTGGAGGTGAGCCAGCGACCCGTAGCGGTGGACGAGGTTGTCGAACTCCACCGCGTCGTGGAAGTCCAGGCTCCCGGCGCCGAAGCCCTTGGCGACCTCCACGGCGTAGCGGGCGGCGGACGCGATGTCGCTCTCGTGACTCGCGCCCGTCTGGCAGCCCGGTACCGCGGCGGCCGAGGTGACCGCGAGACCGACGACCGGAGCGGCGGTCGCGGTGGCGGGCTGGAGGATCGAATTGATGTGGTGTGCACCGTTACCGTACGGCGTGATGTCCTGGGTGGTCACCGGGTATGTGACCAACGGCTCACCGGTCACCACGGCCAGCAGCTCGCCGAGCCGCTCGCTGACCCGGAGCACCCAGCCCTCCTTGACGGTGGGCGACAGGGCGAGCCCCTTGTGGTTGATGATCCGGTTGCCCTTGGTGGTGTCGATGGAGAGCACGGCCTCCATGTCGGCGGTCACCTCGTGCCGGTTCATCGTGGCGATGTCCACGGGCGAGCCCATGAACGGCACCGGGTCGTGCGGCTCGGTCGGCGCGTCCGGGCAGATGTGGGTGGCGACGACCACGTCACCGGGCAGCACATCGCCGCGACGGCGCATGTCGAGCAGCTTGGCCGCCGTGGCGAGGGCGGCGGCAGCGCCGTCGGCGTCGGAGACCAGACCGGTCGCCTCGGGCCGGGCGCCGATACCGCCGAGCCGGCCCACCACACCGAGGGTGCGGGCGTCGCCGCCGGACGTCCGGCCGTGGGAGCCGGGGATGCGGACGAGCACGAAGTCCGTCGAGCCCTGGTCACCCGTGACGGTGGTGACCTGCGCGGACGAGCCCTCGGCCCCCGCTGCGGCATCGAGGTACTCGACGACCGTCTTGCCATTGACCTGGGGATCGTCCAGAAGCTCGACGATGTCCAGTACGTACTTCAACATGGGGGCTTTCTCCTGATCCTGACACCCGCCCGGCGCTCGACGGGGGGAGCGCGGGGCGGGGTGCTGAGGCAACATTCGGGATCGGATAGCGTTGAGCGCAACTGTTTCCCGTTATTTGCAATTCCGGTCTGAATGGTGAGATGACGATGGCCGTATTCGATCTGGACCGGCGTACGCCCGCCGGGGCGCTGCAGACCGTCGACCGGGCCCTCCTGGTCCTGCTCGCCTTCGAGCGCACCCGGCCCGACTGGGGCGTCACCGAGGTCGCCGAGGAGTTCGGCTGGGACACCTCCGTCGCCCAGCGGCTGCTCGCCACCCTGGCCGGCCGGGGCTTCCTGGTCTCCGACCCGGCCACCCGCCGCTACCGCATCGGCCCCGCCGTGCTGCGGCTCGGCCGGCTCTGGGAGCGCTCGGGCTCACTGGAGCTGCTGGCCGGTCCGGTGCTGGAGGAGCTGCGCCGGACCACCGGCGACACCGTCCTGTTCTGCCTCCCGGACAACTTCCACATGCGCTGCGTGGCCGCCGAGGAGGGCGAGACCGGGCCGCTGCGCTACTACCCGCTGGTCGGCGAGCTCTACCCGGCGCACGCGGGCGCGACCAGCAAGTCGTACTACGCCCATCTGCCCGACGAGCAGCGCCACCGGCTCTTCCGGGGCCGCCCCATGGCGCGCTTCACGGACCGCACCGTCACCGAACCGGACCTGCTGGAACGGGAGTTCATGCAGATCCGGGCCCAGGGCTACGCCTGGACGGTCGGCGAGTACGACACCGGCATCGCCACCGTCGCCGTACCGGTCTTCCTGGGGCGCGAGCCGTACGGAAGCCTCAGCCTCGGCGGCGGTGAGGACCGGTTCCCTGGGGCGCCCGAGGACCGGCTCGACGCGCTGCGCCACGCGGCCCAGCTGCTGGAGCAGCGCCTCACCCACCCGCCGCAGCGGCCGAAGTCCCGCACCCGGCAGCCCCGCATTACCTGACCGACCCGCATCGCCCGACCGGCCCGCACCATCCGGCCGACCGATCCGCCCGACGTACCCGAGGACCCCGTGAATCTGCTCCTGCTCTCCAACTCCACCCAGTACGGCTGCGGTTACCTGGAACACGCCCTGGACACCGTCACCGCGTTCCTCCCCACGAACGCCCGCCTCGCCTTCGTCCCGTACGCGCTCGCCGATCACGCCACGTACACCGCCCGGGTCCGCGCTGCCCTGGAGCCGTCCGGCATCACCGTGCGCGGCGTCCACGAGAACGCCGACCCGGTCGCCGAACTCGCCGCGTCCGACGCCGTGTTCATCGGCGGCGGCAACTCCTTCCGGCTGCTCGCCGCCCTCTACCGCACCGGTCTGCGCGAGGCCGTGCGCGACGCGGTACGCAACGGGCTGCCCTACATGGGCGCGAGCGCGGGGACCAACATGGCCGCGCCGACCCTGCGCACCTCCAACGACATGCCCATCGTGCAGCCGCCGTCCTTCGAGACGCTGGGCCTGGTCCCGTTCCAGATCAACCCGCACTATCTGGACCCGGACCCGGCCAGCACCCACAAGGGCGAGACCCGCGAGGAGCGGCTCACCGAGTTCCTGGAGGAGAACGACGTGCCCGTGCTCGGGCTGCGCGAGGGCTCCTGGCTCCGTGTCGACGGGGACCGGGCCCACGTCCAGGGCGCCCGCCCCGCCCGGCTGTTCACCCGCGCGGCCGAGCCTCAGGAGCTCGCGCCGGGGTCCGACGTGTCCGGGCTGCTCACTACGGCGCCGCGGTTCGACGCTCCGGTGCGCTGACCACGCTCCGCGCGTCCTCCGCGGCCCGGGCGTCCTCCGCGGCCTGCGCGTCCTCCGCGCTGCTCGCCAGGAGTACCGGGTGCGCGGAGGGCCGCTGCGCGGGCAGGAACGCCGCCAGCACCAGGCCGATCAGTACTGCGCCCGTGGCGATCAGGAACGAGATCCGGAATCCCTCCATCGACGGCACCTGGGCCGAGCCCATCGTCACGGAGGTGTTGGCCAGCACCATGCCGATGACCGCGCTCGACACCGAGGTGCCGATCGAGCGCATCAGGGTGTTGAGGCCGTTGGCCGCGCCGGTCTCCGACGGGTCGACGGCCCCGATGATCAGGGCGGGCAGCGAGGAGTAGGCGAGGCCGATCCCGGCGCCGAGCACCACCGCGATCAGCACGGTCTGCCAGGCGGCGGAGAGCAGCCCGAGCCCGGCCCCGTAACCGACCGCGATGACCAGCATGCCGAGCATCAGCGTGGTCTTGGGGCCGCGGCGGGCCGAGATCCGGGCGTAGAGCGGAGCGACGAACATCATCGTCACGCCCAGCGGGGCCACGCAGAGCCCGGCGACCACCATGGACTGCCCGAGGCCGTACCCGGTGGACGTGGGCAGCTGGAGCAGCTGCGGCAGCACCAGCGAGACCGCGTAGAAGGCCACGCCGACCATGATCGAGGCGAGGTTGGTGAGCAGCACCTCGCGGCGGGCGGTGGTGCGCAGATCGACGAGCGGCGCCGGGGTGCGGAGTTCGAACCGGCCCCACAGCAGCAGGGTGGCGACGGACGCGGCGAGCAGCCCGAGGGTCGGGGCCGAGGTCCAGCCCCAGTCGCCGCCCTTGGTGACGGGCAGCAGAAGGAGCACCAGGCCGAGCGAGAGCCCGAGGGCGCCGATCACGTCGAAGGTGCCGGGGGCGCGCAGCGGCGGCTCGGGGACGAGCGTGTACGTGAGCGCCATCGCGAGCAGTCCGAGCCCGGCCGAGCCGAGGAACAGCGCGTGCCAGTCGGCGTGCTGGGCGACCAGCGCGGCGGCGGGCAGCGCGAGGCCGCCGCCCACCCCGATCGAGGAGCTCATCAGGGCCATCGCCGAACCGAGCTTCTCGCGCGGCAGCTCGTCGCGCATGATGCCGATGCCGAGCGGGATGGCGCCCATCGCGAAGCCCTGGAGCGCACGGCCGGTGATCATCACGACCAGGTCGTCGGTGGACGCGCAGATCAGTGAGCCGATCACCATGACCGCCAGCGAGGCGAGCAGCATCCGCCGCTTGCCGTAGAGGTCGCCGAGCCGCCCCATGATCGGTGTGGAGACGGCGCCCGCGAGCAGCGTGGCGGTCATCACCCAGGTGGCGTTGGCCGGGTCGGTGCTCAGCAGGACCGGCAGGTCCTTGATGACCGGGACCAGCAGCGTCTGCATGACCGCGACGGTGATGCCCGCGAAGGCGAGGACCGGCACGATCGGTCCTGAGCGCGCTTTTCGCGGCTCGGGAAGCTCCTCCGCGTGCCGTATCCGTTGCGTCCTTCGCATGCGTGGGGCCTCCCGGGCAGCCGTCGATCACCCGGGCTCCCCCCAAGTGCATGCAGGGTGAACGCTTCTCGGTGGCGGTGGTATTCCGGTTCGGATCCGGCAGTCTCCTGACCTTCCGTCAGATTGAAACGTGTTCTACTCTTGCGCCGTTCCAGTGGCTGCGACCGGCGGAGACGCGCATGGGCAGGGGCACGGCGATCGGTACCGGCATCGGCATCACCGAGGAGCACCGCGCGCTGGCGCACTCCGTACGGGGGTGGCTGGCGCGGGCCGCACCACCCGGCGAGGTGCGCAAACTCCTCGACGCACACGGCCCGGCGGCCACCGGCGTGCGCCCCGCCCACTGGGAGGCGCTCGCCGCGCAGGGGCTGACCGGCATCCATCTGCCCGAGGCGTACGGCGGTGGCGGCGGGGACCTCCTCGACCTGGCCGTGGTCCTGGAGGGGACCGCGTACGGGTCGCTGCCGGGGCCGTACCTCGCGACCGCGCTGGTGGGCGCGGTGCTGCGGAGGGCGGTGGGCCCCGGGACCGGTGACCTGCTCCGGGCGCTGGCCGCCGGGGACCGCACCGCCGCCTTCGCCCTCACCCCCGGCACCCTCACCGCCACCCCGGCCCCGGGCGGCCACCGGCTCGACGGGACCGCCCCGCCCGTCCTGACCGGCGAGGCGGCCGATCTGCTGCTCCTGCCCGCCGCCGACGCGTCCGGCGGGGTGCTCTGGTTCCTCGTGGACGCCGGGACCGACGGGCTCACCGTGCGCCCGCACCGCAGCGTCGACCCGACCCGGCCCACGGCCGAGGTACGGGCCGACGCCGTCCCCGTACCGGCCCACCGGAACCTGCTGCTCGACGCCACCCTCGTCCGCGACCTGGCCGCCGTCCTCCTCGCCGCCGACGCCTGCGGGACCGCCGCCCGGAGCCTGGACACCGCCGTCGCGCACGCCGCCGTACGCGAGCAGTTCGGGCGGCCTGTCGGGGCGTTCCAGGCGGTCAAGCACCTCTGCGCCGACCTGCTCGTCCGCCTCGAACAGGCCCGCGCCCTCACCTGGGACGCGGCCCGCGCCGCCGACGAGAGGCCCGAGGTGCGCGGGCTCACCGCCGCCCTCGCCGCCGCCACCGCGCCGGAGGCCGCGTACACCTGCGCCAAGGACGCCATCCAGATCCTCGGCGGCATCGGCTTCACGTGGGAGCACGACGCCCACCTCCAGCTGCGCCGGGCCGTCCTCGCCCGCCAGCTCCTCGGCCCCGCCGACCTCCACCGGCTGCGCGCCGTCCGCCTCGCCGAGGCCGGAGCCCGTCGCGAACTCACCCTGGAACTCCCGCCCGAGGCCGCCCGCCACCGCACCGAGGCCCGTCCGCACCTCGCCGCCGCCCGGGGCCTCGCACCCCGCGAGGCCCGCCGCGCCCTCGCCGACACCGGCTACGCCGCCCCGCACCTCCCCGCCCCGTACGGGCTGGGCGCCGGACCCGTACAACAGCTCGCGATCCAGCAGGAGTTACGCGAACAAGGCATCCGGCTGAGCGACCTCTCCGTCGCCACCTGGGTGGTGCCGTCACTCATCGCGTACGGCACCGAGGAGCAGCGCGAGCGCTATCTGCCCGCCACCCTGCGCGGCGACCTCCAGTGGTGCCAGCTCTTCTCCGAACCCGAGGCCGGCTCCGACCTCGCCGCGCTCCGCACCCGCGCCGTACGGACCGACGAGGGGTGGCGGATCACCGGGCAGAAGGTCTGGACGAGCGCCGCCCGCACCGCCGACCACGGCATCCTGCTGGCCCGCACCGACCCGGACGCGCCCAAGCACCGCGGGCTCACCTACTTCCTGGTCGACATGAGGAAGGCCCGGGGCATCGACATCCGGCCGCTGAAGGAGATCACCGGCGACTCCCTCTTCAACGAGGTCTACTTCGACGACGTCCTGCTGCCCGCCGACGCCGTCGTCGGCGAGGTCGGCGGCGGCTGGCGGGTCGCCCGCGACACCCTGGGCAACGAACGCGTCCACATGGCCGACCAGATGACCTTCGACAGCGGGCTCGAAACGCTCATCGCCCGCTCGGCCGGCCTCGACGAGCCCGTCAGGGCCCGGACCGGCGCGCTCGCCGCCGAGGCCCACGCGCTCGGCTGCATCGGACTGCGCACCACGCTCCAGCAGGTCTCCGGCCGCGAAACGGGCGCCGGGGCCTCCGTCCGCAAGCTCGTCCAGACCCGCCACCAGCAGAAGGTCGCCGAGCTCACCCTCGAACTCCTCGGCCCGGACGGCGCGGTGGACGAACCGGCGGCGGGCGGACGGGCCCTCCACGGCTTCCTGATGTCCCGCTGTCTCACCATCGCGGGCGGCACCACACAGATCCAGCTGAACGTCGTCGCCGAGCGGATCCTCGGCCTGCCCCGGGACTGACCACGGGAACGTGGAAGAGAGGAGTCGGAAGATGAAGGCCTACATCGTCGGCGTCGGCATGACGAGGTTCGAGAAGCCCGAGACCCGCGACTGGCAGTACTGGGACATGGTCCGCGAGGCGGGCACCGCCGCCCTGGACGACGCCGGGGTCCGCTACGACCAGGTCGAACAGGTCCCCGTCGGCTACTGCTTCCAGGCCTCCACCGCCGGACAGCGGGCCGTCTACGAACTGGGCCTGACCGGCGTCCCCGTCTACAACGTCAACAACAACTGCGCCACCGGCTCCACCGCCCTGATGCTGGCCCGGCAGTTCGTCGAGGGCGGCGGCAGCGACTGCGTCCTGGCCGTCGGCTTCGAGAAGATGGCCCGGGGCGCGCTGGGCGGCGGCTCCGACGGCGGCGACTTCGCGACCTCGCCCGTCGCCCGGCACTACGGGATCATGGCGGCCGGCCACGGCTTCGTGAACGCCCCGCCCACCGCCCAGATCTTCGGCAACGCGGCCCGCGAGCACATGGAGCGGTACGGGACGACGCCCGCGCAGCTCGCGGCGGTCGGGGCCAAGAACCACCGGCACTCGGTGAACAACCCGTACGCCCAGTTCCAGGACCCGTACACGGTCGAGGAGGTCCTCGCCGCCCGCACCGTCCACCGCCCGCTCACCAAGCTCCAGTGCTCGCCCACCTCGGACGGGGCGGCGGCCGCCG
>MUNB01000092.1 GCA_002154345.1 Streptomyces griseus
GCGGCCGCCTCACGGGCCACCGTCTCCACCATCCGGGTCTTGAGGCCCCCGGGAGCCGGCACGGTGTTGCCGTGCATGGGGTCGGTCAGCCAGATCACCGGATGGCCGGCGCCCCGCACCGCGTGGACGAGGGCGGGCAGCCGGTCGGCGACCGTGTCGGCGCCCATCCGGGCGATCAGCGTGAGCCGGCCCGGCTCCCGGGAGGGATCGAGCCGTTCGCACAGGGCCCGCAGCTCGTCGGGGGTCATCGACGGACCCACCTTGCAGGCGACCGGATTGAACACCTTGGAGAGCAGTTCCACGTGTACGGAGTCGAGCTGCCGGGTCCGCTCGCCGATCCAGGGCAGATGGGTGGAGCTGAGGTACAGACCGCCGTGCTCGTCCTGGCGCAGCATCGGGATCTCGTAGTCGAGCAGCAGCGCCTCGTGGCTCGTCCAGACCGGCGCCTCGATGCCGCTGCCGTCGGTGCGGCCCTTCCAGCCCAGATGCTCCACGATGTCGTTGGCCGCCATGTATCCGGCGAGGATCCGCAGCGGGTCGGGACGGCGGCTCTCCGGGGAGGGCTCCGGACCGTTCACCATGTCTCCCCGGTACGAGGGGAGTTCGAGGCCGTCGACGATCTCGGTGGGCCGGGACCGCGGCTTGGCGAACTGGCCCCCGATCCGGCCCACCCTGATCACCGGCAGATGGGTCGCCATGCGCAGCGAACCCGCGAGCAGGTCCAGGACGGCCGTCTTGCGCGAGACATAGCCGGTGGTGTGTTCGTCCACGTCCTCGGCACAGTCGCCCGCCTGGACCACCATGGCCTCGCCGGCCGCGGCCCTGGCCAGGAGTGAGCGCAGCGTCCGGATGTCCTGGGCCCGTACGAGCGGCGGGCGTGCCTCCAGGGTCTCCCGCACCCGCCGGAGCTGCTGCAGATCGCCCCACTCCGGCTGTTGCAGGGCGGCACCGCTCTCGATGCCGTGCAGTGCGTTGTTCATTCCGCTCTCCTGTCCGGAGGACGATCAGGTGGGTATGCCGGCGCGCTTGATCTCCGGCACAGGAATGCTGAGCGCACGGAGCTGCTCGAACGGATTCATGAACTCGCGGTTCTGCTTGATCTTCCCGTCCTCCAGTGCGAAGGAATGGAGGAAGTGGTTCTCGTAATATCCGTCGGGATATCCGGGGAAGCGGATGCTGCCATGACCGTCGCATTCCACCCAGAAGTGGTTCGGGTCGTCCGTCCCGAAGACGCGGATGTTGTACCACTCCCAGTCCGGGAAGCACCGCAGCGACCAGACCGCGTGCTCGGCCAGCCGGTCCCGGCCCTTGATGACGATGGGGGAGCCGGTGTCCGTCGTCCACAGACCGCCGCTGCCGTCCTCGGTGAACAACTCGTGCCGGCGAAGCCGGTCCTGGCCTTTCGTGTTCATGTACGTCTCGACGACGGCGCGGTTCCTGCGGCGCAGCTCCACGGCATCGGTGAAGCCCTGGGAGTCATTGTTCTCGGGCACGCTTTTCCCTTCGCGGTGAACGGCGAGTGCTTACGTATAAAGACACTAGGGGCCGCATCACGGGCGGAGAAGAAAACCGCACACACGTTTTTCGGGGCTTTCGATATACCGTTGGATTTCCGGGACGGAGGCCGGGTGGTCAGGCCGCTCCCGAAGCCCCTCGTGCCACCGCTCCGGCGAGCGCGGCCCAGTCCGCGGCACGGCGGGCCGCCGCGGCCCGGACCAGCGGAGCGCAGTGGTCGGGAAGCGCCGCCGCGATCTCCCGCCACTGCTGTTCGCTGATCTCGGTGGCCAGGAGGGTGCGCAGGAGCAGCCGGCCGGGCTCGGAGCCCTTGAGCGAAGGATCCTTCACCAGCCTGCGCACCGTGTCGGTGGCGGTCGCGTCACATCGGTACACCGCGCCGGCCGGACGGGGAACCGCCGCGGGCGTCGTCGGCGCGGGCTCCTCACCGGCTGCCTGCCGGCCGGCCGGAACGGGGTCGTCGCCACGCAGCACCCGGTCGCGCACATCGCGGACCGTGGCGGTGGACACCCCGGCCAGCCGGGCGAGTTCCCGCAGCGAGGCGCCGGGGTCCGCGGTCATCAACCGCGCGGCCAGGAGGCGGCCCTGTTCGCTGTTGACCGGCCGCACCGTGCCGTCGCGGCCCGTCCGGGTGGGCGACTGAGGAATTTCCTCGGTCGCACACCTGCGCAGGCGCCCCACGGTCTTTCCGCTGAGCCCCACGCACTCGGCGACGGACCGGTCGGACCAGTGCGGATGGGAGCGCAGGATCCGGGTCGCCGCCGTGCGCCGCTCGTCGAGCGTGAGCGGCAGTCCGTGCCGGACGTTCGCCCGCGCGGACAGGACGTAGGCGTCCGCCTCGCTTCCGTCGAAGAACCGGACCGCGATGTCCTGCCGTCCGCGCAGCACCTCGGCGGAGAGCCGGTGCATGCCGTCGATGACACGCAGGGTCGGCCGGTGCACGAGGACCGGCTCGAAGTCGCCCTCCAGCGCCGCGAGCACCTGTACGTGCTTCTCGTCGAGAGCGCCACGCGCCGAGTCGGCCGGCAGGAGCGAGTCGACCGGAACCCTCACCGGTGGTTCCTTCGCCACCGCGCCGCCGTGGCCGTCGGGCCGTGCCTCCCTGCGCGTCACCGAGCCGTCCCCCTTCCGGCCGGTCCGTCGGCCGCCACGTCAACCACATCTCCGAACGGCACGATCGTGCGGGACGGAGCGACGCGGGGCCAACAAGGATTCCGCGACTCCGTCAGGTGCGCGGTAATCCGTCAAGTCCGGCGGGCCGTCCTGGGGGAGAAACGGCGACCGGGCCTCCGTGTCGCATATGGATATCGGTTCGCCTTTTCTGTGGATCGCCTGTTGTTGCGCCTTTCGATGGCCTGTAGCCCCGGTTCTCCGGTTCGCCATGCGTGGAAAAGGTGCCGCAAGGAACGCGCAGTCGACGGCTCGTTCCGTTCATCTGTTCACACAGATTTCATAAAGCGTGAGTTCGATGTCCGCGGCGCCTTCCCGAAGTCGCCTGCGACGCAGTGGCCGCAGTGTCCGGCCGCACTCGTCGGCCAGTCGTCGCAGCAGTCCGAGATCCCCGCGCTCGCTGAACTGGAGCAGCGCGGCGCCTCCGGGAGCCACCAACCCGGGCGCCTCGGACAGATAGCGCCGGTGCGCCCGGTAGCCCGGGTCCACATAGGCGCGCTCGATGTCGGCCTCGTACCGGTATCCGGCCGGAGCCAGCACGTAGTTGGAGTGCCAGTACACGGTGTCGAAGCGCTCGTGCGCGCCGAGCGGCTCGAAGAGATCCCCCTGCAATGCGGTCAACCGCCCCGCCAGGCCGTGCCGTCGGGCGTTGAGCGCGGTGTTCCGGGCGGCGGCCGGGTTGATGTCCGTGGCCACCACCCGATCGCATCCGGCCAGTGCCGCGGACACCGCGATGACGCCCGTACCGGAGCCGATCTCCAGGAAGGAGCCCCGGCGGCGGAAGTCCTGCCCGCCGCCGGCGAGGCCCAGCAGTTCCATGGCCACGAGGGTCGTCGCCGAATGCGTGGGTGCGAACACCCCGTCCAGCAGGTCCCATTCGCGACCCGCCAGCGCGAAGACCCGGGAGCCGCCCGCGCTCGTCGGCGTCGCCCTGCTGCGTGCGAGCGAACCCGCGAAACCGGCTGTTCCTGTCATATTCACCCCTGTTGAAATCCGGGCATCGCTCCCCGGGTATGTCCTACGCGATGATTTCCGGCTGCACCGCGGCCCGAAAGGTGGTCCGGCGACCCTGCGAGCCGAAGAAGATGTGGCCGGAACACACCGTCGAATGCCGGAATAATGGACACTGCTTGCCGTGCCGTGCGAGAGGAAACTACGCTCTGTCAGCGATCTTGACTTCTGAACCGGGGGATTCAGTGGAATCAGAGACCTCAGAGAACGCGGAGAGCGATTTCGGAGTGGGCGAGATCCTCGACCTGCTGGCCAGGGACGCCCCTCCCGGGGACTTCGAGAGCCTGCTCCGCCGGGCCGGCGAGCTCCCCCTCGGACCCGCCCGGAGGAACCGGCTCCGCCACGCCGTCCGCACGGCACTGGACATCCGTGCCACGACGGAGCGGCAACGCCGCCGCGAATCCGCGCTGGCGGCCCTGGTCGACACCGGGCGGGACATCTTCCGCCACAAGGGCCTGGACGAGCGCCTCGACGTCGTGACCCGGCACGCGCGACGGCTGCTGGGCCTCGACATGGCCTACGTCAGCCTGCGCATCGCCGACGGCGGCAGCTACGTCCACAACTCCGACGGTGACACCACGGCCCTCAACGTGGGCCTGGAGATGGACCGGGGACGCGGTCTGGGAGAGCTGGCACAGGACCGCAGCGCCCCGTACTGGACCGCCGACTACCTGGCCGACGACAGCTTCCCGCACACCGAGGAGATCGACCGGGTCGTCCGCTCCGAGGGCCTGCACGCGGTGCTCGCCGTGCCGATGTCGAGCGGCGGCCGGATGGTGGGAGCGCTGTACGGCGCGTCCCGGGCGGTCCGGCACTTCACACCGGACGAGGTCAGCCTGCTGCGTCTGCTGGCGGACCTGTCGGCGCCGGCGATCGAGGCGACCAGGCGAATGGACGGGGTCCGCTCGGAGCTGGCCCGCGCGCTCGCCGAGAACACCCGCCTCGACGAGGAGCTCGCCGCGGCCCGCCGGCTGGCCGACGCCCAGACCACGCTCTCCGGCATGTGCCTGGAGGGCCGGAGCCTCCACGACATCGTCCGGTACGCGGCGAGCGCGCTGGGCGGCGACCTCGCCGTGCGGGACGCGGCCGGACGCGTGCTGGCCGGCACCGGCGAGCCGCCCCGGGCCGACGCCGCCTCGATGGTGCGCGGCATCGCGGATTCCCGGGCGGGCGCCGCCGCCGTACGACTCGCCGACGACCTGTGGGCCGCCCATGTGACCACCGGGGTGGAAGGCCCGGGACTGCTCATCTGCCGGACCGGGGAGGCGTTCGGCGACGAGCGCCGACGCCTGCTCCACTTCACCGCGCAGACCGTCGCCACCGTGCTGCTGCGCCACGACCTGGCGACCGCCGCCGGCCCGATCCGTGACGACTACCTCGACGATCTGCTCTCCGGAACCACCGGCGCCCCGCGCCATCTCGCCGAGCGGGCCCACCGGCTGGGCCTCGACCCGGCGGCCGACCATGTGATGGTGGTGCTGCGGCCCGAGGGCAAGCAGGGCGAGGCGGCGATCTGGGCCTCCTCCTACGCCTACCGGCACGCCGGTCTGAAGACCGTACGCCGTGAGTGCCTGGTGCTGCTCCTGCCGGGCTCGGACCCCTCGGCCGCGGCCAGGAGCGCGGTCGACGAACTGACGGCGCTGCTGGGCCACGCCGTGTCGGCCGGCGCCGCCGGACCGGTCCACGGCTTCGCCTCGGCGGACACGGCCTACGCGGAAGCGGTGCGCTGCCTGGACACCCTGATCGCGATCGGCGGCCGCGGCGGCGTCGCGGCCGCCGGTGACCTGGGCTTCCTCGGTCTGCTGGTCTCCGACGACCATGATGTGGAGGCCTTCGTCGCCTCCGCCATCGGCCCGGTCCTCGACTACGACCGGCAGCGCTCGACCGACCTGGCCGGTACGCTGGACGCGTACTTCTCCAACGGCGGCAGCCCCAGCCGTGCCGCGCTCGAACTGCATGTGCACACCAACACCGTGGCGCGCCGCCTGGAGCGGATCACCGACCTCCTCGGGGCCGACTGGCAGCGGCCGGCGACCGCGCTGGAGATCCAGCTCGCGCTCCGCCTCCAACGCGCCCGCGAGGCCGTCCGGCGCCCCTGATCCGGGCCCGCGCCCGGATCAGGCGGACCGCGGCCCGTGACCGTCGGCGGCGGACCGGGGCCCGCTCAGGGCGGCGACGGCGTGGGCGGCCGAGGCCAGGGTGATGTGCCGGTGCCAGCCGTTGAACGACCGGCCCTCGAAGTCCTTGAGGCCCACGTCCTCCCCGGCGGCGGCGAGATCGCGGCACGCCCTCCCGCCCAGCCGCGTCAGCCGCAGCAGCGCCGGAGCCGGCGCCGACGTCATGTTGGTCACCCACAGCGCCTGCGGTGAGTGCCCCGCCCCGTCCCACTCGCCGAGCAGCGACAGCTCCCCGCGGTACGGATCGGCCCCGCCGCTCTCCGCGCCCACCCGCACCGCCGCCGTCAGCGTCCCCCGCGACTCGCGGTACGCGCCCGGCTCGTCGGCCCACTCCACACCGCGCCGCAACCGCATGGCGGCCGTGGCGATCAGCCCGGCCGGCAGCGGGGCGCCGCCCCGGCCGGGCAGCGCGGGATCGTGGACGGTGAGCCGTGCCGTCGCGCCGATCCGCGCGATCACCGGGATGCCAGCTTCGGTGAACCGGCCCATGGTGGCGGCGGCGTGGGCGATGTGGGTGTTCAGCACCACCGGTCGCGACGGCACGTCCCAGGAGCCCAGGACGTCCAGTGCCGCGGTCGCCGCGCACTCCTCCAGCGTCTCCTCCCGGGTGCCTTCCGGAATCTCGGCCTGCCGCCGGCGCAGCGGGTCCTGAACCCAGGAACCGGACAGGAACAGGCGCCAGTTGACCGGGGAGTTGAGGGTCCTCGATCCGTACCAGACGCCGAAGGCCCGCTGTCCGCGGAAGGCCCCGAGGCACGGATCGAAACCCTGGTCGACCCCGACGGACCGGTCACCGGCCTTGGGAATCGGCATCGGGTGCACCACCCAGGCCTGGGGCGGTTCGATCCGGGTGAGATATCCCGCCAGCGCCTGCCGGACCGGCCTCCAGTCCCAGGTGGAGCTGGAGATGAAGTGGTGCAGGCTCTGCTCGGTCGCCGCACCCCCGACGTGCGCGGCGATGTTGCGGATGGACTTGCGGCCCGGGGTGCTCAGCATGCCGCGCAGATACTGCTCGCCCTTGCGCCGCTGGTCGCTCCTGGCGAAGGAGGCGAACAGCACGTCGGCCATCGCCCGGGTCGCCTCTTCCCGTCCGCCTCCGCGCGCCGTGCCCGGCCACCGCACGGGGACCGCCGCCGTGTCCCGTACCGCCGTACTTTCGTCGCATGACACGGTCATTGGCTCCCCCTCGGACACCCGTGATTCCTGCCTACCGCCAGAGTGACCCGGCGGAGGCGGCCGTGCAGAGGTGTCCCGACGCCCTGACTGCGGCCCCCGCCAGTGGCGGGAGCACCGGGGGCACGAGGAGGCGTACGTGGAGAGGGCGGGCGCGGCGCTGTCAGCCGCGCACCCCGCACAGATGCAGCAGCGCCGCCACACCCCGGTACGGGTCGGTCCGCCCGGCCCGGTCCTCCAGGGTCAGGATCCGGTCCAGCTCCTCGGCCGACGGCTCCGCCTCGCTCTCCACGCCGTCGGTGAAGACGCGCACCCCGTACCAGGCGTGCAGCGGCGCGGCGATGCCCGCGAGCGTGGCCCGCAGCGCGTCGAGCCGGTCCGCGCGCACCGTGGTGCCGAGGTGGTCGGTGTAGGTGGCGGTGTCGAAGGCGGTCAGGGCCGCGCCGAAGTCACCGGCGAGCCCCGGGCGCATCGCGAGCGCGTCCGCGTTCCGTACGAGCAGGGAGAGCAGGCCGCCGGGGGCCAGCATCCGGGCGAGCCCGGCCAGCATCGGGTCCGGCTCCTCGACGTACATCAGGACGCCGTGGCAGAGCACCACGTCGAAACTGCCGGGCAGGAAGTGCACACCGGTGTCCCGGCCGTCGCCCTCGATCAGCCTGACCCGATCCCGGATGCCCTCCGGCTCGGTCGCCAGGGCCGCGCGGGCCGCCGTCAGCAGCCCGGCGTCCGACTCCAGGCCGGTCACCGAGTGACCGGCCCGCGCGAGGCGCAGCGCCTGGGTGCCCCGGCCCATGCCGACGTCCAGGACGCGCAGCCGCCGCCCCACCGGGAAGCGGGCGGCTATCTGCTCGTCCAGCTGCCGTGCGACGAGCTCCTGGCGGACCCGGTCGCGTACGCCGACGGGACCTGCCGGGCACGCCGAGGAGACCCCGGTCGTGCCGGAGGTCTCCGTGCTCAGGGCCGCTCTCCGCGCTTGACCTGCGGCTTCGGGAGCCTCAGTCGGCGCATCTGGAGCGTGCGCATCAGGCCGTACGCCACGGCTCCGCGCTTCGGCGTGTCCGGGAAGCGCTCGCGCAGCTGCTTCTTCAGGCGCAGCGACAGACCGATCGAGTCGATCACGATCAGGATGATCACGCCGAGCCAGAGCAGCAGCGAGATGCTCTGGATGTTCTGCACCTGGATCACGCTGAGGATCAGGATGATCACGGCGAGCGGCAGGAACCACTCGGCGATGCAGAAGCGCGAGTCCACGTAATCGCGGACGAAGCGCCTGACCGGGCCCTTGTCGCGGACCGGGAGGTAGCGCTCGTCGCCCGACGCGAGCGCCTCACGCTGCCGGGCCAGGTCGGCCCGGCGCGCTTCGCGCTGGCGCTTCATGGCCGCCTTGCGGTCGGTCGGCGCGCTGGACGCGGCACGTCGGCGCTGCGACTGGGCCTCGCTGCGCTTGGGGGTGGGGCGACCCTTGGGAGCCTGCGGGTCGCGGGGCTGCTGGGAGAGGTCCGCCGTCACCTTGTCGGTGGGGGCCTTCTCTGTCTTGGCACGGCTACGGAACACAAAACCCAAGGGTACGGGGTTCTCGCGCGGGCCCGTCGACCCGGGCGGGAACGATCCGGCAACGGACGGCGTCCTCGAAAGTGTTCGGGCAGGTGGCGACGGGTGGAGACGGGTGGATACGGGCGTTAACCGCCCGTTCCGGAGTTCGTCATGGAGAGGTCCCGGGGCCTCACCTACACCCTGGGCGGGAGCGTTCCGCGGGTGCAGTCGTCCTTGGGGAGGAGCACATCGGCGTCCGAACAGTGCGGTAATAGAGGCAGGGCCCGTACTGTGGGTTCTATCGGGAGTGCTGGAGCTCAGTCCGTCAGAAGGGGGCGCGCGAAGCCCATGAGCGGTGTCATGAAGCGTATGGGGATGATCTTCCGCGCGAAGGCAAACAAGGCCCTTGACCGGGCCGAGGATCCGCGCGAGACCCTCGATTACTCGTACCAGAAGCAGCTGGAGCTGCTTCAGAAGGTGCGCCGCGGCGTCGCCGACGTGGCGACGTCCCGCAAGCGCCTGGAGCTGCAGCTCAACCAGCTGCAGGGCCAGTCGTCCAAGCTGGAGGACCAGGGCCGCAAGGCGCTGGCGCTGGGCCGCGAGGACCTGGCGCGCGAGGCGCTCTCACGGCGCGCCGCCCTCCAGCAGCAGGTCACCGACCTGGAGACGCAGCACACCACGCTGCAGGGCGAGGAGGAGAAGCTCACCCTCGCGGCCCAGCGGCTGCAGGCCAAGGTGGACGCCTTCCGCACGAAGAAGGAGACCATCAAGGCCACCTACACGGCGGCGCAGGCCCAGACCCGGATCGGCGAGGCCTTCTCCGGCATCTCCGAGGAGATGGGCGACGTCGGCCTCGCGATCCAGCGGGCCGAGGACAAGACGCAGCAGCTCCAGGCGCGGGCCGGCGCCATCGACGAGCTGCTCGCCTCCGGCGCCCTGGACGACCCGACCGGCACGGCGAAGGACGACATCGCCGCCGAGCTGGACCGGATCTCCGGCGGCAGCGACGTGGAGCTGGAGCTGCAGCGCATGAAGGCCGAGCTGGCCGGCGGCTCCTCGTCCTCGCAGCAGGCCATCGAGGGCGGCACGCAGGACAGTGCGCAGCAGTCGCAGCAGTCGTCCCCGCACAAGTTCGACAAGCAGTGAGGGCAGCGTCATGATCGTACGGATCATGGGGGAGGGCCAGGTCAAGCTGGCCGACAGTCACTTCGTCGAACTGAACGAGCTCGACGACGTCCTGCTCAAGGAGATGGAGAGCGGCGACGGCCCCGGCTTCCGCACGACGCTCCACGCGCTCCTGGACAAGGTGCGCGAGCTCGGCACTCCGCTGCCGGACGACTCCCTGGAGCCGTCCGAGCTGATCCTGCCGGCGCCCGACGCCACCCTCGAAGACGTACGCGCCATGCTCAGCGACGACGGCCTCATTCCCAACTGATTCCACGGGCCGGCCCCCGGCGGGCCCGTGGACCGGCCGCGTACCGTTGCTGGACGTGACCACCCTCTCGTCCGGCTTCGCGCGCGCCCGCCGCTGGCTCCGGGACCACCCGCTGGCGTTCGACGCGGCCCTGGCCCTCGGCGCCCTCGTCGCGATGATCGGCGGCTCCTTCGCCGACCCGGGCACCGGACACGGGCCGACCTTCGGCACCCGCACCCCCGAACCCCTCAGCGTCCTCCTGATGGTGCTCGCCGCCCTCGCCCTGGTGCTGCGGCGACGGCGTCCGATGGCGGTCCTCGCCGCCACCGGGCTCCTCTCGGCCACCGAGTACGTCCTGATGGACCCGCCGGCCCCGGTCGTGATGAGCGCGGTCATCGCGCTCTACACCGTCGCCTCGCGCACCGACCGCCCCACCACCTGGCGGGTCGGACTGCTCACCATGGGCGGGCTCACCGGGGCGGCGATGGTCTTCGGCTCGACCCCCTGGTACAGCCAGGAGAACTTCGGCGTCTTCGCCTGGACCGGACTGGCCGGAGCCGCCGGGGACGCCGTACGCAGCCGGCGCGCGTTCGTCGACGCCATCCGGGAACGCGCCGAGCGGGCCGAGCGCACCCGCGAGGAGGAGGCCCGCCGCCGGGTCGCCGAGGAGCGGCTGCGGATCGCCCGGGACCTCCACGACGTGGTCGCCCACCACATCGCCCTGGTCAACGTCCAGGCCGGGGTCGCCGCCCACGTCATGGACAAGCGCCCGGACCAGGCCAAGGAAGCGCTCGCCCACGTCCGCGACGCCAGCCGCTCCGCACTCAACGAACTCCGGGTCACCGTCGGCCTCCTGCGCCAGCAGGGCGATCCCGAGGCGCCCACCGAACCGGCCCCCGGGCTCGCCGTCCTCGGCGAACTGGTCACCACCTTCCGCAACGCCGGGCTCCCCGTCGAGGTGGCCCGCGCCTACCGCGACCCGCTGCCCGCCGCCGTCGACCTGGCCGCCTACCGGGTCATCCAGGAGGCCCTGACCAATGTCCGCAAGCACGCGGGCGCCGGGGCCAAGGCCGAGGTGAGCGTCGTCCGGGTGGGCGCCACCGCCGAGATCACCGTGCTCGACAACGGCCGGGGGAGTGCCGGCCGGCCGCCCGGCTCCGGAGCGGCCGGCACCGCGGCCGACGACGGCCTGGACAGTGGCGGCCACGGCCTGGTCGGCATGCGTGAACGCGTCACCGCGCTCGGCGGCGCCCTCACCGCGGGACCTCGCTACGGCGGCGGGTTCCGGGTCCATGCGATCCTTCCGGTCGAGGCCCGCACGGGTGAACCGGAGCGGCCGGGCACAGCGGGCGGGACGGGGATCCGCCGATGACCCAGCCGACGCCCGAAGCCGGGGAGGCGCCGATCAGGGTGCTGCTCGCCGACGACCAGGCGCTGCTGCGCAGCGCGTTCCGGGTGCTGGTGGACTCCGAGCCGGACATGGAGGTGGTCGGCGAGGCCGCCGACGGGGCCCGGGCGGTGGAGCTGGCCCGCTCCACGGGCGCCGACGTGGTGCTCATGGACATCCGGATGCCGGGCACCGACGGACTCGCCGCGACCCGCATGATCAGCGCCGACCCGGAGCTGTCCGCGGTGCGGGTGGTCATGCTCACCACCTTCGAGGTCGACGAGTACGTGGTCCAGTCGCTGCGCGCCGGAGCCTCCGGCTTCCTCGGCAAGGGCGCGGAGCCGGACGAACTCCTCAACGCCATCCGGATCGCCGCGGCCGGCGAGGCGCTGCTCTCCCCGGCGGCGACCAAGGGCCTCATCGCCACGTTCCTGGCCCAGGGCGGCGACGCGGGGGAGGGGCCGGACAGCGCGGAGTACGCGGAGCGGCTGGCGGCGCTCACCGGCCGCGAACGCGAGGTGCTGGTCCAGGTCGCGGGCGGCCACTCCAACGACCAGATCGCCGAGCGGCTCGCGGTCAGCCCGCTCACCGTCAAGACCCATGTGAACCGGGCGATGGCGAAACTGGGAGCCCGGGACCGGGCCCAATTGGTGGTCATCGCCTACGAATCGGGCCTGGTGCGGCCTCGCGCGGACTGACCGGACGGCGGTACGGCGTACTCCGGCGTACTCCAGCTGCGGTATGCGCGGCGTGAGAAAGCAGCCCGGGGGGCGACGTTTCGGCGACGCGCAGCGGAGATCGTAGGACTGGGCTGGAGGTGTCCCGCTATTTCCCTCCCCGCCCCTCTGCCGCGTACGCCACAGAAGAGAGACCCACCCATGTCCTGGCTGTCCAGATTCAGCCTCGCGCAAAGGGCCCTGATCGGGCTGATCTCGATCGTCGCGCTGGTCTTCGGCGCGATAGCGATCCCGCAGCTCAAGCAGCAGCTGCTGCCGACCATCGAACTGCCGATGGTCTCGGTGCTGGCGCCCTACCAGGGTGCGTCTCCCGATGTGGTCGAGAAGCAGGTCGTCGAGCCCCTGGAGAACTCCCTCAAGGCCGTCGACGGCGTCGAGGGCATCACCTCCACCGCCAGTGAGGGCAACGCCCTCATCATGGCGACCTTCGACTTCGGCGACGAGGGCACCAAGCAGCTCGTCGCGGACATCCAGCAGGCGGTGAACCGGGCCCGCGCCCAGCTGCCCGACGGCGTCGACCCGCAGGTGATCGCCGGTTCCACCGACGACATCCCGACCGTCGTCCTCGCCGTCACCTCCGACAAGGACCAGCAGGTCCTGGCCGACCAGCTCGACGCCACGGTCGTCCCGGCCCTCCAGGACATCGAGGGCGTCGGCCAGGTCACCGTGGACGGCGTGCGGGACCTCCAGGTCTCCGTCGTCCCCGACGACCGGAAGCTCGCCGCGGCCGGCCTGAACGCGGGCACGCTCTCCCAGGCCCTCCAGGCGGGCGGCGCCACCCTGCCGGCCGGCTCCTTCTCCGAGTCCGGCAAGAGCCGCACCATCCAGGTCGGCGGCGCCTTCACCTCGCTGAAGCAGATCGAGGACCTCCAGGTCGTCGCCAAGGACCCGGCGGCCGGCCCGGGCGAGGCAGGAAAGCCGGTGCGCGTCGGCGATGTCGCCGAGGTGAGGCAGGAGCCGTCCACGGCGGTCTCCATCACCCGCACCAACGGCAAGCCGAGCCTCGCCGTGATGGCGACGATGGACAAGGACGGCAGCGCCGTCGCCATCTCGGACGCCGTCAAGGACAAGCTCCCCGACCTCCGCAAGGACCTCGGCGCCGGCGCCGAGCTGACGGTCGTCTCCGACCAGGGCCCGGCCGTCTCCAAGTCGATCTCGGGCCTGACCACGGAGGGCGCGCTCGGCCTGGCCTTCGCGGTCGTCGTGATCCTGGTCTTCCTCGCCTCGATCCGCTCGACGCTGGTCACCGCGGTCTCCATCCCGCTCTCCATCGTCCTCGCGCTGATCGTGCTCTGGACCCGCGACCTGTCGCTCAACATGCTCACCCTCGGCGCGCTCACCATCGCCATCGGCCGGGTCGTCGACGACTCGATCGTGGTCCTGGAGAACATCAAGCGTCACCTCGGCTACGGCGAGGAGCGCCACGCGGCGATCATCACCGCCGTCAAGGAGGTCGCCGGAGCGGTCACCTCCGCCACCCTCACCACCGTCGCGGTCTTCCTGCCCATCGGTCTGGTCGGCGGCATGGTCGGCCAGCTCTTCGGCTCGTTCTCGCTGACCATCACCGCCGCCCTGCTGGCGTCCCTGCTGGTCTCGCTCACCGTCGTACCGGTGCTGTCGTACTGGTTCCTGCGCGCGCCCAAGGGCACCCCCGAGGACGCGGCGGAAGCCCGCCGTCTCGCCGAGGAGAAGGAAGCGGCCAGCCGGCTCCAGCGGATCTACGTCCCGGTCCTGCGCTTCGCGACCCGCCGCCGGATCACCAGCCTCGTCATCGCCGTCGCCGTGCTCCTCAGCACCTTCGCGATGGTCCCGCTGCTGAAGACGAACTTCTTCGACGCCGGTGAGCAGGAGGTCCTGAGCGTCAAGCAGGAACTCGCCCCCGGCACCAGCCTGGAAGCCGCCGACGAGGCGGCCCGCAAGGTCGAGAAGGTCCTCCAGGAGGACAAGGGCGTCAAGGACTACCAGGTCACCGTCGGATCCTCCGGCTTCATGGCCGCCTTCGGCGGCGGCACCGGCGCCAACCAGGCCTCCTACCAGGTCACCCTGAAGGACGCCGCGGACTACGAGGACGCCCAGGACCGTATCGACGAGGCCCTCGGCAAGCTCGACGGCATCGGCGACACCACCATCGCCGCGGGCGACGGCTTCGGCTCCCAGGACCTGAGCGTCGTGGTCAAGGCCGCCGACGCCGACGTCCTGAAGAAGGCGGCCGAGGCCGTCCGTACCGAGGTCGCCACCGTCAAGGACGTCACCGACGTCCAGAGCGACCTGGCGCAGAGCGTCCCGCGCATCTCCGTCACCGCCAACGACAAGGCGGCCGCCGCCGGATTCGACTCCGCCACCCTCGGCGGGATCGTCGCCGGAGCCGTCCGCGGTACGCCCGCCGGCACCGCGACGCTGGACGACACCGAGCGCGACATCGTCATCCGCTCCTCGAAGCCGGCCGCCACCATGGCCGAGCTGAAGGCCCTGCCGCTCGGCCCGGTCGAGCTCGGCGACATCGCCGATGTGAAGGTCGTCCCCGGCCCGGTCTCGATGACCCGGATCGACGGACAGCGCTCGGCGACGATCACCGCCAAGCCGGTCAGCGACAACACCGGCGCGGTCAGCACCGAGCTCGCGGAGAAGATCGACGCGCTGGACCTCCCCGAGGGCGCCACCGCCACCATCGGCGGCGTCACCGAGGACCAGAACGAGGCCTTCGGCCAGCTCGGCCTCGCCATGCTGGCGGCCATCGCGATCGTCTTCATGCTGCTGGTGGCCACCTTCCGGTCGCTCGTCCAGCCGCTGATCCTGCTGGTCTCGGTGCCGTTCGCGGCCACCGGCGCCCTGGCCCTCCTGCTCATCACGGGCACCCCGCTGGGCATCCCCGCGATGATCGGCATGCTGATGCTCATCGGCATCGTGGTCACCAACGCGATCGTGCTGATCGACCTGATCAACCAGTACCGCGCCCAGGGCCTCGGCATCATGGAAGCCGTCATCGAGGGCGGCCGCCACCGCTTCCGCCCGATCCTGATGACGGCGCTCGCGACCATCTTCGCCTTGCTCCCGATGGCGCTCGGCGTCACCGGCGAGGGCGGCTTCATCTCGCAGCCGCTGGGCATCGTGGTCATCGGCGGTCTGATCAGCTCCACGCTGCTGACCCTGCTGCTCGTGCCGACGCTCTACGCGATGGTCGAGCTCCGCAAGGAGCGCCGCGCCAAGAAGAAGGCCGCCAAGCGCGCGGCCAAGGCGGGCGCGGCGGACCAGCAGGAGCCGGAGGAGGCCCGCGAGGCCGAACCCGCGCAGGCCTGACCCGGCGGCCGGACAGCGCATCGGCCGGACAGCGAAGAGGGGCCTGTTCCGCGCATCCGCGTGGGGCAGGCCCCTTCGGCGTACGGAGAGATCTCAGGCGTCCCCGCCCAGCGCCCGGATGATCCGGTGCCAGGCCTTCCCGTGCTGCTCGGGGAGCCGGACGCTCAGCGCGACCGTCTCCCGCACCAGCCGGGCGCGGGTCTCCTCGGGGGCCCGGTGCCGGAGCGCGGCCAGGTCGTCCGGTTCGAAGCCCCCGGTGGCCCCCGCGAGCACCAGGGCCACCTGCGCATGGGTGAGCGAGGAGAGCCGGTCGCCGAACACCTGGCCCTCGATGCCCCCGCCGTGCATCAGCGCCACCCCGTCCCCGGCCGCCAACGCCCGGTCCACGTACGCCTGGAGGGCCTCGCGGTCCTCGACGAGCCGGTACGCGGCGTCCAAGCCCTCGGCGCGGCCGATGTCGAGCATCGCGACATGGGCCAGCGGCGTGGCGTCGGGCGGCCGCACGGTCAGCAGCCGCGGGTGCTCCTCCAGATAGGCCCGCGACTCCTTCCAGTCCGCGCACTCCAGCCACTGGGCCAGCTGCTCCCGCAGGATCAGCTGGTCGTAGGCGGCGGTCACCCCGTGGGCGAGGACCGCGTCGCGGAGCAGCGCGTGCTGCCGCGCCCCGTGCGGATGCAGGATCGCCAGCTCGTCCAGGGCCGTCGCGGCCTCCTCGCCGCCGAGGACTTCGGCGTTGCGGGACCAGAAGTCGCGCGACCGGGGCCAGTTCGGCGCGAACATCCAGGCGCTGACGGCATCCAGGGTCTCCGTGGACAGGACGAGCCAGTCCGGCACGGGCGTGAAGGTCTCCTCCTCCCACGCCGTACGCACCGCCGCGCCGTCCTCGTACGCGCGCAGCGCCTGCCGGGCCCGTACGGTCACGGCGTCCGCGCCACCGGCCGCCTCCGCGTCCTCGTCGAGCCAGTTCACCAGCTCGGTGATCCCGGTCGTGGGCCAAGGAGCGGGGCAGCGCAACAGGAAGGCGCTCCGCTCGACGCCGAGCCGCCGGGCGGTCGCCGGGGCGGCCCCGGCGAACTCCTCGACGGTCTCGTCGAACTCCTCGACGGCCGCAGCGTGTTCGCCGGTACGGGCGAGCGCCCGGGCCAGGTCGTCGAGCGCGGAGACCAGGGCGGCGTCGGGGCCGCCTGGGGACTCCGGCGTCAGCGACCGGCGCAGGGCCAGCGCCTCCCGGAACGCCTCCACCGTCCCCTCGGCGTCCCCGCCCCGCTCCAGGTGGGCGCCGAGTGCCTGGAGGGAGCCGGCCAGCTCGCCCAGGACGGCGTCGCCCTGTTCCCGCAGCAGCTCGACGGCCTCCCGCGCCGGAACCGAGGCCTCCTCCGGCCCTTCGGTACCGGCCAGGCTCCGGGCGAGGGTGCGCAGCGCGGCGGCCAGGCCCGGCCGGAAGACCTCGGGCCGCTCCGCGACCAGCTCGCGGTGGAGGGCCACGCCCTCCCGCGCCACCCGCAGACCCGCCCCGGTGTCGCCCTCCTGGTTGAGGTGACCGGCGAAGGCGTCCACGGCCGTGGCCAGCTCCGGACGGAACTCGGGCCGCCGGGCGGCGAGCACGCGGAAGCGGCCGCGCGCCTCGTGGGCCGCTTCGACCGCCCCGGAGGCGTCGCTCACGGCCGCGCGATGGTGGCCGAGCGCGTGGAGAGCCGCGGCGAGCCGGGGCAGGAAGGCGTCCGGATCCTCCTCGGCGAGGCTCCGGAGGAGCTCGACCGCCTCCTCCGCCTGCGGCACGGCCGCCACGGTCTCCCCGGCGTCCGCCAGCCGCGCGGCGTAGTTCAGGAGATACTCCGCGAGCGCCGGGACGGACGCGCCCGGCCGCTCCTCCTCGACCAGCTCGCGCTGGAGCCGCACGGACTGCTTCACGAACGGCACGGCGGCCGCCGGGTCCCCGGTGTCGGCCACGCGGTCGCCCAGCGCGCCCATGGTCAGGGCCAGTTCGGCCTGGAAGTCGCCTGGGCGCTGCGTACCGAGCTCGGCGTAGATCCGCGCGGCCTCCTTCGCCGTGGCCAGTGCACCGGCGCGGTCCCCGGTGGCGGCGCGCAGGTGGGAGAGCCGGTGCAGGGCCGAGGCCAGGGCGGGCAGACCGGCGGGGTCCCGCCCGGCGGCGTCGCGCCGGTCGCGTACCTCGTGCTCCGCCCGCGCCAACGCGTCGGCTCCCTCCGCACGCGTCTCGTCGTCCACGCCCGCTACACGCGCCTCGTCGCCCACGCCCGCCCCACGGTCCTCGTCGTTCATGCCCGCCCCACCGTTCTCGCCGTTCTCACCCGCGCAGTTCGCTGCGGTGAGTAGCAGCGTAGTTACGCGGTGACGTCATCGGCTGCCGTATGGAGGAACCGGCCGGACCGCGGCCTGCCCACGGACCGCGAGAGCCCGGCAGGCCGGAGCCCGGCACGCGAAAGCCCCGGTACGCCGGCCTGCGGCATACCGGGGCTTCCCGGGCGTCCCGGTCCCGGACCGGATGAGGCGTTACGGCAGCGCCAGCATCCGCTCCAGGGCGAGCTTGGCGTACTTCTCCGTCTCCGGGTCGACCTCGATCCGGTTGACCAGCTTGCCCTCGGCCAGCGACTCCAGGGTCCAGACCAGGTGCGGCAGGTCGATGCGGTTCATCGTCGAGCAGAAGCAGACCGTCTTGTCGAGGAAGACGATCTCCTTGTCCTCCTCGGCGAAACGGTTCGCCAGGCGGCGGACCAGGTTCAGCTCCGTACCGATGGCCCACTTCGAGCCGCGCGGGGCCGCCTCCAGGGCCTTGATGATGTACTCCGTCGAGCCCACGTAGTCCGCGGCGGCCACGACCTCGTGCTTGCACTCCGGGTGCACCAGCACGTTGACCCCGGGCATCCGGGCCCGGACGTCCTCGACCGACTCGACCGAGAAGCGGCCGTGGACCGAGCAGTGCCCGCGCCACAGGATCATCTTCGCGTCGCGCAGCTGCTCGGCGGTGAGGCCGCCGTTCGGCTTGTGCGGGTTGTAGAGGACGCAGTCCTCCAGGCTCATGCCCATGTCCCGTACCGCCGTGTTGCGGCCCAGGTGCTGGTCGGGGAGGAAGAGGATCTTCTCGCCCTGCTCGAAGGCCCACTCCAGGGCCCGTTTCGCGTTCGAGGACGTACAGATCGTGCCGCCGTGCTTGCCGGTGAAGGCCTTGATGTCGGCGGAGGAGTTCATGTACGAGACGGGCACCACCTGGTCGGCGACCCCGGCCTCCGTCAGCACGTCCCAGCACTCGGCGACCTGCTCGGCGGTGGCCATGTCGGCCATCGAGCAGCCGGCCGCCAGGTCGGGCAGCACGACCGCCTGGTCGTCGGTGGTCAGGATGTCGGCGGACTCGGCCATGAAGTGCACACCGCAGAAGACGATGTACTCCGCCTCCGGGCGCGCGGCCGCGTCACGGGCCAGCTTGAACGAGTCGCCGGTGACGTCCGCGAACTGGATGACCTCGTCGCGCTGGTAGTGGTGGCCGAGGACGAACACCTTGTCCCCGAGCTTCTCCTTGGCGGCGCGGGCGCGCTCCACCAGGTCCGGGTCGGACGGGGAGGGGAGGTCGCCGGGGCATTCGACTCCGCGCTCGCTCCTCGGGTCGGCCTCGCGGCCGAGCAGCAGCAGCGCGAGGGGTGTCGGCTGTACGTCCAGGGGCTGGGCCGTGGTCACGTCACGCACCCTTTCTTCTCTGCGTTCTGCTCTGCGCTTCGGCGAACGCGCCTTTTCGTCTATTTGACGCTATCTATCATAGCCGCTTCGTGTCACTTTGACGATGCCGATAGCGTCGATGTGACGCATCCCCCGGGCGACCGGGTGTGCGAGCATGAAAAGGAACAGACAAGCGCTGGGCCCGGAATGAATCCGCGGCCGAGGCGGTTGAACCGTCGGCAAGCAGTCCGTACAACCCGGGAGAGAAGCAGATGTCCGTATCGGACGAGACCACCACCGTGAGCGACGGCATCCTCCTGTCCGACGCCGCCGCCGCCAAGGTCAAGGGCCTGCTGGAGCAGGAAGGCCGCGAGGACCTGGCGCTGCGCGTCGCCGTTCAGCCCGGCGGTTGCTCGGGCCTGCGCTACCAGCTCTTCTTCGACGAGCGTTCGCTCGACGGTGACGTCGTGAAGGACTTCGACGGTGTCAAGGTCGTCACCGACCGGATGAGCGCCCCGTACCTGGGCGGCGCCTCCATCGACTTCGTCGACACCATCGAGAAGCAGGGCTTCACGATCGACAACCCCAACGCCACCGGCTCCTGCGCCTGCGGCGACTCCTTCAGCTAAACGCCGAAGGCGGGACACACGGCATACGGCGGCGGCCCCGGGAATCACTCCCGGGGCCGCCGCCGTATGCCGTGCCGCCGTCCGCGTCAGCCGCGCGGCACCGCACCGCCCGAGGCCGCGTCGATCACCGTACGGTCGCCCAGCGGCTTCTCCAGCGTCACCGTCCGGGTCAGCTCCTTGGCGATCATGATGCAGGCCTTCTTGCCCTCCTGCGGCTTCTCCGTGACCGAGATCCGGACCTGGCCCGCGCTCTCCTGGGCGCTCGCCGTGTACGTACTGCACACACCGCCCCAGAACGTCACATCGAGGGTCCGCCCGTCCGCGCCGTACGAGGTCACCTTCCGGTCCCCGGAGGGCGTCGGCGTCCGAGGCTTCTCGATGAACTCCGGGTCCACGGCGACCTGCGTGACCGTGTGCTCGGGACCGCCCGGCGCCTGCCGGACCGTGAACAGCCAGGACGGCACCAGCGTCTGCCGGCCGTCCACGTAGTTCAGCGCCAGGCCGAACACCGCGTCCTCGACCGTCTGCGTCACCGGGGCCCGCTTGCCGTTCGACGGCACGCACTGCGGATCCGACGGGGACTTCTGCTCACCCTCCAGCGGGACGGGGGTGGCGCAGCCGCCGATGTCGCCGGAGGCGTCGCCCTTGCCCTTGCTCGCCGCGTTCAGCTGCTTCAGCGCCTCGTCCGCGCCGACCGTCGGATAGGTGGCGCCCTTCTCCAGCGCCTTCAGATGTCCGCTGCCGCCGCTCACCTTGCCGTCCGGGCCCACCTGGACCCCGGTCGACCAGCCGTACGTCGGGAGCCCGTCGATCTTCGGATCGGCGTTCACCACCCGGACGTCGCCCATCAGCTGGCCCGCGTTCAGCGCCGCGTCGTCCTGCCCGGCCGCCTTGAGGACCGGGACCGCGGCCGCCTTCGCCGCCTTCTCGCTCACCGGGTCGCCGCCCGGCTCCGCGGGCCCGTTCGCACA
Source organism: Streptomyces griseus (assembly GCA_002154345.1). GTDB lineage: Bacteria > Actinomycetota > Actinomycetes > Streptomycetales > Streptomycetaceae > Streptomyces > Streptomyces caviscabies. Next base: position 20,687 of record MUNB01000092.1, read on the forward strand.
CATCTTCCCCGGCTCGCACGGTGTGGTGGGGGTGGTGCGGGCGAACGTCCAGGTGCCCGGCGCCTGCTTCGTCACCTTCAGGAGCGCACCGGGGCCGTCGTCGTCGCCGACCACCCAGGACGCGCCCTCGGTGCGCGGCGAGCCCGGGATGCCCAGCGCCTTCGCCAGCCGGGCGACATCGGCCGACGCCACCGTGCCCTTCGCGTGGTGGACCGCCGCCTCGTCCGGGCCGTCCGGGAGGTCGCCCTCGGCCCGGTAGGTCACGGGCGGGCCGCCCGGATCCGGTTCACCGGGGGCGATGCCCGGGGGAGGGGTGTCGGAGGACGAGGCGGCCCGGTCCGGGCCGTCCGCGGCGGCGTCCAGGGCCAGCGGCGGGGCCTCGCCCTTCGCCGCCGCACCGCTGTCCGCCCTGCCGCCGTCGCCCGAAGCGGTCGAGGCCCAGTACGCCCCGCCGCCCCCGGCCAGCAGCACGGCCGCGGCCACCGAGGCCACCGCGAGCGGCGGACGCCGCCGCCGGGGGCCGGTCACGTCGTTGTCGGGTCGCTCGGTGCTCACCGGATCGCTCCTTCGACTGCGTTGCCGTCGCGGTGCCTACCGCGTGCCCCCGGACGGGGACACCGATGGGACGGAACAGAGGAGCGGGCGGTTCCCCCGGCCGACGGAGGTCCGGACGCGGTCGCCGTACGGTTTTCGCCGGAACCTGCAACGAAAGGGCCGAAACACGGTGCCGGCCGGCCCGGCCGGGTCCGCCCTCAGTCGCCGTACTCGGACATCGCGTCGATCAGCCGCGCCGACGAGGGCGGCACCGTCACCCCGTTGATCAGGGACGGCTTCACCGGAACCGGCGCGCTCTTCACCGGCGCCGTCCAGTGCGGAGCCATCCGCGCGCAGTCTCCGCGCAGTGCGGCCAGGCTCAATTCCGACTCGGGCAATGCGGTGTGCTTCGACATATCCGCACCGTAACCACGGTCGAGCTCAGGTAGAAAGCCCTACTATCGGGTAGTTTTCCCTTTTCCCGGCCGTCGGCTCACCCGGTAGCGTGAACTGTCACGTCGTCCCGGAGGGCGCACTCACGGCCCTTCGCCTTCCGCAGGAGTAGCCTCCCCGTGCGTATTGCAGTCACCGGCTCGATCGCCACTGACCACCTCATGACCTTCCCCGGCCGCTTCGCCGACCAGCTGGTCGCGGATCAGCTGCACACGGTCTCCCTGTCCTTCCTGGTCGACAACCTCGATGTGCGCCGGGGCGGTGTCGCCGCCAACATCTGCTTCGGGATGGGCCTGCTCGGCACCCGCCCGATCCTGGTCGGCGCCGCCGGAGCCGACTTCGACGAGTACCGCGCCTGGCTCGACCGGCACGGCGTCGAGACCGGTTCGGTCCGGATCTCCGAGGTGCTGCACACCGCCCGCTTCGTCTGCACCACCGACTCCGACCACAACCAGATCGGCTCCTTCTACACGGGCGCGATGAGCGAGGCCCGCCTCATCGAGCTGAAGAGCGTCGCCGACCGCGTCGGCGGCCTGGACCTCGTCTCCATCGGAGCCGACGACCCGGAGGCGATGCTCCGCCACACCGAGGAGTGCCGCTCCCGGAACATCCCGTTCGCCGCCGACTTCTCGCAGCAGATCGCGCGGATGGACGGCGACGAGATCCGCATCCTCCTCGACGGCGCCACCTACCTCTTCTCCAACGAGTACGAGAAGGGGCTCATCGAGTCCAAGACCGGCTGGAGCGACGAGGAGATCCTCGCCAAGGTCGGCCACCGTGTCACCACCCTCGGCGCCCGCGGTGTCCGGATCGAGCGGGTCGGCGAGCCGGTCATCGAGGTCGGCTGCCCCGAGGAGGAGACCAAGGCCGACCCCACCGGCGTCGGCGACGCCTTCCGGGCAGGCTTCCTCTCCGGCCTCGCCTGGGGCGTCGGCCTGGAGCGCGCCGCCCAGGTCGGCTGCATGCTCGCCACCCTGGTGATCGAGACGGTCGGCACCCAGGAGTACACCCTGCGCCGCACCCACTTCATGGACCGCTTCACCAAGGCGTACGGCCACGACGCCGCCGCCGACGTCCGTCAGCACCTGGCCTGATCAGGCGAGCCGGCGGACCACATAGGCCGAGCCCCGGTCCGCCGGCTCCTCGCCCACGTACTCCTGACCCCGCATCTCGCACCAGGCCGGGATGTCCAGCCGGGCCGCCTCGTCGTCGGCGAGCACCGTCACCGTGGCGCCCACCGCTACCTCTCCGATCACCTTTGCGAGTTCGATCACCGGGATCGGGCAGCGCCGGCCCAGCGCGTCGACCACCAGGGACGCGGCGGGACCGGGGGAGGGCGGCGTCGGGCGCGGGGCGGCCGGGACGCCGAGCCGCTCGCGCACCTCGGCCACCACCCCCGGCAGGACCTCCAGGAAGCGGTCCACGTCCGCGGCGGCCGTGCCCGGAGGCAGCGACACCCGGACGTTCCCCTCCGAGAGCACCCCCATCGCCTTGAGCACATGGCTCGGGGTCAGCGTGCTGCTGGTGCAGGACGAACCGGACGATACGGAGAATTCCCTACGGTCCAGCTCATGCAGCAGGGTCTCCCCGTCGACATAGAGACAGGAGAAGGTGACCAGATGCGGCAGCCGCCGCTCCGGATCGCCCACCACCTCGACATCGGGCACCCGCTCGGCCACCACCGACCGGATCCGGCCCACCAGGGCCCGCAGCCGCACCGACTCCGCCGCCGCCTCGTCCCGTACCGCGCGCAGCGAGGCCGCGGCCGCCACGATCGCCGGCAGGTTCTCGAACCCCGGAGCCCGCCCCGACTCCCGCTCCCCGGCCGGTCCTTGGGGCGAGAAACGGGTCCCCTTACGG
>MUNB01000093.1 GCA_002154345.1 Streptomyces griseus
CCAGGACGCGGCCGTGGCCGCCAGCTCCTGGCTCCCGGGGTCCTGCGCACGGCGCGGCACATGGGTCAGCAGCGGCGTCAGCAGCTCGTCCGCCCACTGCCGGCCGATCGGTCCGACGACCAGCGCGGGATCCGGCGAGGCCCCGAACCGGGCATGCCGGGCGGGCAGTTCACGGGCGACGGCCAGGGCGTGGAAGGCCTGGCGGTAGCCGGTGGCGGTGTCGGCCAGCGGCACCGGCTCGCTGACGCCCACCACGCAGTCGCCCACCCGGGCGGCGACGGCCTCGTCGGTCGCGACGGCGTCCGGCTCGGTCGCCCCGGCGGGCATCACGAGGATGAGATGGCGCGCGTAGACCGGGCACCGCACGATCCAGGACCGGCCGCCGTCCGCCTCCACACAGACCCGGGCCACCTCGTCGCGCCCGTCGCCGGAGCACTCCACGACACACACCCGTACCGGATCGGGCAGCCGGGGCCGCAGCGCGCCGGCGACCTGCTGGGCGATGGAGAGCTGGCCCGTCATCAGCAGATGCAGCACCGCCTCACGGCCCCGGGACTCGGCGAGGTCCACCCGGCGGCGTTTGCGCTCCAGCGTCTCGGCCTGGAGGCACAGGGCCAGCGGCAGGACCACGTCGGCCAGCAGCGTGGCGAGCCCGGCGGCCACCGGCCGGGGCGCGACGACGACGAGCACCGACGCGGCGGGGTCGTCGGCGCTCAGCGGGAACAACAGGGCCGTGTGCGCACCGGTGTCCAGCGAGTACGCCCGGGCCCCGCGCTCCGTGAGGGTGCTCGCGCCCTCGGCGACGAGCCCCGCGACATCGGGCACCACCACCCGCTCCGTCCGGGCCGCCGCGTGCAGCACCGTCCCGTCCGGCCCGACGAGCCCGGCCCAGCCCTCGGCCCGCCCGGCCAGCCAGCGCAGCAGCTCGGCCGTTCCGCCGGAGCGGGCCAGCCGGTGCATCCGCAGCAGATCGTCCGCACGCTCCTGTACCCGCATCCGTCCCCCGTTCCTGCCCAGGACACAGCCGCGGTACGGGGGGACCAACCGGCCCGACTGTGCGGACCGATACCCCCGTGGCCGCCCCACTGGGCGTATTGAATCTCCCGGTTCCCTACCCGCCGTTCTATCGTCCGAACGTGTTCCGGCACGTCGGGGGAGACGGGGGAAGGCCGGAGCACTCGGGGGCGCGGCGGCAGCGGCTCACGGGGGTGGTCGCTGTCGCCGGTTCCCGGCCCGCGCACCGCCGCCCGGGCCCGCCGGCCGGCCCCGGTTGTCAGTGGTACCTCCTAACGTCGTACGGAGAAGTCGGATGCGGCCTTCCGGCCTCCGGCTCGCGACGTCCGAGGAGAGGCGCCCCATGGAGTTCCGTATCGAACGCAGTGCCCTGACCGAGGCCGTGGCCTGGGCCGCCCGCGTCCTGCCCGTACGCTCACCCGTCCCGGTGCTGGGCGGCCTGCTGCTGGACACGGAGGGCGAGGGCGGGCGGCTGCGGATCTCCGGGCTGGACTACGAGGCGTCCGCGCGCGTCGACGTGGACGCCGACGTCGTGCGGCCCGGGCGGGTGCTCGTCATGGGGCGGCGGCTGCTGGACATCTGCAAGGTGCTGCCCGAGGGCCCCGTGGAGTGCGCGGTGGAGGGCTCACGGTTCACGGTCGCGGGTGACGGCGCTCGGTTCGGCCTCTCCGTGCTGCCCCTGGACGACTACCCGGCGCTGCCCGCGCTGCCGCGGGTCCGGGGCGCGGTGGACGCGGAGCTGTTCGGGTCGGCCGTGGCCGATGTGGCGGTGGCCGCCGGTCGCGACGACACCCTGCCCGCGCTCACCGGAATCCGGCTGGGCCTCGACGGCGACACGATGACGCTCGCCGCGACCGACCGCTACCGCTTCGCCGTACGCACCCTCCCGTGGAAGGCGACCGCCCCCGGCGAGAGCGCCGACGTCATCGTCTCCGCCCGCCGCCTCACCGAGATCGCCCGCTCGCTGGGCCGGTCCGGGCAGGTCAGCGTCGCCCTGGACGCCGGTTCGGCGGGCTTCGAGCACGCCGGGATGCGGACCACCGTGCGCCTCCTGGAGGGCCGACTGCCGCGCCACGAGAAGCTGTTCGCGATGGCGGACCCGGCGGTCGCGGTGGTGGACCGGGCCCGGCTGACGGAGGCCGTCAAGCGGGTCTCCGTCGTCGCCGACGGGGACAGCCCGGTGCAGATGACCTTCTCCCGCGCCGACGCCTCGGTCCTGCTCCGGGCGGGTTACGAGGACGATGTGGCCTCCCAGCGGCTGCCGGCCGTCCTGGAGGGGCCCGAGGAACTGACCGTGGCCTTCAACCCGGGCTATCTGGCCGACGCCCTGGCCTCGTTCACGGATCCGTCGCTGCGGCTCCTGCTGCTGGGCGCCGGCCAGCGCGCGATGATCACGGACGGGACGGGCACGGACGCCCACCGCCACCTGCTGATGTCGGTGAAGCCCCAGCTGGTGTGAGCGCGCCCGGCCGGGCGCGTCCCCCGCTCGTCCGTACCCCGCCCGCGCGACGGCCCCTCAGGGGCAGCTGCGGTAGTCGTACCCGGCCTGTCGCCAGCCGTTGTTCCGGTCCTTGAAGAGGTACTTCCCTTCGGCGTTGCGCTCGATGGTGATGGTGTGCGCGTTGCCCGAGTACCGGAGGACCAGCTTCTTCCCCCGCGCCGTACTCCCCGACTTCTTGCGCAGGTGGGTGCCCGCCCGGCCGAGCGACGCCTTTCCGACCTCGCCGTCGACACCCAGGTCCCAGCGGGCCTGAAGTGCCCGGGTCGCCCGGTAGGTGGCGTCGTCGAAGATTCCGGTGATCTGGCTGCTCTTGAACAGCCGGTCGGGGGCCTCCAGGCTGGGACGGTACTTCGCGCCTTCGGCCCACAGGATCCGCTGCCACAGGCAGGTGGCGTTGGACCGCGTGTGGCTGGTCCTGCTCAGGACCCCCTCGTCGTCGAAGTCGTCCGTGAACGTGTCGTACCCGCGTACCCAGCCGTCGGATGCCTTCGCCGAAGCCGGCGAGGCCGACAGTCCCAGCGTGAGCGCGATGGCGGTGCCCATGGCCGCCGCGACCGCCCGGCCGCCCCTCCCGTGCAGATTCACTTGGTTCCCCCTTGTTCGTGATGCGCATGGTCCGTGGTGAGCCGGTGATCCGGACGGGACGAGGAAAGACGCCGGAGGACCGGGCTGGAACACCGTGCCACTCGATCGCGGTCAGCGGCGAGGCGTTTGACCGGGAGGGCAAAAGCCCCGCTCGGGTGGGGCTCTCAGGTCCTCGTGAGGACCGGGGGTCAGCAGCTCAGGTTCGAGCCGGTGGTGGTGCCGAGCACCTGGGTGAACTGCGTGAACTTGTCGATCCGGCTCTGGACCTGGGCCGGGTTGCCGCCGTTGCACTCGATCGAGCCGTTGATGGAGCGGATGGTCTCGCCGAAGCCGGCGTTGTTGACGATGGCGTTGTGGCCGGTCATCGTGCCGGGGCCGCTCTGGGTGTTCCAGTACCAGAGGCCGGTCTTCCAGGCGATGGCGGAGTTCTGCTCCACGAGGTACGGGTTGTTCAGCAGGTCGATGCCCAGCGCGTCACCGGCCGCCTTGTAGTTGAAGTTCCAGCTCAGCTGGATCGGGCCCTTGCCGTAGTACGCGGACTGGCCGGCCGGGCAGCCGTACGGCTGGCTCGCATCGCAGTAGTGCGGGTAGTTCGCCTCGTTGACTTCCTTGATGTACACCAGCCCGCCGGTCTCGTGGCTGACGTTGGCGAGGAAGGCCGCGGCCTCCCGCTTCTTGATCTCGTCGCTTCCGGTGTTGGCGAAGGCCGGGTAGGCGCTCAGGGCGTCGGTCAGACCCTGGTAGGTGTAGAAGGCGTTCCGGTTCGGGAACATCTGGTTGAACTGGGCCTCGCTGACGACGAAGCCGTTGCTCTGGCCCGGGTCCTCACCGCCGCCGCCGGTGCCGCAGGCGCCGTTGTCGGCCCAGACGTCGGAGCTGCCCGGCGTCTCGTTCTGGGTCCACCACTTGGCGGTGTAGTTGCGGCCGTTGTAGGAGACGGTGCCGCCTCCGGTGTAGACCGCCGAGGAGTTCCAGGCCGTGGCACAGGTGGCGGCCTGCGCGGTGGCGGCGGGGAGGACGACGAGCGCCGCGACGATCGCGCCGAGCGCGACCAGCAGGGCCATGACACGTCGAATCACGTGATCACACTCCTTAGACGCGGCGCGACGTCCGGCCGTGCGCCGCCGTGGGGGTGCCCGACACTCAAGCGAGGATGGTCTGGACCTGTCAAGGTCTAGACCATCCTCGAAAAGGACGGAGGTCGCACCGGCCCCGGCCGGGCCCGCCCCGGCCGTTCGCGTCAAGAGCGCTCTCAACAGCCCCTATTGCGGAGGGAGTCCATCCGGATCTTCCGCGAACGGAGGTGGGCCCGAAGGTAAAATCTTCCGGCCCGCCCAGCATGCGGACAGCCCCGCCCGCCCGGCGGACGCGCTCTCCCGCATCAACCCGCCGGGTTCCGGTTCCGGTTCAGCAGGTGAGCCCGGACCCCGGCGCCACCCCGACGACGCCCGTGATGCGCTCGTACCGCTCCACCCGCGCGGCCACCGACTCCGGATTGCCGCCGTCGCACTCCAGCGCGCCGTTGAGCGAGCGGATCGTCTCGCCGAAGCCCGCGCCGCCGACCATCGCCTCGTGCGAGGTCATGGTGCCGGGGCCGTTCTGGGTGTTCCAGTACCAGAGGGCGGTGGCCCAGGCCACGGACGGATCCCGCTCGACCAGCCACGGGTCGTTCAGCAGATCGAGCCCGAGGGCGTCGCCGGCGGCCTTGTAGTTGAAGTTCCAGCTGAACATGATCGGGCCGCGCCCGTAGTACGCCTCACGGCCCGCCGGGCACCCGAAGGGCTGGGTGTCGTCGCACTTGCGCCCGTAGTTGGCCTCGTTGATCTCCTTGACGTACTTCAGCCCCACCGACTCGAAGTCCGCGTGCGTCAGGAACGCCGCCGCCTCCCGGGCCCGGGTCTGCGGCGTACCGACGTTGGCGAAGTGCGGGTAGGCGTGCAGTGCGTCGATCAGGCCCTGGTACGTGTAGAAGGGGTCACGGTCCGGGAAGATCGCGTCGAACTCCGCCTCGCCGATGACGAAGTCGGACACCCCTCCCGTACAGGCGCCCCGGTCCGCCCACGCGGAGCCCGCGCCCGGATTCTCTCCGCGCGTCCACCACTTGGCGCTCCAGTTGCGGCCGTGGTGGGAGACGGTGTCCCCGGCACGGTAGTCGGCCGTCGCGCTGTGGAGCGGGGCGCAGGGCTCGGCGGCGGAGGTCGAGGCGGAGGCGGCGGGGGCCGCCGTGACGAGGGCGGCGGCGAGGACGGCCAGGGCGGCCGGCGCGGTCAAGAGCTTCGTGAAGCAATCGATGCGGGACAGGGCTGCTCACTCCTTCGACGCGGCACACCGAACGCCCGAGCGCCCCGGCGGGCCGACATGGGGGAGCCACCACCCAAACCGCATTGGTCTGGACCTGTCAAGGTCCGCCCGGCCGGGAAAGGCGGAGGGGCCCGGGATCGGAATGATCCCGGGCCCCACCGCCGGAGCACCGCCTACAGGAACGAGTTGATCTCGATCGTCTCGGTCCGGCCGGGGCCGACGCCGATCGCGGAGATCGGGGCGCCCGACATCTCCTCCAGGGCCTTCACGTACCCCTGCGCGTTCTTCGGCAGGTCGGAGAAGGTCTTGGCCTTGGTGATGTCCTCGGACCAGCCCGGCAGGTTCTCGTAGATCGGCTTCGCGTGGTGGAAGTCGGTCTGGTTGTACGGGAGTTCCTCGACGCGCTTGCCGTCGATCTCGTACGCCACGCAGACCGGGATCTGCTCCCAGCCGGTGAGGACGTCCAGCTTGGTGAGGAAGAAGTCGGTCAGGCCGTTGACCCGGGTCGCGTAGCGCGCGATCGGGGCGTCGAACCAGCCGCAGCGGCGGTCACGGCCGGTGGTGACACCGCGCTCGCCACCGATGCGCCGCAGCGCCTCGCCGTCCTCGTCGTGCAGCTCGGTCGGGAACGGACCGGCGCCGACCCGCGTCGTATAGGCCTTGAGGATGCCGATGACGCGGCTGATCTTCGTCGGGCCGACACCGGCGCCGGTGCAGGCGCCGCCCGCCGTCGGGTTCGACGAGGTGACGAAGGGGTACGTGCCGTGGTCGACGTCGAGCAGGGTGCCCTGGCCGCCCTCGAAGAGCACGACCTTGCCCTCGTCGATGGCATCGTTCAGGATCAGGGTCGTGTCGGCGACGAACGGCTTGATCTGCTCCGCGTACTGGAGCATGTCCTCGACGACCTTGCCGGCCTCGATGGCCCGGCGGTTGAAGACCTTGGCCAGGAGCTGGTTCTTCTGCTCCAGGGCCGCCTCCACCTTCTGCTCCAGGATCGACTCGTCGTAGAGGTCCTGGACGCGGATCCCCACCCGGTTGATCTTGTCGGCGTACGTCGGACCGATGCCCCGGCCCGTCGTGCCGATCTTGCGCTTCCCGAGGAAGCGCTCGGTCACCTTGTCGAGCGTGACGTTGTACGGAGTGATCAAATGAGCGTTGCCGCTGATCAGAAGCTTGGACGTGTCGACGCCTCGCTCGTTCAGACCGCTCAGCTCGGAGAGCAGGACCGCCGGGTCGACCACGACACCGTTCCCGATGACCGGGGTACACCCCGGCGACAGGATTCCGGAGGGGAGGAGATGCAGTGCGTACTTCTGGTCGCCTACGACGACCGTGTGACCGGCATTGTTACCGCCTTGGTATCGCACGACATAGTCCACGGATCCACCGAGGAGGTCGGTGGCCTTCCCCTTGCCCTCGTCACCCCACTGAGCACCGAGCAGCACAAGTGCGGGCACAGGCGTACACCCCTTCCGGGCGGGGCATGTCCAAGGTCAGGGGGCGTACGTAAAGGTCGTACCTGCCGCACGACGATGTACGGCAAAGCCTGAGCCGTCGAACCGGGTGCCCCGGAATAGACGAAGCCCCTGGCGCAATAGCGCAAGGGGCTCTTGCACCAAGATGCTACCCGAGGAAGGACCGAGGTGTCGGCTGCAGAGCCCCCCGACGACGGCGACGACCAGCTCCTGGTGGTCATCGACCCGGTCGCCCGCCGGACCGACGGCGAGTCCGTGCGCATCGCCAAGGACGTGCTGAGCGCCGGCTCGCACGCCAAGATCTGCCTTCCGGACACCCCCGAGGAGTTCGCCCGGGCCCTGTCCCGGCGGGGTGCGCGGCGGCCCGTGGTGGTCGGCGACGATCACGCGCTGCTGCGTGCGGTGGCCCAGCTGCACCGCGAACGGGAGCTGGCCGCCGGCGTCCTCTCCCTGATCCCGGTCGGCGCGGCGCACGCCCTGGAGGTGGCCCACGCCCTCGGCGTCCCCCGGGGCGCGGTGGCCGCCGCCCGGACCGCGCTGGACGGTGCGGTGCGGCGGCTGGACCTCCTGGTCGACGACAGCGACGGCGTGGTCCTCGGCCGCCTGCGCATCCCCGCCCCGGCCCCGCAGCCCGGCCCGGGCGGCCCGCCCTCGGGCGTCACGGCCGTCTGGGACACCTGCCGCTCGCTGGTGACGTCCCTGGTCCGCCCGGCCCCGGTCGCCGCCGCCACGCACCCGGGCGCCCACCGCCTGCGCATCGAGGCGGACGGGGTGCTGCTGAGCGACCTGGACACACCGGTCCGGGGCGTCTCGGTGACCTCGCAGGGCGGCGGCGGGCTGGCCGACGTGGTCGTCCGCACCGCGTCGGGCGAGGAGGTGACGGCGGAGGCCAAGGCCGTCACCGTCTCCGGCGCGGACTTCCGCTACCGGGCCGACATACAGACCGGGGGCCCGGTGCGCACCCGGACCTGGACGGTCCGGGCGGGCGCCTGGGGGCTGATGCTGCCGGGCCCGGCGAGCGCGGACGGGACAGCGGGCGCACGCTGGTAGAAGACGCCCGGAACGTCCCGGAGGTGTTCGTCATGACCAGGATCGCTGTCGGATGGCACATCGACCTCGAATTCGAGGAGGACACCCACCGCACCCGCGCGGCGGCGCTCGTCCGCCTCTCCGACGGAACAGAGGTACGCGCCCACGGCTACGCCAGCCGCCACCCCTCGGACGCCGACCAGCAGCGGGTCGGCGAGGAGATCGCGGGGGCCAGGGCGCTGAACGAACTGGCGATGAAACTGCTGACCAAGGCCCACGACGAGATCGACGAGGCATCGGGCCGGAGGTCGTACCCGCTGACGTGACGTCGCACGACAGCCCCCGGCACCTCCAGCCCCTCCGGCCGTTCGAGGAGCGGGGGCGCACCTCCAGCCCCTCCGGCCGTTCGAGGAGCGGGGGCGCACCTCCAGCCCCTCCGGCCGTTCGAGGAGCGGGGGCGCACCTCCAGCCCCTCCGGCGTTTGAGGAGCGGGGGTCCGGGGGCAGCGCCCCCGTAAGCGGAACCGAGCCCGCGCCCCACCGCGTCCCACGCAGCATGGAGACCGAGAACCCGCGCCGCGAAGCCGCCGCCGGCACCGCCGGCTGCCTGACCGCCTTCGCCGGCGCCCTCGCGGGCATCGCGCTGTGGACCCCGTACGGCAAGGACGGTCTCCTCGACGGCTTCGAGGGCGCCACGAACTGGGACGTGGTGTGGTACGGCCTGCCCCTCATGGTCATCGGCGGGATCGCCGCGGCGCTGGCCGTCTTCTCCGCGGTCCGCGGCCGCCGGCTGCGGGCGCTCGGTCTGGTCGCCGCCGTCGCAGGACTCGCCGCGATCGGTTACGCCGTCGACGCGCTGGCCGGTCCGCCGCGGCCGGAGTGCTCCAACCCCTGCTGACCGCCCCCGCCTACACCTCCGCCCGCAGCTCCTTCAGCCCCCGGATCACATACCCCGGGTGCCACTCCGGCTCCGCCGTCATCCGCAGCGCGGGGGCCTTCCGCAGCAGCTCGCCGAAGGACGCGGCCAGCTCCAGCCGGGCCAGCGGGGCGCCCAGGCAGAAGTGGATGCCCGCGCCGAAGGTGATGTGCGGGTTGTCCGTACGCGACAGATCCAGGACGTCCGGGCGGGCGAACCGCTCCGGGTCCCGGTTGGCCGAGCCGAACAGCAGCGCCACCTCCGCGCCCCGCCCGATCACCTGGCCGTCGATCTCGATGTCGTCCAGCACCCAGCGCTCGAACATCTGCAACGGGGTGTCGTAGCGCAGGAGTTCCTCGATCGCGGTGGGCAGCAGCGCCGGGTCGGCTCGCAGGGCGGCCAGCTGTTCCGGGTGGTGGAAGAGGGTGCGCCAGCCGTTGACGGTGGTGTTCACCGTCGCCTCGTGGCCCGCGTTCAGCAGCAGCACACAGGTGGAGATCATCTCCTGCTCGGTCAGCCGCTCGCCCTCGTCGTGGGCGGCGATGAGCGCCGAGATCAGGTCCTCGCCGGGGTCGGTGCGCCGCTCGGCGATCAGCCCGCGCAGATACGCGGAGAAGTCGACGGAGGCCCGGACAGCGGCGGCCGCCGTCTCCTCCGAGGGGTTCAGCTCGAACATTCCGCAGATCGCCGCCGACCAGGGCCGCAGCAGGCCCCGGTCCGCCTCCGGGATGCCCAGCATCTCCGCGATCACCGCGACCGGCAGCGGCTCCGCGACCTCGGCCAGCAGATCCCCGCCGCCCTTCGCCACGAACGCGTCGACCAGCTCGGCCGCCAGCCGCCGTACGGTCGGGGCCAGGTTCTCGACCGTACGCGGGGTGAACGCCTTGGAGATCAGCCGGCGGATCCGCGGATGGTCGGGGGCCTCCAGATCGAGGATGCCCTGCCCGTTGAGCGTGGTGAACGGCTCGTGCGCGGCGGGCGGCGGGGTGCGGCCGAACTCCTCGTGGCTGAAGCGGTGCAGATACGTCCGGCCGAGCCGCCGGTCGCGCAGCAGGGCCGATACGTCGGAGTGGTGCGGGATCAGCCACTGCCCCGTCGGCTCGAACCAGTGCGCCCGGCCGGTGGCGCGCAGCGCGGTGTAGGCGGGGTAGGGATCGGCGACGAACGCGGGCGACCAGGGATCGAAGGACACGTGCATGATCCGACGCTACCCGCGCCCGCGCCCGCCGCAAGGCCCCCGGCACAGGTCCGGGGCTCCCACGCTCGCCGGAAGGCCCCGCACAGCTCCGGCACAGGGCCGGCTACCCCGGGGTGACCAGCCGCGCCTCGTACGCGAACACCGCCGCCTGGGTCCGGTCGCGCAGCCCCAGCTTCACCAGGATGCGGCTGACGTGCGTCTTGATCGTGGACTCGGCGACGATCAGGTGCGAGGCGATCTCCGCGTTGGAGAGGCCCTGCGCGATCAGGACGAGTACCTCCGTCTCGCGCTCGGTGAGATCGCCGATCCGGGCCAGGGCGGGCGGCCGCGGGGTCTCCGCGAGCTTGGAGAACTCGGTGATCAGCCGCTTGGTGACCGTCGGGGCGAGCAGCGCCTCGCCCGAGGCCACCACCCGTACCCCGTCGGCGAGCTGCCGGGCGGAGGCGTCCTTGAGGAGGAAGCCCGAGGCCCCGGCCCGCAGCGCCTGGTAGACGTACTCGTCGAGGTCGAAGGTCGTCAGCACCAGGACCTTCGCGTCGGCGTCCCGGGCGACGATCTCGCGGGTCGCCTCGATGCCGTTCATCTCCGGCATGCGGATGTCCATCAGGACGACGTCCGGGCTCAGGGCGGCGACCTGGGCGAGGGCCTGCTGCCCGTCCACCGCCTCGCCCACGACGGTGATCCCCGGCATCGCGTTGAGCAGGACCGAGAAGCCCTCGCGGACCATCATCTGGTCGTCGACGATCAGGACCCGGATGTCGGTGTCGCTCATGCCCGGCCGTCCTGTACGCGTTCGATGACGACCGTTTCACCGTTGCCGTTGCCGTCGGCCGGCTCCCGGGACTCCGGCTGCTCCGGCTCCGGGGACAGCGGTACGGGGAGGAAGACGGCGACCTCGTAGCCGCCGTCCGCCGTCGCTCCGGCCGTCATCTCGCCGTTCAGCATCGCGACCCGCTCCCGCATCCCGGTGATCCCGTGCCCGGCCCCCGGCGAGGGCTTGACCAGACCGCGCGGCGGCCCGTTGACGATGCGCAGCCCGAGCCCGCCCAGGACATAGCCGAGCTCGACCCTGGCGGAGGAGCCCGGCGCGTGCCGCAGGGTGTTGCTCAGGGCCTCCTGGACGATCCGGTACGCCGACAGCTCGACGCCCTGCGGCAGCTCGCGGACGGCCCCGGTGATCACCTTCTCCGTCTCCAGGCCAGTCTCGCGGACGTTGTCCAGGAGCCCGTCGAGCGCGGCGAGGGTGGGCTGCGGGGCGTCCGGGGCCTCGTAGTCCTCCGCCCGTACGACCCCGAGGACGCGGCGCAGCTCGGTGAGGGCGGCGACGGCGTTCTCCCGGATGGTGACGAAGGCCTGCTCCAGCTCCGGCGGCGGGTTCTCGACCCGGTAGGGGGCGGCCTCGGCCTGGATCGCGACGACGGACATGTGGTGGGCCACCACGTCGTGCAGCTCCCGGGCGATGGTGGTGCGCTCCTCCAGCAGGGTGCGCCGGTCGCGCTCGACGGCGGTGACGGTGCGCTGCACGGTGACCTCGCGCTCGGCGTCGCGCCGGATCTGGACCACGGCGACGACCAGCAGCGCGAAGGCGGAGAGCGTCGCCAGCGGCGCGGTGATCGACGGGTCGCCGCCCTCCACCAGCATCCCGAACAGCAGGGTCAGCAGCCACATCCAGGCGGCGGTACGGGGCCGGGTCCGGGCGGCCACGACCACCAGGACCACCAGCTGCGCCCCGAAGGCGCTCGGCCCCCACAGCCCCTCGCTGCCCAGGACCGCGCAGAAGACGGTCGCCAGCATCGACGCCCAGAACGCGGCGACCGGCCTGATGAGGGTCATCGCCACCACGATCGCGGGGACCAGCCCCATCAGGAGGCGGAACTCCCACTCGGCGAACCCGGCCATCATCACGAGGAAGGCGGCGAACAGCACGAGGGCGTGCGGGGCCCAGACGGCGCCCCTGCGCAGCCCCTCGGGCAGCCGCCGCATCAGCCGTCCGTCGGGGTTCAGCGGCGGCAGGGGCCGGTAGGCGAACGCCTGGCGGAAGAGGTCCTCCCGCAGGCCGTCTATCGCCGCTGCGGCTGCCCGGAACTCCGGGCCACTGTTCTTCGTCTGGGTCTCGGTCACGCTTCCACGGTAGGCGGCGGCGGACGGCGGGTCGTCACCATCGGTGCGGATTCCGGGGCGTCCGTCTCAAGGACTACCCGCCTCCGCCGTACCGCTTCAAGGGCCGGATAACCCCAGGTCAGCAGCGCTTTCAGGACTGCGCACGGAAGTGCTCCGCGTGCTCCTCGGCCCACTGCGCGAAGGTCCGCGCCGGCCGCCCGGTGACCTTCTCCACCGTGTCGATCACGGTCCGGCCCTCCGGCGGCGTGTCCCGGTAGACGCCGATCAGGAACGCGATCACGTCCTCCGGCATGCCCTGGCCCCGCCAGCTCTCCCGCGCCTGCTCCTCGGTGAGCTCGACCAGCTCGACGTCCGCGCCCCGGGCCGCGCCGACGGCCGCCGTCTTGTCGCGGACGGTCAGCACCTGCGGTCCGGTGACCAGGTACTCCTGGCCGCCGTGACCGTCCTCGGTGAGGGCAACCGCCGCCACCGCCCCGATGTCCGACTCGTGGACCATCGCGCTCAGCCGGTCGACGAAGGGCTCGCGCACCACGCCCTCGCTCCTGATGCCCGGCGCCCACTCCAGCGCGTTCGCCATGAACTCCACCGGCATCACGACGGTCCAGTCGAAGCCGCTCGCCCGTACCGCGCTCTCCATCGGGGTGCCCCCGCCGCCGTGCAGCACGGTCACCCGGCGCACGCCCGCCTCCCGGGCCAGGCCGAGGATCTCCTCACCGGTCTCCAGCGGGGCGAAGAGGCCGCCTCCGAAGGTGATGAGGTGCAGTCCGGTCACCCCGTCCAGCGCGGGCTCCAGCGACGCCGGGTCGGTGAGGTCTCCGCGTACGACGTCGACGCCGGCCGGAAGCTCCGCGCGCGCCGGGTCGCGGGTCAGCGCCCGGACGTGCTCGCCGCGCTCCAGCAGCTGCTCGACCACGCGGCGGCCGACCGTTCCCGTTGCTCCGGTCACCAGGATCGTCATGAGGTTCTCCTTCGTCGGTTGCGACTCCGCCCGAGCGGCACAGGACCAACGTAGAGAGCCTTGCGGACACCTTCGGTCCGCAATCGGGGCGGCCCGGCGGGGAACTCACCAGGCGAGCTGGGTGATCTCCTCGGCCACCACGGCGCAGGCGTCGGCGGCCGGGTCGATCAGCGGGAAGTGCCCGACGCCGCCGAGCAGCGTCAGCCCGACCGTCTCGCCGGACCTGGCCGCCGCGTCGACGTACGCCTCGGCGACGGCCTTGGGCACGACGATGTCGTCGACGCCCTGGACGATCGCGGTGGCGATCCCGGTCGGCAGCAGCACCCCGGGGTCGGCGTGCGCCGCCCGCTCCTCGAAGTCGGCCTTGCCGCCCAGGAGTTGGTCGACCGCACCGCCGCACACCCCGAGCCCGGCCGCCGTGGCGAAGTCCGCGATCGGGGCCAGCGCGACGACTCCGCGCAGCGGTGGCGGGGCGGACAGCCGCCACGGCGACCCCTCGGGCAGGACGTGCCGCGCCGCCGCCCACAGGGCGAGGTGGCCGCCCGCCGAGTGCCCGGCGACCACGATCCGCCGCACATCGGCGCCCGGCAGCTCACGGGCGGCCAGCGCGGGCATCGCGTCCAGGGCCGCGGCCACGTCGTCGAAGGTCTCCGGCCACCGTCCGGCGACGGGATCGGCGCCGGACGGCCGGGTGTTCTCCGCACCGTCGCGCTGCTGCGGGATGTCATCGCCGCCGCGCCGGTACTCCACGTTCGCCACGGCGAAGCCCCGGCGGGCCAGGAAGTCGGCGAGCGGGGAGGTGTGGACCCGGTCGTACGGGGCCCGCCAGGCGCCGCCGTGCAGAAGGACGACGAGCGGGGCGGCGGTGCGGCCGTCGCGTGGGGCGTAGAAGTCGACGACCTGGTCGGGGTGGTCACCGTAGGCGGCGGTGGCGTCGGGCGCGACGGGCGGATGGGCGAACGCCGACGCGCTCTCCGCCTCGTCCCGATCACGCGCCGCAGAGTCCGGGGAACCCGGGGAATCCGACATGCTGCTCAACCGTCCTATGCCCGTGGCCTGCGCCTGTGTTCTGTACCGGTGTCAGGTGCCCAACTGGGTTGACCTGCGGGGACGGTACCAGCACTCGGCACCGCCCCCGCCCGGTCGAACAGAGGGTGACGAACCGTCAGCCGACGGTGTCCCCGGCGGGTACCTCGGCCAGCACATCGGCGAGGATCCGCGCCGCCCGTTCCGCGTCGGCGAACCCCACGTACAACGGGGTGAAGCCGAACCGCAGCACGTCCGGCCGCCGCAGATCGCCGACGACGCCCCGCTCGATCAGCCGGCGCATCACGGGCTCCGCCTCCGCGCAGCGCAGAGCGACCTGGCTGCCGCGTTCGGCGTGCGCGGCCGGGGTGACGGAGACGACCCGGCCCGCCGGTACGTACGCCTCGACGCACTCCAGGAAGAAGTCCGTCAGGGCCAGCGACTTGGCCCGTACGGCGTCCACCGACACCCCGTCCCACACGTCCAGCGCCGCTTCCAGCGTCAGCATGGAGACGATGTCGGGCGTGCCGACCCGGCCCCGTACGGAACCGTCCGCCGGGGCGTAGCCGGCGGTCATGCCGAACGGGTCGGCGTGCGAGTTCCAGCCCGGCAGCGGCGAGTCGAAGACGGCCTGGTGGCGCTCGGCGACGTACAAGTACGCGGGCGAACCGGGGCCGCCGTTCAGGTACTTGTAGGTGCAGCCGACGGCCAGGTCCACCCGGTGCTCGTCCAGCCCGACGGGCAGCGCGCCCGCGCTGTGGCAGAGGTCCCACACCGCGACCGCGCCCGCCGCGTGGACGGCGGCGGTCAGACCGGGCAGATCGTGCAGCCGGCCGGAGCGGTAGTCGACGTGGTTGAGCAGCACGGCGGCGGTACGCGGGCCGAGCGCTGCGAGCACGTCGGCGGGCGCGACGGGCACGATCCGGTGTCCGGTCAGCCGGGCGGCGGCGGAGGCGATGTACCCGTCCGTGGGAAAGGTCGTCGCGTCAACCAGGATCTCGTCGCGTCCCTCCCCCGCGATCCGGACAGCCGCGACGACCGCCTTGAAGACGTTCACGCTGGTCGAGTCACCGACGACGATCTGCCCGGCGGCGGCCCCGACGAGCGGGGCGATCCGGTCGCCGATCCGCTCCGGCGCGGTCCACCAGCCGCTCTCGTCCCAGGACCGGATACGCAGCTCGCCCCACTGGCGGGTGAGGACGTCCTGCACGCGGGCGGGGACGTGGACGGGCAGCGCGCCGAGGCTGTTGCCGTCGAGGTAGACGCCGTCGTCGAGCGCGAAGAGCGCGCGGCGCCCGGCCAGCGGGTCGGTGGCATCGAGCTTCAGCGCCCGCTCACGGAGGTTCTCCGTCGGGGCCGTGGTCGTGGTGGTCGTGTTCTCAGACATGGCTGCGCGCCGTCCACAGCTCGGGGAACACGTTCTTCGTGGCGCGCTTCTCCAGCCAGGCCACCCCGGCGGAACCGCCGGTTCCGGTCTTGGAGCCCATCGCGCGGCGGGTGGCGACGAGGTGGTCGTTGCGCCAGCGCCACACCAGCTCGCCGACGTCGGTGAGCAGCTCGCCGAGCCGCACCAGTTCGTCGTTCTGGTCGTCGGAGGCGTAGATCTCCGCCCACACCGCCTCGACCTCGGGCGACGGCTCGTACCGCTGGGTCAGGTCGCGGGTGGTGACCGCCTCGGGAACGGCGTACCCGCGCCGGGCCAGCAGGGCGAGGGTCTCGTCGTACAGGCTGGGCTCGCCGAGGGCCTTCTCCAGCTCCGCGTACACGCGGGGCGCGCCCCGGTGCGGCACCAGCATCGAGGCGGACTTGTCGCCGAGCAGGAACTCCATCCGCCGGTACATCGCGGACTGGAACCCGGAGCCCTCGCCGAGGGAGCCCCGGTAGGAGTTGAACTGGGCGGGGGTGAGTCCGGCCAGCGGCCGCCAGGACTCGTTGAGCGCCTCCAGCTCGCGCAGCGAACGCTTCAGGGCATCGCGCGCGACGGGTATGCGGTCCTCGCGCAGGGCACGGGTGGCGGTCTCCCACTCATGGACGATGACCGTGAACCACAGCTCCATGACCTGGGTGGTGACCAGGAAGACCATCTCGCCGGGATCGTCCGAGCGCAGGTGCTGGAGATGGGTCAGGACATCCGCCTGGACATAGTCCTCGTACGGAGTCGTTCCCGCGAAGTCCAGGTGCGGGGTGTCCGCACCGGTGG
>MUNB01000094.1 GCA_002154345.1 Streptomyces griseus
CGGCAAGCCCTGCCACCCCGGTCGCTGATCGTCAATCGCCCCGTCGCCCATCGTCAAGGACAGGGCGGGAGGCGAACCGCAGACTGGTGGGGCGGGCGTCGGGGTGCCCGGTGCCACGGGGGTGTGCCGAGCACCTCACCCGCCTTCGTCAGCGCGCCGGTTCCGCCCGGTCCCGGAGTCCGGCGTGGCGGTAGTCGCTGGGGGACATGCCGTGGGCGGCGCGGAACACCCGGCTGAAGTGGGCGGGCGCGCCGAAACCGCACCGGGCGGCGATCGTGTGCAGTGGTGTGTGGGCCAGGGCGGGGTCGGCGAGGTCCCGGCGGGCCCGTTCGAGGCGTCGGCTGCGGATGAGTGCGGCCACCGTGGTGCCCTCCTGCTGGAAGAGCCGGTGCAGATGCCGGGTGGAGATGTGGTGCGCGGCGGCGACGGCGGCCGGGGTGAGCCGGGGGTCGTGGAGATTGCGGCCGATGAAGGTGCGGATGGTCAGGACGAGGTTGCGGGTCCGGGTCTCCGGCGACAGGGCCGTCTCCCGGTCGAGCCCACCGGCGAGCAGTCCGGCCGCGAGATCGAGCAGGACCCGGTTCAGCCGGGGCCCGTCGGCGGGACCGTAGGAGTCCGACTGGTCCACCAGATGGGTGACGAACTGGCTGAACAGCGCGCCGAAGCCGTGCCGGCCGGAGAGAGGCCGGCCGAGCAGTTCGTCCAGCGAGGTGCTCGTCGGCAGGGGCAGCAGCGACCGGGGGAAGTCCACCCCCACCCCCACGATCGGCTCGTCGACGGTGCCGACGTCACTGGGTCTGGACACGTCGAGGACGTAGAGGTCGTGCGGTCCGACGGCGCTGCGCAGCCCGCCCTGTTCGACGAGCACGGTCCCGCTGCCGGGCAGGACCAGCGTCATGTGGAGCAGTCCCGGGTCGGACTGCCGGATCAGCCGGGGTGTGCGCCGGTAGCGGGAGGCGTGCAGACAAGTGGGCCAGAGCAGGGTGTCCTCGACGCGCAGGAGCCGGTGGTCGGCCCAGAAGTCGTCCGCGTGCGGGCTCGTGATCTCCATGGGCGCGACGACATCGGTCATGCACTGCTGCCAGCGGGCGAACCGGTCGCTCCGCGGCAGGGCATCGGTCCTGAACCGCCCTTCGGTCAGCACGCCCCGCCGCCTCCCTTCCGGTCGGTGAGCCCGAACGACCGGATCGCCGCGAGGAATTCCTCCGGCCGGTCCGTGTGGATCAGATGCCCCGCGTCGATGGTGACCAGCTCGGCATCCGGTATCGCGCGGACCATCCGCACCAGCTGTTCCTGGTCGATGTGGCTGGCGGGGCCGCCGCCGATGACGAGGGTGGGCGCGGTGATCTCCGGGAACCGCCCGGGGACGGCCGGGTCGGGGTCGTTCAGCTGGGCGTCGGTGTCGGGGACCACGGGCCAGTCGAAGTCGAGGTCGCCCGCCGGGCGGACGGAGAGCGGCCGGGGCGGGTCGAGCGGGTACAGCGGCGGCGCGTCCTCGATGATCAGCCGCCCGATCAGGTCCGGTTCCCGCTGGGCCAGGAGGTAGGCGGCGACCCCGCCCATGGAGTGTCCGACGACGGTCGCCCCGGCCAGGTTGCGGGCCTCCAGGAAGGCGTGCAGGTCGTCGCGGAACATCTCGAAGGAGTAGCGGCCGGGCCAGTCGCTCAGCCCGTGGCCCCGGAAGTCGGGGGCGTACACCCGGTGGTCGGCGGCCAGGTCCTCCGCGATCCGGGTCCAGGTCGCGCCGGAGCCCGCCCGGCCGTGCAGCAGGACGACGGGCGGGGCCTCGGGGGCGCCCCACACCCGGTGGGCCAGCCGGACCCCGCCGGCCTGCACGCTCAGGATCTCCGGGTCGAGGAAGGCCGCCACCGTACGGGCGAAGGCTCCGGGGTCGTCCAGCCACGGGAAGTGCCCCGCGCCGCGCTGGACGACGAACTCGGCGTGCGGGAAGAGCGCGGCGAGCTCGGTGGCGCGGTCCGGGCTCGGGTGGCCGTCGTACTCCCCGGCCAGGACCAGCACCGGCACGGTCACCTCGCGCAGGGCGGCGGCGGTGGCGGCGGGGTCGAACGCGCCCTCGGCGGCGTAGTGGTCACGGGCCTCGGGGTTGGTCTGTCCGGCCGAGGCCTCGGCGTGGGCGCGGGCCGCCTCGTCCCAGCGGCCGTATGTGAGCGGCCGGACGGCGGGCCACAGCTCCGCGAAGGGCCCGCCGGCGAGCAGCGCTTCCTGGGCGGCCCTGGCCTCGGGGTACCAGGGCTCGTCGCGCCGCAGTTCGGCGGACTCGCGCAGATCCTGGTCGGTCACCTCGATGCCCACGGCCCGGGTGCTGGGCGTGATCAGAGTGAGGGTGCGCAGCCGTTCCGGGTGGCGGGCGGCGTACAGCAGGGCGAGGTCCGCGCCCGCGGAGTGGGTCAGGACGTCGATCCGGTCGAGGCCCAGGTGTTCGCGCAGCGCCTCCACATCGTCGACGAGGCGGTCGCAACGGTACGTCGAGGGGTCCTCGGGCACCCCGGAGTCGCCGGTGCCGCGCAGGTCCGCGAGGACCAGCTGCCGACGGGCGGCGAGCCCGCCCAGGTCTCCGAGATACGCGCTCGCCCGCATCGGCCCGCCGGGCAGGCAGATCAGCGGTTCGCCCTCCCCCACCAGGCGATAGGCGAGCGGGGTCGTGTCGTACGCGGAGAAGATCGGCATACGCCCCATCCAAACAGGAACCCGTGTGCGGACGCACCGGACTTCGCGGGAAGCTGATCCACGGCGATGTGTGCGCCCCTCTTGCCAGCGCCCCCGGCCTCCTGAATTACTGCACCCAGGAAGATCGACCGAATGATCGGTCGCCCGCTTCGGGAGAGGAAGGGTCCCTATGACGGCCATGCTGGACGCGGCGGAACGGCTCGGCCGGGGCGAGCTGGAGGCCCTGCAACGGGAGCGGCTCCGCACCACGCTGCGGCACGCGTACGACAAGGTCCCCTTCTACCGGAACGCCTTCGACCGCGCCGGGCTGAAGCCCGAGGACTGCCGGACGCTCGCCGATCTGGCCCGGTTCCCGTTCACCACGAAGGCGGATCTGCGGGACAACTACCCTTTCGGGATGTTCGCCGTGCCGGAGCACGAGGTGCGCAGGATCCACGCCTCCAGCGGCACGACCGGACGTCCGACGGTCGTCGGGTACACCGAGCGGGACCTGGACCACTGGGCGGACGTGGTGGCCCGTTCGATCCGGGCGGCGGGCGGACGGCCCGGGCACAAGGTCCATGTGGCGTACGGATACGGGCTGTTCACCGGCGGTCTCGGGGCGCACTACGGGGCGGAGCGGCTGGGCTGCACGGTGATCCCGGCCTCCGGGGGCATGACCGCGCGCCAGGTCCGGCTGATCCAGGACTTCCGGCCCGAGATCATCATGATCACGCCGTCGTACATGCTGACGCTGCTGGACGAGTTCGAGCGGCAGGGCGTCGATCCGAGGTCGACGTCCCTGAAGGTCGGGATCTTCGGCGCGGAGCCGTGGACCGAGGGGATGCGCCGGGAGATCGAGGACCGGTTCGCCATCGACGCGGTCGACATATACGGGCTCTCCGAGGTGATGGGCCCGGGGGTCGCGCAGGAGTGCGTGGAGACGAAGGACGGGCTGCACATCTGGGAGGACCACTTCTATCCGGAGGTCGTGGACCCGTTCACCGGTGAGGTGCTGCCCGACGGCGAGGAGGGGGAGCTGGTCTTCACCTCGCTGACCAAGGAGGCGATGCCGGTGATCCGCTATCGCACCCGGGACCTGACGCGGCTGCTGCCGGGGACGGCGCGGACGTTCCGCCGGATGCAGAAGGTCACCGGGCGCAGCGACGACATGGTGATCCTGCGCGGGGTGAACCTCTTTCCCACCCAGATCGAGGAGATCGTGCTGCGTACGCCCGCCGTCGCCCCGCACTTCCAGCTGCGGCTGACCCGGGACGGGCGGCTGGACGCGCTGACGGTCCTCGCGGAAGCGCGGGCGGACGCGACGGGCGACGAACGGGAGAGGGCGGCGCGGTCCATCGCGGCGGCGGTGAAGGACGGCGTCGGGGTGTCGGTGAGCGTCGAGATCGTGGATCCGGAGTCGCTGGAGCGCTCGGTGGGCAAGATCCGGCGGATCGTGGACCTGCGGGAGAAGGAGTCCGGCACGGGGTGAGCAGCGGCGCTGACCGGCCCTGTTCACATCACCGCAACACCCGTTCCCACGATGTGGACAGCTGCCGAAACGTCTCGACACGGGGGGCCGGGTCCTGCGAGTCTCCCGCTATGCATCTCGCCCACCGGCCCCTGGTCATCACCGCCCTGTGCTCCGCCGTCGCCCTCTGCGCCGCCCTCACGGGCTGTGCCCCGCAAGCGGAGGAGAAGGCGCCGGACCGGGCCGCCGGCGCCACGGCGTCCTGCGCTCCCGGCGAGCTCGCCACCCAGGCGTCCGGGAAGCTGACCGTGGGCACCGACAAGCCCGCCTACGCGCCCTGGTTCTCCGACGACGATCCGGCCAACGGGAAGGGCTTCGAGTCGGCGGTGGCCTACGCCGTGGCGAAGGAGCTCGGGTACGACCGCGAGGCGGTGGTGTGGCAGCACACGCCGTTCAACAGCGCGTTCGCGCCCGGTGCGAAGAAGTTCGACTTCGACATCAACCAGGTCTCCATCAGTGAGGAGCGGAAGAAGGCCGTCGCCTTCTCCTCCGGCTACTACGACGTGCGCCAGGCCGTCGTCGCCCTCAAGTCGTCGAAGGCCGCGCGGGCGAAGAGCGTGGCCGACCTCAAGGACGTGAAGCTCGGCGCTCAAGTGGGCACCACCAGCCTGGACTTCATCACCGATCTGGTGAAGCCGAGCGAGAAGCCGGCCGTCTACCAGCGCAACGACTTCGCCAAGTCGGCGCTGAAGACCGGCCAGGTGGACGCCATCGTGGTGGATCTGCCGACCGCCTTCTACATCACCGGGGCGGAGGTGCCGGAGGCCGAGGTGGTGGGCCAGTTCGCCGACTCCCCCGGCGATCCGGAGCAGTTCGGGCTGGTCCTCGACAAGGAGTCCGCGCTCACCTCCTGCGTGAGCGGTGCGGTGGACGCCCTGCGGAAGGACGGCACGCTGGCCGCCCTGGAGAAGGAGTGGCTCTCCGACGCCGTCGACGCGCCGGTGCTCAAGTGACCCTGCACAAGACGCCGGCCGTCGTCGAGGACGGTTACGTCCCGTCCGAGCGCCGGATCGCCCGCGAGCGCCACCGGCGGGCCCGCACCCGGCGGGCCACCGCGATCGCCGCGACCAGCACCCTGGTCGTGGGCGCGGTGCTGTTCGTGCTGATCACGAACTCGCCGGGCTGGACGCGTACCAAGGAGACGTTCTTCAGCGCCCATTACGCGCGCGTCGCCTTCCCGCAGGTCCTGGAGGGCCTGTGGCTGAACCTCCGGCTGCTGGCCGTGTGCGGTGCGGCCGTGCTCGTGCTCGGCCTGCTGCTGGCGGTGGCACGGACCCTGCGCGGTCCGGTGTTCTTCCCGCTGCGGGCGCTGGCGACCGCGTACACGGACTTCTTCCGGGGGCTGCCGCTCATCATCTGTCTGCTGATGGTGGTCTTCGGGGTGCCCGCCCTGCGGCTGGAGGGGGTGACCACCGATCCGGTGCTGCTGGGCGGCAGCGCGCTGGTGCTGACGTACTCGGCGTACGTCGCGGAGGTCTTCCGGGCGGGCATCGAGTCCGTGCATCCGTCGCAGCGGGCGGCGGCGCGTTCGCTGGGGCTGAGCAGCGGGCAGGCGCTGCGCTTCGTCGTCCTGCCGCAGGCGGTGCGCCGGGTGGTGCCGCCGCTCCTCAACGACCTGGTGTCGCTCCAGAAGGACACCGGTCTGGTCTCGATCGCCGGGGCGGTGGACGCCGTGTACGCGGCGCAGATCATCGCGAGCAAGGACTTCAACTACACGCCGTACGTCGTCGCCGGGCTGGTCTTCGTGGCGCTGACCATCCCGATGACCCGGCTCACCGACTGGGTGACGGCCCGGATGGACCAGCGGCGGGCCCAGGGAGGGCTGGTATGAGCACGGCGGGAACGGCACCGGTGCTGCGGATGGAGGCGGTCCGCAAGTCGTTCGGTACGTCGCTGGTGCTGCGGGACGTGGACCTGGAGGTGGCCCCGCACACGGTGACCGCGCTGATCGGTGCTTCCGGCTCCGGGAAGTCGACGCTGCTGCGCTGCGCCAATCTGCTGGAGGAGGTCGACGACGGGGCGATCTGGCTGGAGGGCGAGGAGATCACGGACCCCCGGGCCGACGCGGACGCGGTGCGCCGCCGGATCGGCGTGGTGTTCCAGGCGTACAACCTCTTCCCGCACCTGACCGTCCTGCAGAACATCACGCTGGCCCCGCGCCGGGTCCACGGCCTGTCCCGGACCCGGGCGGAGGAGGAGGCCCGGGAGCTGCTGGAGCGGCTGGGGCTCGGGGCGAAGGCGGAGGAGTATCCGGACCGGCTCAGCGGTGGACAGCAGCAGCGGGCGGCGATCGTGCGGGCGCTGGCGGTACGGCCCCGGCTGCTGCTCCTGGACGAGATCACGGCCGCCCTGGACCCGGAGCTGGTGGGCGAAGTGCTGGGTCTCGTACGGGAGGTGAAGGAGGACGGCATGACGATGGTGATCGCGACCCATGAGATGGCGTTCGCGCGCGAGGTCGCCGACCAGGTGTGCTTCCTGGACGCCGGAGTGGTGCTGGAACGCGGCACGCCCGAGGAGGTGTTCGGCGCGCCCCGCGAGGAGCGCACCCGACGGTTCCTGCGGCGGATCGTGGAGGCGGGGCGGCTGTAGCGGCCTGAGTCAGCCGAGCTCGTCGCGCAGTTGCCGCTTGAGGATCTTTCCGCTGGCGTTGCGCGGCAGTTCGTTCACGAACACGACGCGCTTGGGGGCCTTGAAGGCGGTGAGCCTGTCGCGGGCGTGGGCGATGAGTTCGGTGTCGCTCGCCTCGCCGCGCAGGACGACGACGGCGGTGACGGCCTCGATCCAGCGGTCGTCCGGCAGGCCGATGACGGCGGTCTCGGCGACGGCGGGGTGGGTGTAGAGGGCGTCCTCGACCTGGCGGGAGGCGACGAGGACGCCGCCGGAGTTGATGACGTCCTTGACCCGGTCGACGACGGTGTAGAAGCCCTCGGCGTCACGGACCGCGAGGTCGCCGGAGTGGAACCAGCCGTCGCGGAAGGCGGCCGCCGTCTCCTCGGGCTTGTCCCAGTAGCCGGAGCACAGTTGGGGCGAGCGGTAGACGACCTCGCCCGGGGTGCCGTCGGGGACGTCCTGGCCCTTCTCGTCGACGACACGGGCCTCCACGAAGAGGACGGGACGGCCGCAGGAGTCCATCCGGCCCTCGTGCTCGTCGGGGCCCAGCACGGTGGCCAGCGGGCCGATCTCGCTCTGGCCGAAGCAGTTGAAGAAGGCCAGGTGCGGGAGACGTCTCCGCAGTCGCTCCAGGACGGGCACGGGCATGATCGAGGCCCCGTAGAACGCCTTGCGCAGACCGCCGAGGTCGCGGGTGGCGAACTCCGGGTGGTTGGCGAGGCCGATCCAGACGGTGGGCGGAGCGAACAGGCTGTCGGCCAGGCCCGCTTCGACGAGGTCGAAGACGCGGACGGCGTCGGGCGCGTCCAGGATGGTGTTCTCCGCGCCGACCGCCAGATAGGGCAGCAGGAACACATGCATCTGGGCGGAGTGGTAGAGCGGCAGCGAGTGCACGGGCCGGTCGGCGGCGCTGAGGCCGAGCGCGGTGATCGCGCTGACGTACTCGTGGACCAGGGCCCCGTGCGTCATCATCGCGCCCTTGGGCAGGGCGGTGGTGCCGGAGGTGTAGAGCAGCTGCGCCAGGTCGTCGGAGGCGGGCGGGCGCTGCGGGGTGAACGGCCGTTCCGTCTCCAGGGCGTCCAGGAGCGCACCGGGAGCGTCGCGCAGCGCGCGCACCGGGACTCTGTCGGGCAGCCGCCCGGCGAGGTCCGGGTCGGTCAGGACGAGGGCGGAGCCGGACTGGTCCAGGAGGTAGGTCAGGTCGTCGCCGGTGAGGTTCTGGTTGACCGGCACATGGACGAACCCGGCCCGTGCGCAGGCGAGGAAGCCGATGAGATAGGCGTCGGAGTTGTGCGCGTAGGCGGCCACCCGGTCTCCGGGGGCGAGGCCGTGTTCCTCGGTGAGGACGGCGGCGGCCGTGGAGACGGCCGCGTCCAGCGCGCGGTAGGTCCAGGCCCGGTCGGCGTACCGTACGGCGGTCCGGCCGGGGGTGCGCCGGGCGCTGCGGGTGAGGACGCCGTCGACTGTGCTGCTGCGTACACCTGTCATGGCGTGATCCTGTGCGGCCCGGGCCCCGGGGTCAAGAGGCTGGATACCGACCAGACGGTTGACAGTTCCCGAGGCTCCCTGGCTGAGTGGCGCGTGGCTGTCCGGACGGTCCGGACCGCCGCCGTGCCACCCGCACCGCTGGGAGGAACACCTTGACGTTACGCAACCGTCTGAGACTGCTCGGGGTCGCCGGTCTCGCCCTGTTCACCGTGTCGGCCTCGCTGCCGCCGGCCGCCGCGTCCGGGGCCGGGCCGGAGCGGCACCCGTCCGGCGGCGGGCTCTCCGCCGTCATCCGGTACACGGAGTACGGCATTCCGCACATCGTGGCGAAGGACTACGCGCAGCTCGGCTTCGGCACCGGCTGGGCGCAGGCGGCCGACCAGGTGTGCACGCTGGCGGACGGTTTCCTCACGGTGCGCGGGGAACGGTCGAGGTTCTTCGGCCCGGACGCCGCCCCGGACTTCTCGCTCTCCTCGGCGGCGACGAACCTCTCCAGCGATCTGTACTTCCGGGGTGTCCGGGACAGCGGCACGGTGGAGAAGCTGCTGAAGGTGCCCGCGCCCGCCGGTCCGAGCCGGGACGCCAAGGAGACGATGCGCGGGTTCGCCGCCGGGTACAACGCGTGGATCCAGCAGAACCGGATCACCGATCCGGCCTGCCGGGGCGCGTCCTGGGTCCGTCCGGTGACGGCGCTGGACGTGGCGGCGCGCGGCTACGCGCTGGCCGTGCTCGGCGGTCAGGGGCGCGGCATCGACGGCATCACGGCGGCGCGGCCGCCGACCGCCGCTCCCCCGGCGGCCGGGGTCACGCCCGAGGAGGCGGCGACGGCGGCCGAGCGGCTGCTGTCGGCGCAGAACGCGGACATGGGCTCCAACGCGGTGGCCTTCGACGGCTCCACCACGGTGAACGGGCGCGGGCTGCTGCTCGGCAACCCGCACTACCCGTGGCAGGGCGGACGCCGCTTCTGGCAGTCGCAGCAGACCATTCCCGGTGAGCTGAACGTGTCGGGTGCGTCCCTGCTGGGCGCCACGACGATCTCGATCGGGCACAACGCGGATGTGGCGTGGAGCCATACGGTCGCCACGGGCGTCACGCTGAATCTGCATCAGCTGACGCTGGATCCGGCCGACCCGACCACGTATCTGGTGGACGGGAAGCGGGAGCGGATGACGAAGCGGACGGTGAGCGTCCCGGTGAAGGGCGCGGCTCCCGTGACCCGCACCCAGTGGTGGACGCGCTACGGCCCGGTCGTCGACTCCATGGGCTCGGCGCTGCCGTTGCCGTGGACGGCGAGCACGGCGTACGCGCTGAACGACCCGAACGCGACGAATCTGCGGATGGCGGACACCGGTCTGGGCTTCAGCAGGGCCCGCTCCACGGCGGACGTGGAACGCTCACTGCACCGGAACCAGGGCATGCCGTGGGTGAACACGATCGCGGCGGACCGGGCGGGGCACTCGTTCTTCGCCCAGTCGCAGGTCCTGCCGAGGATCACGGACGAGCTGGCGGAGCGCTGCTCGACCGCGCTGGGCCGGGCCACGTATCCGGCGTCCGGGCTGGCGGTGCTGGACGGCTCGCGCGAGGACTGCGCGCTGGGCAGCGACCCGGACGCGGTGCAGCCGGGCATCTTCGGCCCGAGCCGGATGCCCACGCTGAAGAACCGGCCGTACGTGGAGAACTCCAACGACAGCGCCTGGCTGACCAACGCGGAGCAGCCGCTGACCGGGTACGAGCGGGTCTTCGGCACGGTCGCGACGCCCCGGTCGATGCGGACGCGTGGCGCGATCGAGGATGTCGCGGAGATGGCGGACAAGGGCCGCCTCCGGGTCGCGGATCTCCAGCGGCAGCAGTTCGCCAACCGTGCGCCGGCCGGAGACCTGGCCGCGTCGGAGACGGCGCGGTGGTGCGCGGCGCTGCCGGGCGGCACGGCCGTGGGCACGGGCGGTACGCCGGTCGATGTGTCGGAGGCCTGCCGGGTGCTGCGGCGCTGGGACCGGAGCGTGGACAGCGACAGCCGGGGCGCGCTGCTCTTCGACCGGTTCTGGCGGAGGGCCTCGGCGGTGCCCGCCGCCGAGCTGTGGCGGAACCCGTTCGACCCGGCCGACCCGGTGCGCACCCCGCGCGGTCTGAACACCGCCGCGCCGGGTGTCGGCACGGCGCTGGCGGACGCGGTGACGGAGCTGCGGGCGGCGGGCATCGCGCTCGACGCACCGCTGGGCAAGCACCAGTTCGTGGTCCGGAACGGCAAGCGGCTCCCGATCGGCGGCGGGACGGAGTCGCTGGGCATCTGGAACAAGACCGAGCCCGTGTGGAACGCGGCGGCGGGCGGCTATACGGAGGTGTCGACGGGCTCCAGCTACATCCAGGCGGTCGGCTGGGACGACAGCCGCTGCCCGGTGGCCCGGACGCTGCTGACGTACTCCCAGTCGGAGAACCCGAAGTCGCCGCACTTCAGCGACCAGACCCGGCTGTACGCGGGCGAGCGCTGGGTGACGTCCCGGTTCTGCGAGAAGGACATCGCCCGCTCGCCGGCCCTGCGGGTGGTGCGGGTGCACGAGCGGCGGTAGAGCGGTGGGCGCGTGGGTGCGCCCGTGCGCGGTGAGAAGGGCGTCCGCCTGGGCGGGCGCCCTTCTCGCTGACGTGTCGTGACGGCGTTCCCGGGCGTTCCTGGCGGATCACCCCGGCACGGCTCCGCCCTCCGCCCGCGCCCAGGCCGGCTGCGCATCGCTCAGCGGCGGGTCGAAGCCCTCCGGGAACAGCGGCATGCCCGGCTGCGGCCCCATGTAACACCGAGCAGTGGTCGTCGCCGCCCGCCTCAAAGAGGCCGTTCGAAGCCCTCCCAGTACGGTTCGCGCAGGCGTCGTTTGTAGAGCTTGCCGTTGGGGTCGCGGGGCATCGCGGTGATGAAGTCCAGGCTCCGGGGCCGTTTGTAGCCGGCGAGCCGCTCTTCGCAGTGGGCGAGGATCGCGGCGGCGAGTCCGGCCGACGGCTCGTGGCCGTCGGCCGGTTCGACGACGGCCTTGACCTCCTCGCCCCGGTCGGCGTGCGGGATGCCGAAGACGGCGGCGTCCGCGACGGCGGGGTGGGTGAGCAGGGCCGACTCGATCTCGGCGGGATAGATGTTGACGCCGCCCGCGATGATCATGTCGATCTTGCGGTCGCGGAGGAAGAGGTAGCCGTCCTCGTCCAGCACACCGAGGTCGCCGACGGTGAAGAAGTCGCCGATGCGGTTCTTGCGGGTCTTGGTCTCGTCCTTGTGGTAGCTGAAGCCGCCGGTGCTCATCTTCATGTAAACGGTGCCCAGTTCGCCCGCCGCGAGCCGGTTGCCGTCGTCGTCGAAGACGGCCAGTTCGCTGATCGGCCAGGCCTTGCCCACGGTGCCGGGCTTCTTCAGCCAGTCCTCGGCGGTGGCGAACGCTCCACCGCCCTCGCTGGCCGCGTAGTACTCCTCGACGCAGCTCCCCCACCAGTCGATCATGGCGCGTTTGACGTGGTCGGGGCAGGGCGCGGCCCCGTGGATGGCGTGCCGCATGGAGGAGACGTCGTAGCGGCCCCGTATGTCTTCGGGCAGTGCGAGCAGACGGTGGAACTGCGTCGGCACCATGTGGGTGTGCGTGCAGCGGTGGGCGTCGATGAGGCGCAGCATCTCCTGCGGCGCCCAGCCGTCCATCAGGACCAGCGGGTGCCCGATATGGAGTGCGGCGCCCGCGAATTGGAGCACGGCGGTGTGGTAGAGCGGCGAGCAGACCAGGTGGACGTTGCCGTCGAACGGCCGGATGCCGAAGATGCCGAGGAACCCGCCGAGATAGGTCTCCTCGGGCCGTTTGCCGGGCAGCGGACGCCGGATTCCGCGCGGACGGCCGGTGGTGCCGGAGGTGTAGTTCATGACCCAGCCGAGGGTGCGTTCCTCGGGCGGTCCCGCGGGGTGGCCGTCGAGGAGTTCGGCGTACGGGCGGCTGCCGGGGACCGTGCCGACGCCGTAGCGGTGGGTGGCGGGCAGCTCCGCCTCGTCGGCGGCGGCCGTCGCGGCGGTCGCGAAGCGTTCGTGGGCGATGAGGACGCGGGCCCCCGAGTCGGCGACGATCCAGGCGATCTCGGGGCCGACGAGGTGGTGGTTGACGGGCACGAGGTAGAAGCCGGCCTGCGAGGCGGCGAGGTAGGCGGTGAGCAGTTCGACGCCGTTGGGCAGGACGACGGCGAACGCGTCGCCCTCGCGCAGCCCGGCCGCGCGCAGTCCGTGGACCATGCGGTTGACGTCGGCGTGCAGCCGGCCCGCGCTCCACTCCTCGCCGTCGGGGGCGATCAGGACGGTGCGGTCGGGGTCGGCGGCGGCCTGGGCCCAGAAGCCGTTGGGCGGCTGGTTCACGTTGCGCTCCTTCCGGCGATGCGGTTCATGCGGGTGACGGCCCGTTCGAAGCCGCGGGTCAGGTCGTCGACCACGGCCCGGACACTGCGTTCGCTGGTCATCCGGCCGACGATCTGCCCGACGGGCGTGCCCAGCAGCTCCCCGACCTCGTACTTCTGGATCCGCGAGACGGCCTCGGCGACCAGCAGCCCCTGGAGCGGCATGGGGAGGGTGCCGGGCCCGGCCGCGTCGTCCCAGGCGTCGGTCCACGCGGTACGGAGCTGGCGTGCGGGCTTGCCCGTCAGGGCGCGGGAGCGGACCGTGTCCCCGGAGCCCGCGGCGAGCAGTTTGGCGGTCAGGGCCTCGGAGTGCAGGTCGGCCTCCTCGGTGGTGAGCCAGAGGGAGCCGAGCCAGACGCCCTGCGCGCCGAGGGCGAGCCCGGCGGCGACCTGCTCACCGCTGCCGATGCCTCCGGCGGCCAGCACGGGCAGCGGGGCGACCGCCTCGACGACCTCGGGGACCAGCACCATGGAGCCGATCTCCCCGGTGTGGCCGCCCGCCTCGTACCCCTGGGCGACGACGACGTCGATGCCCGCCTCGGCGTGCCGCCGGGCGTGCCGGGCGCTTCCGGCCAGGGCGGCGACGAGGACGTCGTGGTCGTGGGCGCGCTCGATGACGTCGGCGGGCGGGGAGCCGAGAGCGTTGGCGAGGAGTTTGATCGGGTAGTCGAAGGCCACGTCGAGCTGGCTGCGGGCGACCTCCTCCATCCAGCCGGTGATGCGCCAGCCGGACTCCTCTCCTTCGGCCAGTTCGGGCACGCCGTAGCGGGCCAGGAGGTCCTGTACGAACCCGCGGTGCTCGGCCGG
>MUNB01000095.1 GCA_002154345.1 Streptomyces griseus
CCGCCGAGCAGCCCGCCGACGACCGTGCCGATGCCCAGCACGCCGAACGCGAGGCCGGTGGCCAGCGCGGAGTAGCCGAGGACCTCTTGGAGGTAGAGCGTGAGCAGGAACACCAGCGAGGTCTCGGTGGCGAAGGCGATCAGCCCGGCGGTGTTGCCCCAGACGACGCTGCGCCGCCCGAGGATGTGCGTCGGGACGAGCGGGGCCGCGGCCCGCTGCTCGATGCGGACGAAGGCGGCGAGGAGGACGGCTCCGGCGGCCAGGGCCGCCAGCGTGGCGGGGGCGGTCCAGCCGGTCTCGCCGGCCCGGGTGAGCCCGAGGACGAGCAGCAGCAGCCCGCCGGTGACGGTGACCGCGCCGGGCACGTCCAGCCGGGGGCGCCGCTCCGGCCGCGAGTCGGTGATCACGGACGGGGCCAGGGCCAGGACCAGGGCCGCTACCGGTACGTTGATGAAGAAGGCCCACCGCCAGGAGAGCAGGTCGGTCAGAAGGCCGCCGAGGATCGCTCCGGCGGTGAACCCGGCCGACATCAGGGCCCCGTTCAGCCCGAGCGCGCGTTCGCGCAGCGGTCCCTCCTTGAACGCGGTGGTCAGCAGCGCGAGTCCGGCGGGGGTGACGGCCGCGGTGGCCAGGCCCTGGAGCACGCGCGCGGTGAGCAGGACCTCGGGCGAGCCGGCGAGGCCGCCGAGCGCGGAGGAGAGGCCGAGGACGGCCATGCCGCCGATGAACAGGTTCTTGCGGCCCACGAGATCGGCGACGCGTCCGAAGAGCAGCGTGAATCCGGCCGCCGCGAGCGCGAAGGACGTGGCGATCCACTGGAGGTGGGCGAGCGAGAAGCCGAGCCCTTCCCCGACGACGGGCAGCGCCACGTTCAGGATCGAGAAGTCCACCGCGATCATGAACTGGGAGCCGAGCAGCAGCGCCAGTACGAGCTTCTGACGGCTGGTCATGCGAGGGCCGGCGGGCTCCGGGCCGGCCGTCGTCGGCCCGGTGGGTACGGGAGCGGTGGTGGTGCCGGGAGCGGTGCCGGTACCGGTGGTGGTGCCGGGAGCGGTGCACGGTGTGGGCATGGCGGGGCGCCTCCTGTTTCTGTTCTGCTTCTGTTTCTGGGCGTTCCTGGGCGGGAGAAGCGTTAACGGTTCTGTGGTTCCGTTAGGCTGGTGGCGTCACCGTAACAGGAGGGATGGCTTTAATGGAACTGGAGACCCGTTATGACGTCTGATGGTCCCGCCGCCGACGGCGTGGAGCCCGGTACGGTGCGCCCCGGCGGCCGTACCGCCCGGGTGCGGGAGGCGGTGCTGCGGGCGGCCGGCGACGCGCTGGTCGAGCACGGCTTCGACGGGCTCGACCTGGCCGATGTCGCCCGGCGGGCCGAGGTCGGCAAGACGACCGTCTACCGGCGCTGGTCCGCCCCCGCCGGGCTGGTGGCCGATCTGCTCTCGGACATGGCGGAGCAGTCGCTGCCGCGCGCGGAGACCGGGTCGCTGGCCGAGGACCTCCGGGCCAACGCCCGCCTCGTGGTCCGTACGCTCACCGACCCCCGGCAGGGCGCCCTCTTCGCGGCCGTGATCGCCGCCGCCACCTGCGACCCGCGCACCGCCGATGCCCTGCACCGCTTCTACGCGGTGCGGATCGGGGAGTGGTCGGGGTGCGTCGAGGAGGCCGTCGGCCGCGGTGAACTGCCGGTGGGCACGGACCCGGGCGAGGTGATCGCGGCGGTCTCGGCGCCGCTGTACTACCGGCTGCTGGCCAGTGGCGCCCCGCTGGACGAGGCGGCCGCCGACCGGGCCGCCGACGCGGCGGTCGCCGCCGCGCGGGCGGGGGTCTTCGTCCGCTGAGGGGGCCGGGGGAGTCTCGGCGGTGAGCCCGGGCGGCCTTGGTGGCGCGTGCGGGAAGCCGCTGCGGTGAGCCCGGGAAGTCCGGTGGGTGACCGGCTTCGTGGTGCCCGGCGGTACGTCGATAAAGTGCTGGAATGATATTCGGCAGATCCGGGTTCGGAGGCGCGGTCGCGGACTTCGAGGCCGCCTCCGTCGCGCAGGACGCCAAGCGGTCCGGCAAGGCGTTCCTCCGGCTGCAGGAGACCTACGGCCAGGCCAAGGAGTCGGAGGTGCTGGACGGCGGGCCGCGGCTCGCCGCCGTACTGGACCGGGTGCCGCCCGGCCCCCGTGCCGTCGTCGCCGTCCTCGTGGGTGCCTGTGTCGAGCGCGGTGCGGACGCCGAGCGCTGCGCGCCGGGCGTCCTCGCCGGGTTGCGGTCGGCGCTGGAGGAGGCCGTGGCGTTCGCCGACGCGTGGGCCGCGACCGGCGGCGGAGCCTTTCCCGTACCGCGCGACGGCGAACCGGGCGAGGACGTCGTCGAGCGTGCGGGCCTCGACGCGGCGCTCGGCTGGTGGAAGCTCCGCCAGTGGGAGATGGCGGCCGTCGCCCTGCTCAACCACCGCGCGGTGCGCGCCCGGCTCGACTCCCGGCATGAGCTGCTGCGTCTGCTCACCACCGTGGCGCGGGCATCCGGCCAGGAGTTCAGGTCGCTCGCCCATGCCCTCCTGGTGCTGGACGAGGAACCGCTCGTGGCCCTCCACCGGGCGAGCGGCACCGGGTACTTCCTGCGGATCTCCGGCATCGGCGACAACTTCCAGCTGCACACCCTGCTCGCCGACGCGCTCATAGGCGGCGGTCATGTCGAGGGCCACGCGCCGTCGCCGCAGGAGGCGGCCGTCTGCCGGGAGACCCCCGGTCAGGTGGAGGCCGTGGGCTCCTTCGACCTGGCGGCCCCGGACGGCACTCCGATCGGGAACGAGGGTGCTCCGGCCGGCATCCCGGTCGTCGACGGCGTCCGGCTGCTGGTCCTGGACGAGCCGTCCGTCCGGCTGTCCTGGCCGGCCGGGCGCTTCTTCCCCGGGATGCGCGGTGACGCCGTCCTGGAGCGCGCCCTTGAACCGGAGGAGACCGAGCGCTGGTTCACCCACGTCTCCCCGGCCGAGGAGCCCGCCGGAGCCGAGGGGTCCGCCGGAGCCGAGGGGCCCGCCGGAGCCGAGGGGCCCGCCGGAGCCGAGGGGCCCGCCGGGGCCAAGGAGTCCGCCGGGGCTCAGGGGTTCGCCGGCCGCTGATCCTCGATCCTCGCCCCCCGGCCTCTGATCCGCGCCAAGCCGCTGATCCGCGCCCGGCCGCTGAGCTGTGGCCCCCGTGCGGCGGCGGCGCGCCGGTCAGCCGATCCTGGTGCCCGTTCCGCTGACCCGGACCCGGGCGTCGTCCGCGCGCAGTTCGACGGTGAGCGTGCCGGGGCGGCCCATGTCCGCCCCCTGGTGCAGCGTCAGCACCGCCGCCTCCGGTACGGCCCCGAGCTCGCGCGCGTACGCGCCGAAGGCCGCCGCGGCCGCGCCCGTCGCCGGGTCCTCCACGACCCCGCCCACCGGGAACGGATCGCGGACGTGGAAGACCTCGGGCCCCTCGCGCCACACCAGTTGCAGGGTGGTCAGGTCCAGCCGGTGCATCAGCGCTTCGAGCCGCGCGAAGTCGTAGTCCAGGTCCGCCAGCCGCTCCCGGGTGGCGGCGGCCAGCACCAGGTGCCGGGCGCCCGCGTAGGAGATCCGGGGCGGCAGGGCCGGGTCGAGATCGGCGGCCGCCCAGTCCAGGGCCGCCAGCGCCTCCGCCAGGTCCGCCGCTTCGGCCTCCTCGACCCGCGGGGCCACGCTGGTCAGGGTGGCGCGGAGCTCACCGTTCTCGCGGACGACGGTGACCGGCACCGTACCCGCGGCCGTGGCGAACTCCAGCTCGCCGGGACCGTCCCGCTCCGCCAGTGCGAGCGCCGTGGCGACCGTGGCGTGGCCGCAGAAGGGCACCTCGGCCTTCGGGCTGAAGTAGCGGATCGTGTACGCGCCTTCGCCGGTCCGCTCCGTCAGGAACGCCGACTCGCTGTAGCCCACCTCCGCCGCGACGGCGAGCATCCGCTCCGCGTCGAGACCGGAGGCGTCCAGGACGACACCGGCGGGGTTCCCGCCCGCCGGGTCGGCGGAGAAGGCGGTGTAGCGCAGGACCTCGGGCCCGTGATCACGTGTCATGCACCACTCCAACCGTGCCGCCGCGCCCCGCATTCCCGGTACGGCACGCGCACGGGCCGGTCGCGGCCCCCCGTTCCGCGACCGGCTCTCCTCGGGTGCGTCAGTGGCAGTTCTTGACGCCCTTGTTCGCCTTCGTGGACTTCTTCCAGGAGCAGGAGTCCTGGAGCTTTCCGTTCGGCTTGATCAGCCGGGCCTTGTCGCCGGTGTTGTTCCAGACGTACGAGCCCCGGTTCCAGTGCACGGTGCCCGAGACGTTCTTGCCCTTGCCGGTGCGGAGCTTGACGGTCTTGCCCGCGCCGATGCTGTAGCTGCCGAAGGTGTAGGTGTAGCCGGTGTTGTCCTTCACCTTGAAGCCCTTGAGCTGGACCTTCTTCTTGCTGTTGTTGTGGATGTTCACCCACTCGGCGTTCAGCGACTTCTTCGACCGGTCGTCCTTGCCGGGGCCGTCGTACTGAACCGTCCCGAAGTGCAGCCCGCCCTGGTGGGCGGCCGCCGTGGCCGGGGCCGCCGTGGCGAGGAGCGAGCCGGCCAGTGCGGTGGCGGCGGCCAGGGCGATCGGCGCAGCGGTGCGTATGCGCATGCGGTGTTCCTTCTGTGTCGTTCTGGTGAAGGCGTAACAGGATGCGATCATACGGACAGCACGCGCTTGCTCCCTCATAGTGAGAGAAATTGGCAAATCCGGTCAGTAAGTGGCCAGTTCGAGCCGTGTTCGGCCGAGTGCGGTCGCGTTCGGGCTCAGCCTCGTCCGACGTACGGCATGTTCGTCGCCAGGACCGTGACGAACGGGATGTTCGCCTCCAGCGGCAGCTCCGCCATGTGCACCACCGTCCGCGCCACGTCGGCCGCGTCCATCACCGGCTCCACCGCCAGCTCCCCGTTGGCCTGGAGGATCCCGGTCCGCATCCGCTCGGTCATCTCCGTCGCGGCGTTGCCGATGTCGATCTGTCCGCAGGCGATCCGGTAGGGGCGGCCGTCCAGCGACAGCGACTTCGTCAGCCCGGTGATCGCGTGCTTGGTCGCGGTGTACGCGATCGAGTGCGGGCGCGGCGCGTGGGCGGAGATCGAGCCGTTGTTGATGATCCGGCCGCCCTGCGGGTCCTGCTCCTTCATCAGCCGGTACGCCGCCTGCGCGCACAGGAACGCGCCCGTCAGGTTCACGTCCACCACCGCCCGCCAGTCCTCGGCGGCGAGCTCCTCCAGCGGTACGCCGCCGGGGCCGAACGTGCCCGCGTTGTTGAACAGCAGGTCCAGCCGGCCGAACCGGTCCCGTACGGCGGTGAAGAGCGCGGCGACCTCGTCGGCATCCGTCACGTCCGTGGTGACGCACAGCGCCTCGGTGTCCCCGGCGGCGGCCGCCGTCTCCGCCAGCGGCTCGGCCCGCCGGCCCGCCAGCGCGAGCGACCAGCCCGCCTGCGCGAGGGCGAGCGCGACGGCCCGCCCGATCCCCGATCCCGCGCCCGTGACGACGGCGACCTTCCGCCGGGTCCGCCGGGCCTGCTCGGTCTGTGCTGTCTGCTCGGTGTTCATGGCCCGGCAGCGTACGGGACAGATCCGTGCACGGGGCACGCGGTGCTCATCGACCCGCCATGCGGATGTTGTGCACGCGACAACGGTGAGTCGTCGCGGGTGGCTGCCATGAATCCCGACAGCATCCGGGCTGAGGAGGGGCATATGACAGCCGCACAGACCATCATGACGCCCGATCAGAGCACCCGAGCGAACGAACTCCGCGCCGCCGCCCGCTTCCTGCGACCGGGCCTGGGGCGCAGGCGCTTCCTGACCGCCACCGGGGCCGCCGCCGCGCTCGCCTTCGCCGTGAACCTGCCCGCCGCCGGCACGGCGAGCGCCGCCGAACTCGACTCCCGACGGATCACCGAGGACCCGTTCACCCTCGGCGTCGCCTCCGGCGACCCGCACCCCGGGTCCGTCCTGATCTGGACCCGGCTCGCCCCGCGCCCCTACGAGCCGGGCGGCGGCCTGCCGGGCGCCCGGGTCGCGGTGCGCTGGGAGGTGGCCCGCGACGAGCGCTTCCGCCGCGTCGAGCGGCGCGGAACGGTCACCGCCCACCCGGAGTTCGCCCACAGCGTCCGCGCCGAGGTCCGGGGCCTCGACGCCGGCCGGATCTACTACTACCGCTTCCGCACCGGCGGCTGGACCAGCCCGGTCGGCCGCACCCGTACCGCCCCGGCCCCCGGAGCCCGCAACAGCTCCCTCACCCTGGCCGCCGTCTCCTGCCAGGCGTATCACGACGGGTACTTCACCGCCCACCGCCACCTCGCCGCCGAGGACGTCGACGTCGTCTTCCACCTCGGCGACTACCTCTACGAGTACGCCGTCACGGCCACCGGCGGCGCCCGGAACTACACCGACCGCACCCTGCCCGCGCACTACAACCGCGAGACGCAGAACCTGGAGGACTACCGGATGCGGTACGCCCTCTACAAGTCCGACCCGGACCTGCGCGCCGCCCACGCCGCCCACCCCTTCGTCGTCACCTGGGACGACCACGAGACCGAGAACAACTACGCGGGCGGGATCCCGGAGAACGACGTGCCCCCGGAGGAGTTCCTGCTGCGCCGGGCCGCCGCGTACCGCGCGTACTGGGAGAACCAGCCGCTGCGCACCCCGCAGCGCCCCACCGGCCCGGACATGACGCTCTACCGCCGCCTCCGCTTCGGCCGGCTCGCCCAGTTCGACATCCTCGACACCCGCCAGTACCGCAGCGACCAGGCGTACGGCGACGGCTGGCGCACCCCCGGGCCCGAGTCCGAGGATCCGGCGCGCACCATGACCGGGGCCACCCAGGAACGCTGGCTGATCGACGGCTGGCGGGCCTCCGACGCCACCTGGAACGTCGTCCCGCAGCAGGTCACCTTCGCCCGGCGGCGCGATGTGCCCGCCGACGCCTACAAGCTGTCGATGGACTCCTGGGACGGCTACCCGGCCTCCCGGCAGCGGATCCTGGCCGGGGCCGAGGCCGCCGGGGTGGAGAACCTGATGGTCCTCACCGGAGACGTGCACGTCTCCTACGCCTTCGACCTCAAGAAGGACTTCGACGACCCCGCCTCGCGCACCGTCGGCACGGAGATCGTCACCACCTCCGTCTCCAGCGGCAAGAACGGCGCGGACCGGCCCGCCAACTGGGAGAACCAGACCCGCGCCAACCCGCACCTGAAGCACTACAACGGGCGGCGCGGCTATGCCGTCGTCACCCTCGGCGCCGAGGAGGCCCGCGCCGACTTCCGTACGGTGGCGGCCGTCACGACCCCCGGAGCGCCGCTCGCCACCGCCGCCTCCTTCGTCACCGAGGCGGGGAACCCGGGGCTCACCCCCGTGTAGCCGGGCTCAGCGGTCCGCCGGATAGCGGACGCCGATGCGGTCCCGTACCGCGTCGAGCGTCCGCATCACCGCGAGCGAGCCCGCCGTCGGGACGAGCGGCGACTCGGTCTCGCCCGCCCGCACCGCGCGCATCACCTCGGCGGCCTCGTACTGCATGCCCGAGAGCCCCTGCGGGCCGGGCCCCGAGGTGATCGTCTCCGGCTCCGCGCCCGCCCGCCGCAGCACGACGTGGTCCGGGTGGAAGAAGTCGCGCGGGATGTCGATCCGCCCGGCCGTGCCGATGACGGTCGCCGCCGTCGGGTGGTGGCCGACGATCGAGCACGAGAGCAGCGCGTTCGCGCCGGAGTCCCAGCCGAGCAGCATCCCCGTGTTCAGGTCGACGCCCTCGGGGGAGAGCAGTGCGTCGGCCTGGATCCGGTCCGGCTCGCCCAGCAGCAGGTGGGCGAACGACACCGGATAGACCCCGAGGTCCAGCAGCGCCCCGCCGCCCAGCTCCGGATCGCGCAGCCGGTGCCCCGGAGCGAAGTCGCCCGCGAAGCCGAAGTCCGCCTGTACGGTACGGATCTCGCCGATCGCCCCGTCGCGGACCAGCTCCGTCAGCCGGCGGACCACCGGGTTGAGGTAGGTCCACATGGCCTCCATCAGGAACAGGCCGCGCTCCCGGGCCAGCTCCACCAGCTCCACCGC
Source organism: Streptomyces griseus (assembly GCA_002154345.1). GTDB lineage: Bacteria > Actinomycetota > Actinomycetes > Streptomycetales > Streptomycetaceae > Streptomyces > Streptomyces caviscabies. Next base: position 8,084 of record MUNB01000095.1, read on the forward strand.
CTCCCGGCTGTTGAGCGTGAACGCCTTCTCGCACAGCACGTGCTTTCCGGCCCGCAGCGCCAGCCCGGCCGCCGCGTGGTGCGCCGAGTGCGGGGTGGCCACGTACACCACGTCCACCGCGTCGTCGGCGACCAGCTCCGCCCAGCTGCCGTAGGCCCGCCCGATCCCGTGCCGCTCCGCGAAGGCCCGCGCCGAGGCCTCCGTACGCGAGGCGACGGCCACCACCTCCGCGTCGGGCAGCTTCTGTACGTCCGCCGTGAACGTCGCGGCTATGCCGCCCGTCGCCAGAACACCCCAGCGCACCGTCTCACCCATGCCCGCCACCCCAGCCCGCCCGAAAAAGGTATCGACCACTCCGGCCGAGCTGAGAGCATAGATGCGGATTCAACGATGTGGAGAAGAGAATGCCGGACAGCGGCGGCAGCCGGGCCCAGCGAGCGCACATACCCACCTCCGGGACCGGTCCCGGAACCGACGCGGACCTCAGGACCGGCCCGGGTGCCGACGGCGACCCGACCGTCCCGCACGGCGACGCGGGCGCCCTCGCCGTCGACCCGGCGGCCCCGCAGGCCACCGCCCCCGCAGGCCTGCCGGAAGCCCCGGTCCTGCCGAAGGCCCCCGGAGCCCCCGGCCTCGCCGGCCCGGCGGCGAAGGCCGCCCGGCGCACCGGGCTCCTGGTCACCCTGGTCCTCGGCGGACTCACCGCACTGCCGCCGCTGTCCATGGACATGTACCTCCCGGCACTCCCCGCGGTCACCGACTCGCTGAGCGCCCCCGCCGCCACCATCCAGCTCACCCTGACCGCCTGCCTGGCCGGCATGGCCCTCGGCCAGCTCGTCGTCGGACCGATGAGCGACCGGTGGGGCCGCCGGAAGCCGCTGCTCCTCGGCATGGTCGTCTACGTCCTCGCCACCGCGATCTGCGCCCTGGCCCCCACCGCCGAACTCCTCATCGGCTTCCGCCTGCTCCAGGGGCTCGCGGGCGCGGCCGGCATCGTCATCGCGCGGGCCGTGGTGCGCGACCTCTACGACGGCGTGGAGATGGCCCGGTTCTTCTCCACCCTGATGCTGATCTCCGGCGTCGCCCCGATCATCGCGCCGCTGATCGGCGGCCAGGTCCTGCGGGTCACCGACTGGCGCGGCATCTTCGTCGTCCTGACCGGCGTCGGCATCGCGCTCACCCTCGTCGTGTGGAAGTGGCTGCACGAGACGCTGCCGCCCGCCGACCGCCACACCGGCGGCGTCGCCGACGCCCTGCGGACCATGCGCGGGCTCCTCGCCGACCGGGTCTTCACCGGCTACATGATCGCGGGCGGCCTCGCCTTCGCCGTCCTCTTCGCCTACATCTCCGCGTCCCCGTTCGTCGTGCAGGAGATCTACGGGGCCTCGCCGCAGACCTTCAGCCTGCTCTTCGGGCTCAACTCGATCGGTCTGATCGCGGTCGGGCAGATCAACGGCAAGCTGCTCGTGGGCCGGTTCAGCCTCGACAAGGTGCTCGGCTTCGGCCTCGCGGTGATCGTGCTGGCCGCCGTCGCGCTGCTGCTCATGACGACCGGCGTCTTCGGCGAGGCCGGACTGGTGCCGGTCGCGGCCGGGCTGTTCGTGCTGATGTCGGCGATGGGCCTCGCGATGCCGAACACCAACGCCCAGGCCCTGATGCGGACCAAGCACGCGGCGGGCTCCGCCTCCGCGCTGCTCGGCACGTCCTCGTTCCTCATCGGCGCCATCGCCTCCCCGCTGGTCGGCATCGCCGGGGAGGACACGGCCGTCCCGATGGCCGTCGTCCAGGTCGTGTGCGCGGTGGCGGCGGTGGCCTGCTTCCTGCTCCTGTGCCGCCCCTGGCAGCGCGCGGGACGCGAGGCCGGCGGCCTCTGAGGCCCCGAGGAGCAGGCCGGGGACGGCTCAGCCGGTGCGCGGGTAGCCGATCAGATGCGTGCGGTCCTGCCGGTCCGTCCAGCGGAACACCCCGACCCCCGTCGTCTCCGTCCCCGGCAGCCGGGCGTTCCGCGACAGCCGCTCGGTGCTCCAGGTCGCGAAGTCCATCGTGACCGGAAGCCCGCCGCCGCTCAGCGCCTCCGAGGCGTCGCGCGCGTTCTCCGCCCCGTACGCGATGCCGTCGTCCGTCACCGTGGCCAGCGTCAGATGGGCGGTGCCGCCCTCGTCCTCGAAGCAGCGGCCCTGCTTGGCCTCCAGATCGAACGCCAGGTTCCCGGCGATCAGATACTCGCCCGACGGCGAGAGGACCGCCTGCGGATAGCGCCCCGGCTTTATGGCGGGCCGGTGGCACTCCACCGAGGCGAGCACCTCGCCGGTGGCCGCGTCGTGCACCGCCCACAGCTCATGGGTCGCCGCCCGCTTGGTCTTCTTCGCGGGCGCCCACTTCGCCAGCACCTGGTCCGTGGTCACCGACGTCACCACACCGCTGTCCCGCTCGGTGCCCTTGGGCGCCACCTTCCGGCTGAACCAGCCGCCGCGCACCCAGAACTCCCGGGCCCCGCCCAGCAGCAGGCCCCCGGCCGTCTGGCCGTGCACCTCGGTGAGCTGCTTGCAGGCCGTGCAGCCCTTGGGGTACTTCAGCTCGGCCGCGCCCAGTTCGGAGACCTCGCCGGTGACCGGGTCGACCAGCGTGCTGTTCGCCTTCGCGTCGCTGATCACGATGTCCGGCCCGGTCGTGCTCACGTCCGGGGCCCCGGACCACGGCACCTCGACGCGCTGCCGCTTCCCGTTGGTGACGTCGTACAGATCGAGCGCGAGGAAGGTGCTCGACGGGGACAGCCCGTCGCCGACCTTCCCGTAGGACCAGGTCACGAAGAACTGCCGGTCGCCCTTGGTCACCGTGGCGAGCTTCGGGTAGTGCAGCGGGTCCGGCGGCCGCCAGGCCCGGCTCTTCCAGCCCAGCTCGCCGGTGGCCGTGTCGACCGTGCGCAGCCGGTAACGGTTCCCGTCGGCCCGCTCCAGATAGGCCAGCAGACCCGTCGCGTGGGAGACGGTGACGTCGGGGGAGGAGCCGATGATCTCCCAGCCCCGGTCCGTCGTGTACTGCGGCGGAACCGTCAGCCGGGTCACCGGACCCGCGCTCGGCAGCACCGGCTTCGCCGCCCCGGAGGCCGCGTCGTCCTTCCCGCCGCGGTCGGGGCTGCCGCCGCAGGTGGCCAGCAGCAGGAGCAGGGCGAGAAAAACCACCCCGCCGACCAGGGTCAGCCGCACGATCTTCTGTCTCATGGCTCCCCGCCGGACCATCGTGATCTCCTGCCGTCCACGCGCGGGCCAGCGTAGCAACAGGCTTCCGGCCGTGTGGAGTTCGGCGGAATCCTGTTCCGTACCGGTTACCTGGAACCGCGGTGCGGGCCCGCCGCGCCGCCCGCGTGGTCTCCCGTACCCCCTGGGGCGGCGGTGAAGCGGAATGCGTCCGCCGGGTCGCCTCCGCCTACAATTCGGCGGTGAACGTCACCCTCCCCACCGCACAGTCCCTGCGCGCGGCGCTGGCCGGGCTGCTCGACGGACTGCCGCCCAAGCAGGCCACGCAGGCCGTCGACCGGCTGATCGCCAGCTACCGCGGGGAGACCCCGACGAACGCCCCGATCCTGCGGGACCGCTCCGACGTCGCCGCCTACGCCGCGTACCGGATGCCCGCCACCTTCGAGGCCGTACGGTCCGCCCTCGACGCCCTGGCCGAGGCCGCGCCCGACTGGACGCCCGCCACCCACACCGACGTCGGCGGCGGCACCGGCGCGGCGACCTGGGCGGTGGCCGGGGTCTGGGAGGGCCCGGCCACGACCGTCCTGGACTGGGCCGAACCGGCCCTCGCGCTCGGCCGTGAACTGGCCGAGGCGTCCGGGGTTCCGGGGCTCCGCGACGCGCGCTGGGAGAAGGCCCGGATCGGTGCGGCGCTGGAGCTGGAGCCGGTGGATCTGGTCACCGTCAGCTACGTACTCAAGGAGCTGACCGCGCAGGCCAGGACCGAACTGGTCGACGCCGTGGCGGCGGCCGGGCAGGCCGTGGTGATCGTGGAGCCCGGCACCCCCGACGGATACGCCCGGATCATCGAGGCCCGCGACCGGCTGATCGCCGCCGGGCTGACCATCGCGGCCCCCTGCCCGCACAGCGACGCCTGCCCGATCGCCCCCGGCTCCGACTGGTGCCACTTCTCGGCCCGGGTCAGCCGCTCCTCGCTGCACCGGCAGGTCAAGGGCGGCTCGCTCAGCCACGAGGACGAGAAGTTCAGCTACGTCGTCGCCACCCGCTTCCCCACCGCCCCGGCGGCCGCCCGGATCACCCGCAGGCCGCAGATCCGCAAGGGCCAGGTGCTGCTCGAGCTGTGCACCCGCGAGGAGGGCCTGGCCCGCTCCACGGTCACCAAGCGGCACGGCGAGCTCTACCGGGCGGCCAGGAACATCGCCTGGGGCGACCCCTGGCCGCCGGAGAGCACCGGCTGACCGCGTGACGGTGCCTAGCCGCGCAGCTCCTGGGTGCAGCACTTCACGCTGCCGCCGCCCTTGAGCAGCTCGCCCAGATCCATCGGAATCGGCTCGAAGCCCCGGTCCCGCAGCGGGTCCAGCAGCCCCGTCGCGCCCTGCGGCAGCAGCACGTGCCGCCCGTCGCTCACCGAGTTGAGGCCGAACGCCGCCGCGTCCGCCTCCCGGGCGAGCAGCGCGTCCGGGAACAGCCGGCGCAGCACCGCCCGGCTGGCGGGGGAGAAGGCGTCCGGGTAGTACATGATCTCGTCGGCCGCCGCGTCCAGCACACAGAGCGCGGTGTCCAGGTGGTAGTAGCGCGGATCCACCAGATCGAGGCCGATGACCGGCACCCCGAAGAACTCCTGGGCCTCCATGTGCGACAGCGGGCTGGAGCGGAAGCCGCGCCCGGCCAGCAGATACGAGGCGGTGACGGCGAAGTCCCCCTCGCCCTCGTTGACGTGTTCCGGCTCATGGACCTCTGCGAAGCCGTGCTCCCGGAACCAGTCCCGGTGCGCCCCGGCCTCCTCGAACCGCTCCCGGTACGCGAACAGCGCGCCGAGCACCCGGCCGTCGATCACCGTGGCGCCGTTGGCGGCGAAGACCATGTCCGGCAGCTCCGGGCGGGGCGTGAGCAGTTCCACGGTGTGGCCGAGGGCGCGGAAGCGGTCGCGCAGGTCCTCCCACTGGGTCTGGGCCAGCGGCAGGTCGACGGGTTTGGACGGGTCCATCCACGGGTTGATGGAGTAGGTGACCCGGAAGTGCGTCGGCGCGCACATCAGGTAGCGACGAGGGGTGGCGTCACGGTTCAACTCGGGCTCCTCGCGATCGGCGGCGGTGGCCGCGGAACGGTGGGATGCGCACGGTCTGTGCGTGAGCCCATGGTGCGCCGTGCGCGCCGGATCCGCAGTGAACCGATCGGGTGGTTCACCGGACCGCCCGGTCACGGACACCGGGACGCCGCTCGACGGCACCGGGACGGCACCGGGACGGCACGCGGCGGTACGGGACGGCACGCGGCGGTACGTCCGGCGCCGGGGCGCCGCGTACCGGGACCAAGACGATACGTATCGGCTCGCCCGGCGCTAGATTGGCCGTATGGCACCCACCAAGGCACCCGACTCCAGCCGCCGCAGCGACCGCTCCCGCCGCGCGATCCACGACGCCGCCCTCGCCCTCGTCGGCGAGGTGGGCTACCGGCGCACGACGATCGAGGGTATCGCCGCCCGTGCGGGGGTCGGCAAGCAGACCATCTACCGCTGGTGGCCCTCCAAGGCCGCCGTGCTGATGGAAGCCTTCCTGGACCTGGCGGGCCGGGCCGCCGATGAGGCCGGTCCGGAGTCCGGCGAGGCCGCGCAGGGCATCCCCGACACCGGCGATCTCGCCGCCGACCTCAAGCTCGTCCTGCGGGCCACCGTCGACGAGCTGAACGACCCGGCGCTGGCGGTCCCCACCCGCGCGCTGACCGCCGAGGGCATCGTGGACGCGAAGCTGGGCGCCGAATTCGTCGAGAAGCTGCTCGAACCGCAGCTCGCGCTGTACGTCACACGGCTGCGGGCCGCCCAGGAGGCCGGAGACGTCCGCGCCGACGCCGATCCCCGGATCGCCCTGGAGCTGCTGATCGGCCCGCTGATGCACCGCTGGCTGCTCCGGACGCAGCCGCTCACCCACGCGTACGCCGACGCGATCGTCGACTACACCCTCGGCGGCCTCACCCCACGGCCCTGACCCGGCGATGATCGATATCCGGTATGTGGCGACATCGGGCGTGATGGTGCTCACTCGGTGCAGTGGTACACGGCCTCGCTGGTGAACTCTGGCCACCCGAACCGCAGGATGGTGCGACCATGGACAGGCAACGCTGAGGTGAACTGCTGAGGTGAGGGGATAGATGGGCGCCGATTCCGGCCGTTTCCGCGGCACAGAGAGCAGGATCTCCCAGTGGCTGCGGCGACGTCCCAAATCACCGGGGGCCGAAGCCGAGGAGTCGGCCAGAGTGGAGCTGCTCCTGGCGGTCGCCGACGCGGGCATGCCCATCGCCCCCGCCGCCCACCCCGTCGGATACCGATGTTCGTGCGAACGCATCGGCTGTCCCACCC
>MUNB01000096.1 GCA_002154345.1 Streptomyces griseus
CCGTCCGCGCCCACCAGCACGAAGACCCCCAGCCGATCATGGCTGGGGGTCTTTGACATCCACCTCTGACATCAACGGGCGCGGTCACCCACGGTCGGGATGCTGCCGCTTCAGCATGCGGTCGAGGTGACTCACGGCCTCGCGCTGCGTGTCCTGGACGACGTGGGCATAAATGTTCATCGTGACCGCGATCTGACTGTGCCCGAGGATCTCCATCACGACACGGGGAGCGACCCCGGCGGCGGTGAGCAGGGTCGCGCAGCCGTGGCGGGCATCGTGCAGCCGGATCACACGGAGCCCGGCGGTGCCAGCGACCCGGGTGAACGAGCGGTACAGGTTGCGCGGCTCAATCGGCCGGCCGGAGCGGGTGGTGAAGACGTAGCCGGTCTCCTCCCACTGATCACCGGCAGCTTCGCGCATGGCCGTCTGCCGCAACCGTTCCCATCGGAGCGGGGCAACGCAGAGGGCGGGCAGGGGGAGCGTCTGCTTCCTGCGGCGCCCCTTGGGATCGTCCTCGTACGCCTCACCGCGGACACGCTGCCGCTGAGTGCGGACCCGGATCTCCCGCTTGTCGAGGTCCACGTTCTCCCACCGGAGGCCCACGATCTCCCCACGGCGGAAGCCGAGGGCGATGGCGAGGACGAAAGCCGCGTAGAGCGGGTCCTTGCGGGCGGCGGTGAGGAAGGACAGGGTCTCGTCCAACGACCAGGGGGAGAGATCCCGAGCCACTGCCGAGGGCGGTTCCACGAGGGTCGCCACGTTCCGCATGACGAGTTCCTCCCGGCAGGCAGCCGTCAGCGCCGTACGCAGGACGCGGTGGGACTCCTTGGCGGTCGCTGCGGTGGTCTGCTGCTCCAGCCGTACCAGAAAGCGCCGGACGTCAGCGACGCTCAACGATTCGAGGCGCTTCGAGCCGAGCATGGGCGCGAGGTAGAGGCGGATGTGCGTCTCGTACTTCGCGTAGGTCGTGCGCTTGCGGCGCGGCTTGATGATGTTCTCCAGCCAGTAGGGCAGCCACTCGGAGAGCTTGGCCGACCGCGTGGGCACGGGTACGCCCTGGTCCACTTTGGCGAGCAGGTCACGGCGCTTGGTGTCGCACTCGGACCAGGTCTTGCCGTAGGCGAACTTGCGGGCCCGGGTGCCGTCCGGCTGGAGCACGTAGACCGCGGCTTGATAGCGGCCGTCCTTGCGCTTGGTGATGGTGCCCGCGCCGTTGGGGTTGCGCTTGCGCTGGGGAGGCATCAGGCGGCTTCCTCGATCTCGTTGACGATGAAGTCCCGTACGGCGTCGGTGGGGATGCGGCGGGACCGGCCGATGGTGATGGAGGTCAGTCGGCGGGAGCGGATCAGGTCGTAGACGGTGGAGCGTCCGAGCTTCAGCCGCGCCATGACCTCGGGCACGGTGAGGAGTTCGGCGGTGGCGGTGGTCACGATGCGGCTCCTTCCAGAGCGAGTTGGTCTTGCAGTTCGGCGCGGTGTTCGCGGGCGGTTTCGCGGTTGTGTTGGATGTCGCGGTGGATGTTGGCGGCGAGCCAGGATTCGCCGGGGGTGTGGCCGTTTCCGGCGTAGGCCCAGTGCGCGAGCGTGAGCGTGGTGGCCTCGGGGTGGTCGTCAGGATCGGGAAGTCCGAGGGCGGCGCGTTGCTCGGCGGCGCGGTAGTCGGCACGGACCTGGCGGAGGGCGCCGAGGGTGGTGGAGTAGGCGCGGGATTTGGTGGAGAAGTGGCCCCGGAATCCGAGCATGTGGGCCCAGTCGCGGAGCTTGCGTTCCGGGTAGGCCTGGTGCAGGTCCAGGCACGCTTCGATCAGCCGCCGGGGGTGCTCGGGAACGTCGAGGAGGACGAGCGCTTCCTTGTTGCCGACGCGGTGGTCGATGGTGCCGGTGGTCTCGGCGGCTTTGGTGGCGTACTTGGCGACGTAGGAGGCGACGGCCTGTTCGGTGAGGTCCTCACCGTTGCCGAACGCCCCGATGGGCTGCACATCGAGCTGCGTGCCCCACCGCAGCGTCCACCCCTGCGTGATCCCCGCTTCCGGAACGGCCGGCACAACCACTTCGACCCGTGCGGCGGCGGCGCGGATCGCGTCGTCCAAGAGGTTGAGGGTCGCCCAGGCCGGGGGCGGGGTGTCCGGCCCGTCGGGTCCGTCGAAGCGGATCACGGCGTGGAAGTGGACGGCCCCGCGCTTCTGGTACTCCGCGACCTTCCCGAAGGACACTTTGGACTGTTCGCGGGCGGCTTTCTGGGTGAGTCCCGCTCGCTTGGCGATCTCGCGGCGGAGGTAGATCGTGAAGTAGCGCCAGAGGTCGGAGGCGTGGTTGTTCCACAGCACCGCCCCCGCGTAGTCGTACGTCTCCGGATCGAGCGGCGTGCCCAACTCCGGGGCGTCCTCGGGGTGCCGGGTACCGCAGCGGCAGGTGCGGTTGCCGGGCCGGTTGTGGACCGGGCCGAACGAGGGGGCCGTCAGCGTCGCGAAGACCCGGGGGTGATCCCGGATCGTCGTCGGGGTGCCCTTTTCCGGATCGCCGGTGAGTCCGGCGCGGATGAGGTGGTAGGTGTCTCCGGCGTAGGTCCAGGCGCAGGCGGGGCAGCGGGAGGCGCGGCGGTTGCCGCAGGCGATCCGTAACCGGCCGCCGGGCTCGGTGTCCGTGGAGTAGTGGTGGAGCAGGGTGCCGGTGGTGCGGTCGATGGTCTTGGTGGCGCCGGTGAGGTGGATGGGCTGGGAGCAGCCGCCGGTGCGGCGGAGTTGTTCGGTGAGGCGGTCGAAGCCGGGAGCCCCGGCCACCCGGAGCAGGTCGCTCAGGGTGGCCGGGGCCAGGCCCGCCGCAGCAGCAGCGGTAGTGGTCATGGTCAGCGCCCCGTCCGGCCGTGCGCGTCACCGTGGTTCGCGGTGTAGCCCTCGACCAGGGCACGCACCTGGTTGTCGCCCGTGGCGGTGGCCTTGGCTCCGCAGTGGCACACGGCCGACCCGGAACCCGTCGACCTGC
>MUNB01000097.1 GCA_002154345.1 Streptomyces griseus
CACCGGGGCCGTCCTCGACCCCAACCCCACGGACAACGCCACCGGCACGTCCTCGACCGGGACGATCGTGCCGGTGGCGTTGTCCGTGGGGTTGGGGTCGAGGACGGCCCCGGTGACGGACCAGTTGATCCGCTGGTCGCCGATGGTCACGCCGGTCAGCCGGGCGGTGACGGTCACGTCGGTGCCGGGCGGGACGATGCCGAGGTCGCACTGGGGCGTTCCGGCGGCGCAGGTTCCGGCGTCGGTGGTCAGCTCCTCCAGCCGTACGCCGGGCGGGGCGTCGACGGTGAGGGTGGTGCCGGGCGAGGGCGAGGGGCCCCGGTTGGTGACGGTGATCGTCACCTCGGTGGAGGAGCCGACCTCCACCGCGGGGACGGTGGGCGGTGCGGTCAGCGCCAGATCGACCGACTGCTGGAAGGCGGGCTCCTTCTGCCGTCCGTCGTGCGTGTTGTCGACGGGGGCCTGGTCGCCGGAGGCGATGTCGAGTACGGAGAGCTGCTCCATGGAGTTCGGTGCGAGCTCCCGGCGCGAGGTGAACAGCAGCTTGGAGCCGTCGGGCGACCAGGCCACGTCACGGGGCTGGTGGGGGCCGGTCGCGGTGGTGTCGGGGATCGGCAGGTCGCAGCCGGCGGGGTTGTCCTTCTGGACGGAGGGCAGCACGACCCGGCAGCCGCCGCCGCGCAGCGGCTTGATGAGGACGCCGGCCTGCTCGTTGACCCGGCCGCCGCCGTCCTTGCGGTTGAACGCCACCTTCAGACCGTCCGGGGAGAACGCCGGACTGTCGTCGATGACGTCGCAGTCGCCGGGGCAGATGGTGGCGCTCAGGTCCCGCTGCCGGTCGAGGTCGGCCACCGGCACGACCCAGATGTGCTTGTTGCCGCCGTTGCCGTTGATGACCTCCTTGCGCGTGAAGGCGAGGTTCACGCCGTCGGAGGACCAGGTCGGCTGGGCGTCGTCGCCCGCCTGGCGGCCCTCGGGCGGGCGGATCTCGTCGAGGATCGCGCCGGTGGCGACGTCGGCGATGAGGATCCGGCCCGGCCCCGACGCGTCCCCGACGCCGCCGGGCGAGGTACGGGTGAACGCGAGCTTGGTGCCGTCGGGCGAGAAGGTGGGGTCGGTGTCCCAGTCGTTCGGGCCGCGCCCGGCGAGCGGCAGCACCGCCGCGTTCGTCCCGTCGGCGTCGGCCATCCAGATCCGCTCGATCCGCCCGGCGTCGGAGTCCTCGAAGCGGGTGACGACGATGCGCCGGCCGTCGGGGGTGTAGTTCTGCCGCTCGTGCCACGGGTCGTACCCGTCGGCCGGCCGGAACAGAGGGTTCACGGCGGGGTCCTCGTTCGTGCGGGCCGCCGGGTCCTCCTTGAGGATGGTGAGGTGCAGGTCGCGCGGGTCGGAGCCGTCCTGCCGGACGTCCTGGAGCGTCACGATGTGGGCCGCCGACAGCAGGCCGTCCGGCTTCGTGGTGATCCGGGGCACGATGACGGTCCCGGCGGGCGGGAACCAGGTGGGCGGTCCCACCTCGCGGTTCTCGTTGACCAGTTGGTCCGGCGGCTCGTCGCCCTCGAAGGCGGTCACCCGGTAGACATGGTCGAAGTCGTCGCAGCCGCAGGTGTGGTAAGGGCTGAGGAAGACGATGTCGTTGCCGTCGGGCAGCCAGGACGCCGAGCGGGTGCCCCATGCGGCGTGCGCGCCGGCCAGCAGCGGCCGGTCGGTCCCGATGCCCTGGGTGGCGCGGAGTTCGGTGCCGTCGTCGACGTCCGGGTCGGGGTTCGTGGTGAGCGTGTACGCGACGAGGCCCCGGCGGGCCTGGTCGTCGACCGGGTTCCAGGACGGCTCGGTGGCGTCACCGGCCGGGCCGTCGCTGATCCGGGTCTGCGGACCGCCGTCGACGGCCCGCTCGTATATCTGCCACCCCCGTGCGGCGTCGCCGTCGCAGGCGTACGCGATCCTCGTGCCGTCCGGCGACCAGGTCGGGGACTCCTCGTTGTCGGCGGTGTCGGTGAGCCGGCGCAGGTCCGTGCCGTCGACGCCGACCGACCACAGGTCGCGCTGGACCGTGCCGCCGGGCCCGGGCTCGGCCGAGTCGAAGACCACGGTCCGGCCGTCCGGGGAGAGTTCGGGGTGGGCGGCGTCCCGGTCGGTGGTGAGCCGGAGCACCGACCCGTCCGCGCCGCGCACGTACACCTGGGGCCTGGCGCTGTCGCGGAGGCTGGTGAAGACCAGGACGTCACCGCGGGCGGAGGGGTCCTGGTCGTAGTGGGCGGGCCCGTCGCCGAACAGCGGATCGGTGGTGTCCTCGTCGTTCGCCCGCCCCAGGCTGCGGTGCTCGGTACCGGCGAAGGCGATACGCCCCGCCTGGAGCGGATCCGCGTCCACCGGGGCGGCGACGGCCTGGCCCGCCCCGTGCGGGGCGGCGGCCGAGCCGACCAGCAGCAGGGGCGCCAACAGCACCACCGCACCGGTCAGTCGGCCCAGCCGGGAATGCTTTGCCGGGCCAGCAGTGCCGGTCACGGCCCACCTCACAGTCTGTCGATGACTCTCCACCGGCCAGCCTCACCCGCGCGCGGGTCCGAAGAACAGGCCGCGAGTACCCGGAGCGGGGGAAGGGACCGCTGCCCTTTGCGGCGGCGGGGCCCCGTTCCCGGGGAAACAGCCGCGGGGACGGGGCGGCCCGGCCACCTGCCGCCCGGGCCGCCCCGCTCCCGCCCGGGCCGCCCCTCAGATCAGCCCGTGCCGCATCGCGTAACCCACCGCGTGGGCCCGGTTGCGCAGTTCGAGGCGGGTCGCGACCTCGTGGAGCACGTTCTTGACGGTGCGTTCGGAGTACGAGGTCTTCCGGGCGATCTCCGCGGTGTCGCAGCCCTCCGAGACCAGCCGGATCATCTCCGCCTCCCGCGCGGTGAGCGTGGAGAGCGTGAGCCCGCGCGGGTCGAGGACCGTCCGCTGGAGGGAGCTGACGTGGTCGAGGAGCTTGCCGAGGAGATCGCCCGGGAGCACGCCCTCGCCGTTGGCCATCGCCCGGACCAGGTGGACGAGCCGGTCCTGGTCGGCCTCGCCGCGCCGGAGGACGGCGGCGACACCGCACTCGATCATGGTCTGGAGGGCGCCCGACTCGAAGAAGCCCACGACCAGTCCGGTGCGGGTGGCGGTGTTGCGCTGGAGGCGGTGGAGCAGCTGGACGGTGGGCTCGTCCACCATGTCCACCACGACCAGGGAGACCTGGGCGCGGTCCGCCTCGTCCTCCGGCAGCAGTTCTATCTCGGGCCGCACCCGCAGTTGGTGGATCATGCCGGTCTGCAGGATCAGGTCCTCCGCGTACACCGCCACGGAGACCCTGCCGCCGGGCGCTCCCCCGGAGGCGGGCGTGCGGCGGCCCGAGGCGTCGGGCCTGCGGTAGTGCCCGCGCGTGGCCGTGCTGCCGGCTGTGCCGTTCACCGTGGTGCTCGTCGTGCTGTTCGTCGTGTCCGTGATCGTCGTCATCGTTCCGTGCCCGTCTTCCTCAGGTACTTCAGCCCGATATGCCTGCTGGCGCTGTCCGCCGGTCCTCGTATCGCCTCCGCCGGCCGCGGCAGGGCGCGCGGGCGCGCGGTGGGGGCGCGGGGACACCGTGCCGGTGGGCCCTCGGGGCACCACCCCTGCCCGCTTGTTGCCCTCGCGTCTCTGCTGCCGAGCGGTGCGGGCGGCCTACCGTCGCAGAGTGACCACATCTGCCGAACTCGAAAGCCGCACGGTGACGGTGTCGCCTGGCGGTACCGCGACGACCACCCTGACCGTGCGCAACGACGGCGACATCGTCGAGGCCTACACACTCGAAGTCGTCGGCGACTGTGCCGCCTGGAGCACGGTCGAGCCGGCACGTGTGTCGCTGTACCCGGGCACCTCCGAGACGGTGACCCTCACCTTCGCCCCGCCGCGCTCCCACGAGGTCCGGGCGGGCGAAACCCCCCTGGCCGTACGGGTGCTGCCCGCGGAGCGGCCCGAGTCGGTGGTGGTTCCGGAGTCCACGGTGACCGTGGAGCCCTTCCACGAGCTCCGTACGGAGCTGGAACCGCGCCGCCGCCGGGGCTGGTTGGGCGCCCGCTTCCGTACCGCCGTGCAGAACAGGGGGAACACCCCGGTCGACGTGGCCCTCGCGGCCAAGCAGGCGGGCGAGGATCTGCGGCTGGCCTTCACGCCGGACAAGAAGCGGCTGGAGCCGGGCGAGTCGGCGGAGGTCCGGCTGAAGGTCCGGGCCCGCAAGCTGATCTGGTTCGGCGAACCCGTCACCTGGCCGTTCGAGGTCACGGCGACCGAGGGCGCCGAGGGGGAGGCCGAGGACGAGCTGCCCGGCGGATCCGAGCCGCTGCCCGGGGAGTTCGCCCAGATACCGGTGCTGCCCAAGTGGCTGCTGATCGTGCTGGCGGCGTTGCTGGCCCTGCTGCTCGCGTGGTTCGCGCTGGTGCGGCCCGCGGTGCAGAGCACGGCCAAGCAGGCAGGGACGAAGGCCGCGCAGGAGGAGACCGAGCGCGGTAAGGAACAGGGGTCGACCCCGCCGGGCGGTGCGGACGACCCGGCCGGTGGTCAGGGCCAGGGCACCGGTCCGGACGGAACGGGCCCCGGTACGGGCGGCACCGGACCGGGCGGCTCCGGCGGAGGCGGCGGCAACGGCGGCGGCGGGGTCGGCGGCGGTCAGCAGGCCTCCGAGAC
>MUNB01000098.1 GCA_002154345.1 Streptomyces griseus
CCCCTTGTCGACCCGCCCCAAGGGTGCAACTCTGAGAGTCCCCCCACTTGTGAACTTGTGAATCGACTCACAGAGTCGGCTCACCGAGGAGGTGGCTCGATTCATGCTCGTCCGTGACGCCATGAGCACGGTGGTCCTCACCATCGGTCCCACCCATACGCTCCGCCAGGCGGCCCGGCTGATGTCGGCCCGCCGTATCGGGGCAGCTGTCGTCCACGACCCGGACACCTGCGGGCTCGGCATCATCACCGAGCGCGACATCCTCGACGCGGTCGGATCGGGGCTGGACCCCGACCGGGAGACCGCGTCCGCCCACACCACCACCGACGTGGTGTTCGCCGCCCCGGCCTGGACCCTGGAGGAGGCCGCGGAAGCCATGACGCACGGCGGGTTCCGGCACCTGATCGTGCTGGACGGCGACGGCCCGGTGGGCATCGTCTCGGTGCGCGACATCATCCGCTGCTGGGCCCCCGCCCGCCGTCGTACGGTCGCGGCCGCCGGCTGACGACCGCCGGGGGGCCGGAACGACCGGTGGGCCGGACCCCCGTCAGAGGATCCGGCCCACCGTCGACGACAGGCGTCCGGTCAGCCGCGAAGGGCCTGGACCGCGGTTTCCAGCCGCTTGCCGAAGTCGCCGTCCGCCTGGCGGAAGTTGTTGATCGCGCGCTCGGCGATGTCGTCGCGCGAGACCTTGGCGATGAACCCGGCGAGGTTCTCGATCAGCCGGACCTTCTCGTCCTCGGAGAAGAGCCGGTAGAGGTCGCCCGCCTGCACGAAGTCGTTGTCCTCGGCGTGGGAGGGCGCCTCGGTGTTGCCGGTGGCACCGGTCACCGGGAGCGGCTGCCAGAGCGGCCGGTCGGTCTGGAACGGGCCGCCGAAGCTGTTCGGCTCGTAGTTCTTGGCGCCCTTGTGACGGCCGTCGTAGAGGAAGCCGTCCCGGCTGTTGGTCCGCGCCTCGGTGGCGTGCGGGCGGTTCACCGGCAGGTGGTCGGCGTTGATGCCGACGCGGTAGCGGTGGGCGTCGCCGTACGCGAAGAGACGGCCCTGGAGCATCTTGTCCGGGGACGGGCCGATGCCCGGCACGAAGTGCGCGGGGCTGAAGATCGACTGCTCGACCTCGGCGAAGATGTTGTCCGGGTTGCGGTTGAGCTCCAGCTTGCCGATCTCGATCGGCGGGTAGTCCGCGTGCGGCCACACCTTGGTGAGGTCGAACGGGTTGAAGCGGTACGTCGCCGCGTCCGCCGCGGGCATGATCTGGACCTGCACCGTCCAGGACGGGAAGTCACCGCGCTCGATCGCCTCGCGCAGATCGCGCTGGTGGCTGTCGGGGTCCTCACCGGCGAGCTTGTTGGCCTCGTCCTGGGTGAGGTTCTTGATGCCCTGGTCGGTCTTGAAGTGGTACTTGACCCAGAAGACCTCGCCGGCCTCGTTGTTCCACTGGTAGGTGTGCGAGCCGTACCCGTTCATGTGGCGCAGCGTGGCCGGAATGCCGCGGTCGCCGAAGAGCCAGGTCACCTGGTGCGTCGACTCGGGCGACAGACCCCAGAAGTCCCAGACGTTGTCCGCCTCCTGCGAGCCGGTGTACGGGTCGCGCTTCTGGGTGTGGATGAAGTCGGGGAACTTGATGGCGTCCTTGATGAAGAACACCGGGGTGTTGTTGCCGACGAGGTCGTAGTTGCCCTCCTCGGTGTAGAACTTCAGCGCGAAGCCGCGGGGGTCGCGCACGGCGTCGGCGGAGCCGAGGTTGCCCGCCACCGTGGAGAAGCGCAGGAAGGTCTCGGTCTGCTTGCCGACCTCGGAGAGGAACTTCGCCCGGGTCCACTGCGAGACGTCGCGGGTCAGCGTGAACGTGCCGTACGCACCGGCGCTGCGGGCGTGCACGATGCGCTCCGGAATGCGCTCACGGTTGAAGTGGGCGAGCTTCTCCAGCAGCGCCTGGTCCTGGACGAGGACCGGACCGCCGGCACCGGCGGTCTCACTGTTCTGGTTGTCGGCGACCGGAGCCCCGGCCTCCGTGGTGAGCGGTCCCTGCGTCACGTGCGCCTCCTGCGTCATGTCCTGCACAGCTGTCTGTCCTCTGTACAGCCCTGTCCCTTGGCGAATGCCGGTTTCGATCCTACAATGGACAATATCCAAGTCAAGTGAACATCCAAAGTCACACTCGATCGGGACTCGATCCCGCCACTGTTAGGCTGGCCCCATGAGCGACCTGCTGGAACGACTTCGTGGACGCGGCTGGCGCATGACGGCGCAGCGGCGTGTCGTGGCCGAGGTCCTCGACGGGGACCACGTACACCTGACGGCGGACGAGGTCCACGCGAGGGCCGTTTCCCGCCTGCCCGAGATCTCGCGCGCCACCGTCTACAACACCCTCGGCGAGATGGTGTCCCTCGGTGAGGTGCTGGAGGTCTCCACCGACCGCCGGGCCAAACGCTACGACCCGAACGCGCACCGCCCGCACCACCACCTGGTGTGCGCTCGGTGCGGCGCCATCAGGGACGTGCACCCGGCGGGCAACCCGCTGGCGGACCTGCCGACGGACGAGCGCTACGGCTTCACGGTCTCCGGCGTCGAGGTGACGTACCGCGGCATCTGCCCGAACTGCGCCGCCACCGCCTGAGCCGACGCCCACCGACAAGATCCGGGCCCGCCTGTTCGACAGGCGGGCCCGGATCTCGTGGTCGCCGGACATGACGAAGACCCGGATCTCGATGAGATCCGGGCCTTCGTCTTCAGTAGCGGGGACAGGATTTGAACCTGCGACCTCTGGGTTATGAGCCCAGCGAGCTACCGAGCTGCTCCACCCCGCGTCGGTGAATGCAACATTACGCCAGCGGGTCGAACGGCGCAAATTCATTCACACCGGCCCCGGAGGCCCAGAAGCCCGGAGGCCCGGCCCTCCGGGGCCGGAGTCCGGCGTCCGGTTGGGCTCGCGGTGTTACGCGGTCAGCTCCTGGTGCAGCGCCTCGCGCAGCCGCGCGGCCCGCTCGGCCACCTCGGCCGGGCCCAGCTCCACCGCCCGCGCGCACCAGCGCTGCCCCTCGGTGAGCTCGCCCCGCCGGGCGGCGAGAAGCGCCAGGCGCAGCGCGGCCCGGCCGTGTCCGGCACCGGCCGCACGGGTCCACCACAGGGCGGCCTCGCGCTCGCTGCCCTCCCGGGCCAGCAGCAGCCCGAGGTTGAACGCCCCGTTGCGGCTGCCCGCCTCGGCCGCCTCCCGGTACCAGTGGGCGGCGCTCTCCACGTCCCCGCGCGCCGCCGCGAGCATGCCGACCCGGACCTGGGCACGGCGGTGGCCCTGCTGGGCGGCCCGCTCGTACCACTCCTCGCACTCGGTCTTCTCCGGCATCGGCTCGCCCAGCGCGGGCGGTCCCGGCGGCGGCTGACGCGCGTCCAGCACTCCGGCCAGCCGGAACGCGGCCTCGGCGCTGCCGCCGCCCGCGGCACAGCGCAGATGCCGCTCCGCCTCGCGGTCGTCGCCGTCCCGCAGCAGGGCCATACCGACCTGGAGCGCCGCGTCGGTGTGCCCGGCCGCCGCGGCGCGCTCGTACCAGCCCAGCGCCGTACGGTCCTCGTCGCGACCGGCGTGCAGAATGCCGAGGTTGAAGGCCGCGTCGACGCTGCCCGCCTCGGCCGCCTTGGAGAACCAGGGCTCGGCGCCGGTGTGGTCGCCCGCCTGGAGCAGCAGCACGGCGAGCGCGTTGGCGGCCTCGCGGTGTCCGGCGTACGCGGCACGGCGGTACCACTGCTCGGCCTGCGGGACGCGGTCCTGGGCGGCGCAGAGCAGCCCGAGGTTGTACGCGCCGTTGACGTCACCGGCGTCCATGGCGGCCCGGTACCAGCGCTCGGCGGTCTGCTGCTCACCGCGTGCGGCGTGCAGCGCGCCGAGCGCGTTGGCGGCGTTGCCGTCACCGTCCTGGGCAGCGCGCAGCCACCACACGGCGGCGCTCTCCTCGTCACCGGCGTCACGCAGCAGGAAGCCGAGCGCGCAGGCGGCGCGCGGCTCGCCGTCCTTGGCGGAGGTGAGGTACCAGCGTCCGGCTTCCTTGAGCTCGCCGCGCTGCTCCAGGATCGCGCCGAGGTGCAGGGCAGCCCGCCGATGGCCACGGGCGGCGGCCTGGCGGTACCACTGCTCGGCCTCGCCGACCCGGCCGGCGGCGGGGCCCGCCACAGGACCGTCGCCCTCGGCCGCACCCTTGGCCGTGCCCTTGGCGCCGGCCTCCCGCACGCCGGACTCCCGTGCGTCAGGAGCGGGCACGGGCGGGCCGCCGGGCAGGCCGAGGCTCGTTCCGGTTCGTCCGGAACCGGCGCTCCGGCCCAGGCCGAAGGCGTCGTGCGGGTCCTCGACGGCCTTCCGCTCCAGGGTGCGTGCCAGCCGGTAGGCGGCCTCGCGGTGGCCCTGTTCGGCGGCGGCGCGCAGCCAGCGCTCGGCGCCGACGTCGCTGCGGTGCTCCAGGAGGTCGGCCAGCGCGTACGCGCCCAGCGCGTGGCCCTGCTCGGCGGACTGGCGCAGCCAGTACTCCGCGCCGGGCTCGTCGCCGCGCTCGCGGAAGTGCCGGCCGAGCGCGTGCGCGGCGGCGGCGGATCCGGCCACGGCGGCGATACGCCACCAGCCCGCGGCCTCGTCCGGGTAGCCGCGCTGGTACAGCAGGACGCCCAGGTTGTTCGCGGCGGCCCGGTCACCGTCGGCGGTGGCGGCGCGCAGATACCGCTCGGCGCCGTCCAGCTCGCCCCGGCGCAGCAGCAGCGCGCCCAGGACGCTCATGGACGCGGTGTCGCCCGCGTCGGCGGCGCGCCGGTGGCGCGCCTCGCTCTCGGCGCTGTCCGCGGCGTCGACCGCGTCCGTGGTGTCCTCGTCGGAGATGCTCGCGGCAGGGCTCGGGTCGGTGGCGCCGGTCCGCTGGACCGGTGCGCCCGTCCCGGCGATGGCAGCGGCGAAAGCCGCGTCTACCGCGCTTTCCGCATCTTGGCCGCGCTGCTGCACAAACCGCCCTGTCTCCAACAGAGTTGCCCTGTCCCCCATAAATACCATCGTCGCACCACCTGTAACCCGCGTACACCTGGTATATCGCGGCCAGTGAGGTCACTACAGCGTTTTGTCGACATGCCCACAGGGAGACAAGTCAAACACGCCTGGAGGCAACTGCTGCCCAGCGAACCGCACTTCACGCCCACAGCGTGGGATAGACACGGCCTCGCCCACGACAGACATGACGAAGGCCCGGATCCCTTGGGATCCGGGCCTTCGTCTTTTCAGTAGCGGGGACAGGATTTGAACCTGCGACCTCTGGGTTATGAGCCCAGCGAGCTACCGAGCTGCTCCACCCCGCGTCGTTGTGTTCAAACCGTACCACGACGCGGGGTGGACTCTGCTCAGCTGCCCTGGTCGGAGCCCTTCTCGGCCCCGCCGGCCGCATCGGGCTTCCGCGCCGGATCCGCCCCGTCCGCGTCCGCGGGCTTCGCGGCGCTCGCGGGCTCGGCCGAACTCTCCGGCTTGGCGTCGCCCGCCGGCTTCTCGGCGTTGTCGGCCTTGTCCCCCTCGCTGCCCGCCTTGGGCTGCGCGGCGGCGGCACGTTCCAGGGCCTCCTGAAGAGCCTCCTGGGCCTTGCCGTAAGCCGGCCAGTCCTGCTCCTTCAGCGCCTTCTCGCCGTCGGAGTAGGCCTTCTGGGCATCCGCGATGGCCTTCTTGAGCGCGGCGCTGCCGGTGGCCGGGGGCTCGTCGGTCTCGCCCGGCGGCTCACTGGTGTCGGGCGGTGTCGTGGCCCCGTCGTCCTCGACCCCGAAGACGGCGTTGAGCGCGTCCTTGAGGTTGTTCTCGAAGACGATCTTCGAACCGTACGAAGCGGCGACCTTGCGCAGCAGCGGGTAGTTCTGGTTGCCACCGCGCGTGTAGACCGGCTCGATGTAGAGGAACCCGCCCTCCAGCGGAACCGTCAGCAGGTTTCCGTACTCGATGTCCGAATCGGTGCCCTTCAGGTTCCTCACGAACTCGGCGACGTCGTCGTTGCCGTTGAGCTCACTCTGTACCTGGCCCGGGCCCTTCACCGTGGAGGTGACCCGTAGCAGCCGCATGGTGCCGTAGTCCTTGCTGGCCGCGTCCGCGTTCACCGCCATGAAGGCACCCAGGTTGGGCCGCCCTCGTGGAGTGAACGTGGTGGTCAGGGAGAACTGCTGCGCCTCCTCGCCCGGCATCTTCATGCTCAGGTAGTACGGCGGAACGGAGCCCGGCTCCTTGTTGGTCGGGTCGTCCGGCACCTGCCAGGCGTCACTGCCGCTGTAGAACTGCGCCGGGTCCTCGACGTGGTAGCGGGTGAGCAGCTCGCGCTGGACCTTGAAGAGGTCCTGCGGATACCGCAGGTGGTCCATCAGGTCCTGCGGGATGTCCGTACGGGCCTTGACCGTGCCCGGGAACGCCTTGCGCCAGGTCTTGAGGACCGGGTCCTCGGTGTCCCACTCGTAGAGCCTGACCTTGCCGTCGTACGCGTCGACGGTGGCCTTCACCGAGTTGCGGATGTAGTTGACCTGGTTCTGCTGGGCGACGACCGCACGCTGGTTGGTGGTCAGCGAGTCGGCCGTGGTGTCGCCGAGCGTCGTCCGGGACGCGTACGGATAGCCGTTGCTCGTGGTGTACGCGTCGACGATCCACTGGATCCGGTTACCGACGACCGCCGGGTAGGCGTCGCCGTCGATGGTCAGCCACGGGGCGACCGCCTCGACGCGCTCCTTGGGCGTGCGGTTGTACAGGATCCGCGAGCCGTCACCGATGGCTCCCGAATACATGATCTGCGGCTCGCTGAAGGAGACCGCGTACGCGGCACGGTTGAAGGCGTTGGAGAGACTGACCCCGCTGTCACCCTGGTAACTGGTGGTCTTCTCGCCGTCCTCCTCGTAGTCGAGCTCCTTCTGGGGCCCGCCGACGATGGAGTACTGCTCGGTCTTCTCGCCGTAGTAGATCCGCTGCTCGTACTTCCCGAACTCACCGGTGGAGGGCAGACCCGACTCGGTGAAGTCCGGAGACCCCGTCGGGTTGGTGCCGGTGGTGGTGCCGCGGGCCGCGATGGCGCCGTAGCCGTGGGTGTACGTGAAGTGGTCGTTGATCCAGTTCCGCTTGGGCAGGCCCTGGATGTTCAGCTCACGCAGACCGATGACGGTGTCCTGCTCCTTGCCGTCCTTGCCCTTGTAGCGGTCGACGTCCAGCGTCTTGGGGAACTGGTAGTAGTTCCTCCGCTGCTGGAGCTGCTGGAAGGCCGGGGAGACGACATTGGGGTCCATCACCCGGTAGCTGGCGGCGGTGTTGGCCGCGGCCCGCAGCTTGGCGTCGTCGTTCGTGGTCGACTGCCCGTCGTAGTCGTCCACCTTGGCGTCATCGATGTCGTACGCGTCGCGTGTGGCATTGATGTTCTTCTTGATGAACGGCGCTTCCTTGGCCTGCTCGTTCGGCTGGACCTGGAACTTCTGCACGATCGCCGGGTAGAGCCCGCCGATCAGGATCGCCGAGAGCACCATCAGGCCGAAGCCGATGACCGGGAGCTGCCAGGTGCGGCGCCACAGCGTCGCGAAGAACAGCACCGCGCAGATCGCGGCGATGCAGAACAGGATGGTCTTCGCCGGGAGATAGGCGTTGGCGTCGACGTACCGCAGGCCCGTCCAGTTGTCGGTGGCCTTGAAGTCACTGGACTTCACGGCCAGCCCGTACCGGTCGAGCCAGTACGCCACGGCCTTCAGGGAGACGAAGATGCCGAGCAGCACCGAGAGGTGGCCGGTGGCCGCCCCGGTGGCGCGGGCGCCGGGGCTGGTGATGCGCAGCCCGCCGTACAGATAGTGGGTCAGCGCGGCGGCGATCAGCGAGAGCACGGTCGCCGCGAAGCCGAAGCCCAGCAGGAAGCGGTACCACGGCAGGTCGAAGGCGTAGAAGGAGACGTCCAGCTGGAACTGGGGGTCCTTCTGCCCGAACGCCACGCCGTTGACGTACATCAGCCATGTGCGCCACTGGCCGGAGGCGGACGCTCCGGCGATCAGTCCGACGAGCGCCGTGATGGCGAGCAGCACCCACTTCTTGTAGGGGGCGATGCTCATGCGGTAGCGGTCCAGGCTCTGCTGCTCCAGCGACATCGCGCTCAGCGGCGGCCGGAGCCGGTGCGCGAGCCAGATGTTCACACCGATGGCGAGCGCCATCAGCAGTCCGAAGACGAGGAACAGCCCGATCTTGGTCCACAGGGTGGTGGTGAAGACGGATGAATACGCGACCGACCTGTACCAGAGCCAGTCCGTCCAGAACCCGGCGAACATGACGAAGGCCATGGCGAGAACCGCCAGGACACCCAAAGTCATGAGCAGGGTACGGGCGCGCCGGGACGGGCGGCCGACTCTGATCCGTGGCCCGGTCGGGCCTCCGCCGCGGTCCGGCATCTGGAAAGCCAACGTGCGCACCTCGAAGTTCGCGGTCGTGTGGACAGGCCCAGCGATCCTAGAGCCCACCTATGCAACTTACTGAGGCTTTACCTAGTTCCCGCTTCCGGGGCGGAAGGAGGCAGGATATTACCCATGCCCAACGTTTCCCCCGCAGGACCCCCGATGGCCGCGAGTCCGCTCACCGTCGCCGTCCTCGAAATCGACGCCTATGCCTCCAACCTCGGCTGGGACCAGCCCGCCCGGCTGTTCGCCCTGGTCGACACCGCACAGCTGCGGGTCCAGGAGCCCGGTCTCGCCGCCCAGCTGGGCCTCGAGGACCCCAGCTCGTCCGTCGCCGCGCTCACCCCGATCGAGCAGGACGAGCTTCCCCCGGGCACCGCGCTCGACGACTTCCTCGCCACGATCGCCTGGCCGGACGCCGTGGTCGGCTGTGCCATGACGGTGGAGCGCCTGATGCTGCCGCCGTCCGCGGAGGCCTCCGTTCCGGAAGGGCTCAGCGACAAGAAGCTGACCCAGTGGGTGGCCAAGCACCCGGACCGGCAGGAGGTGCGGATGACCGTGGCCGTCCTGCGGGACGGGGCCCGCGAGTCCGCCGTACGGCTGCGCGAGAAGGACTCCCCCACCGAGGTGCTGACCGGCGCCGGCCTGGTGCCCGGTCTCGCCGAAGCGCTCGCCGCGACGTTCGAGTCCTGATCCGGCGGCTGCCCGGGACCGCACCGCGGTTCCCGGGCGGTGCGGCCGTCAGCCGGTCGAGCAGCTCGGCAGACCGGCGGTCTTCCCCGCCTTGATCTGCTCCAGCGACTTCGTGGCGTCCTCGATGGTCTTGACCCGCACCAGGGTGAGTCCGTCCGGTGTGTCGGCGGCGGCCGAGGCGCAGTTGTCGTCGGGGGTGAGGAAGTAGCGTGCTCCGGCGTTGCGGGCGCCGACCAGCTTCATGGTGATGCCGCCGATCGGGCCGACCGTGCCCGCGTCGTCGATGGTGCCGGTGCCCGCGACGAACTTGCCGCCGGTCAGATCGCCCGGGGTGAGCTTGTCGATGATGCCGAGCGAGAACATCAGTCCGGCGCTCGGTCCGCCGACGTCCGCGAGCTTGATGTCGATCTCGAACGGGAACGTGTGGTCGGTGCCGGCCTTGATCCCGACGATCGCCCGGTTCTTCCCGCCCTCCTCGGTTCCGTCCTCGGCGGCGGGAGCCTTCGCCGTCCTGATGGTGATCTTCTCGCCGCCCTCGGGGGCGCGGCCGGCCTTCTCCGCCGCCGCGGCCTCCTTGGCGGGAACGATGGTGAAGACGACGTTCTCACCCGGCTGGTGCTTGGTGACGAGCTTCGCCACGTCGCCGGGTTCCGTGACCTCCGTGCCGTCGACGGCCTTGATCACGTCGCCCGCGTGCAGCTTGCCCTCGGAGGGGCTGCCCTTGACCACCGTGGAGACCACGACCTGGGTGGAGACCGGGATGTCCAGCTCCTTGAGGGCGGCCACCTTGGCGCTCTCCTGGGACTGGCTGAACTCCTCGGCGTTCTCCTGGGTGGACTGCTCCTCGGTCTTGCCGTCCGGGTAGAGCGTGTCGTGCGGCACCACGACGCTGTCGTGGGCCAGCCAGCCGTAGACGGCCTCGACGATGTTCATCCGGTAGTCCGCTCCGGTGACGCGGACCGTCGTCATGTTGAGGTGGCCGGAGGCCGGGTACGTCTTGCGACCGGAGATCTGCAGGACGGGCTCGCCACGCGCTTCGCCGAGGGTGTTGACCGTCGGTCCGGGAGACATCTCCGCGTACGGCACTTTGATCAGCACGCCTGCGCAGAGCAGCGCGATGAGGACGAGGGTGGAGGCGAGCATCGTCGCGGTGCGGCGTGGCATGGAACGACAGTACGGGAAGGGCCTGTCAGTGCACCGCCGGGGCCGGTCCGTACGGGGCGACCGGAACGCGGCGGCAGGTGGTCACGCGGCGTGCGGCGGTCTCAGAGAGCCTCGGAACCGGAGTGCGATTTCTCCATCGCGTCACGGAATCTGGCGTAGTCGGCGAGTTCGGTGACATCGCCGGTCGTGCGATTGCGGGCAGCCCAACTCGCCCATATCGCACCGCCGACAGCAGCGAAAAGTGGAATCAACAGCCAAGCGAGAGCCGCCATCACGACCTCCCTACCCCATGAGCGACCGGATGCCCGATCAGCAGATTAACGATCCGGAAGACCAACGCTCGTGGCGGGGGTGCGGTTACGCAAATCGGGGCCGATGCGCCCCGGGTCGGTTTGCGCTCAGCAGGCTCCGACCCACTCCTCCGTACCGTCCGAGAAGCGCTGGTGCTTCCAGATCGGAACCTCGTGCTTGAGGTCGTCGATGAGCTTGCGGCAGGCCTCGAAGGCCTCGGCGCGGTGCGGGCAGGCGACCGCGACGACGACGGCCAGGTCACCCACTTCCAGTTCACCCACTCGGTGGACGGCCGCCAGGGCGCGGACCGGGAAGTCGGCGACGACCTTCTCCGCCACTCGGCGCATCTCGTCCTCGGCCGAGGGGTGACAGGAATAGCCGAGCGCGCCGACGTCCTGTCCGCCGTCGTGGTTGCGCACGGTGCCGACGAAGAGCGCGATGCCGCCCGCCGCGTCGTCGCCGACGGCGCGGAAGACCTCGTCGACGGAGAGCGCTGTGTCCCGGATCGCCAGCAGCCGGACGGGGTTGGCTGCCGCGTGCTCGCCGGGGTGGTCGTGGGTGCGTGCCATGCTCCCATCGTGCCGTACGGCGCCGACATCCCGGAATTGCCTGTTCTACCGGCGGCCGACCGACCGGTTTGGAGCCTTCTACAGGCCCGCGGGCGCGGTGGGCGGTCAGATCCGGCGGCGGGCCTTGCGGGCGCGGCGGACCACGGCGGCGGCGCCGAGCAGGGCGACCGTGGCTCCGGCGGCTCCGGCGGCGGTGGCGTCCTTGCGGCCGAGACGGCGTCCGGCGAGCGTGTGGCGGCCCTCGACCTCTTCGAGGAGGGCGCCGAGCACTTCCTCGTTCGTCCACTTCGGCCGCCAGCCCACATCGTGCAGCCGGCTGACGCTGACCACCCAGGGGTGCATCGTGTAGGCCAGGTCGCCGGCCGGGGACGGGGTGAGGCCGATCCGGTGCAGCCGGGCCGCGGCCCCGAGCGCGACGGTGGAGGGCAGCTCCATCCGGCGTACGCCGCTGAGCTCCTCGACCTCCTCCTGCTCCAGCCAGCCGTCGCAGCCGACCGCGAACTCGCCGTCGATCTTCTCCAGGGCGGCGTACTCCAGGGCCGTCACCAGGTCCTCGACGTGGCAGAACTGCCAGGTGGGACGCGATCCGGCGACCACCAGGAGACGCGGGGACTCGAAGTAGCGGGTCAGGGCGGTGTCGGTGCCGCCGACCAGGACGGTGGGGCGCACGACGGTGACGTTGAGCCCGGGGTGGGCGCGCGGGGCCCGGCGGCCGAGCCGCTCGATCTCCAGGAGGTCGCCGACGCCGGTCGCCTCGGCGGTGGCGCGCAGCTCGGCGTCCTCGGAGAGCGGTACATCGTTGTCGGCGAGCGCCCCGTAGACCATCGCCGAGGTGCACAGCACGACCCGGTGGACCCCGACGGCGGCCGCGGCGGTGAGCACGGTCTGGGTGCCGCGTACGTTGTACGCGGTGCGGGCCGCGGGGTCGGTCTCCAGGTCGAGATCGAGGGCCAGGTGCACGACGACGTCCGCGCCGCGCAGTTTCTCGGCGATCGCCGGATCCCGTACGTCCAGGATGTGCCAGGTCGCCTCGGAGACCTCGCCGCGCCGCTCGTCGATCGCGATGACCTGCTTGATCGCGTCGGAAGCGGCGAGATGGGCGGTCAGCAGTTCGCCGATGCCCGTGGCGGCGCCGGTGACCGCGACGACGGGGCCCCGGTTTCTGGGGGCCCTGGGGCGTTTCTCTTCAGGCGCGTTCTCGGGCGAGGGGTCGGTCAGGTTTCGCGCTGCGCGAACCTGCGGATCTGGGGAACTCACCGGGCGTCTCCAGCGGTTGTCTTCAGTACGTACCCGAATGACGCGTACGTACCAGGTGGCGTCCATCCTGCCGCAGGCCGGGAGTCGGCGGAGCACTGAGGCCCGAAGCGGGCGTGGTGTCTACGCTGGATGGTGATGTCGGGCAGTCGCCGTCGGTTCGAGCCGGCGGCCCTACGAGCCGAGGAAACCCGTGAGTGACACCCCATTCGGATTCGGCCTTCCGCCGGAGGAGCCGGAGAACGGCGACGAGGGCAAGAAGAAGGACCCCACCGAAGGTGGGCAGAGCGCGGGCGGGCCCGGCGGCCCGCCCGCGCTCTGCCC
>MUNB01000099.1 GCA_002154345.1 Streptomyces griseus
TCGTGACAACGACCGTCCGTCCTTCAACCGCGACCGCCGTGACGACCGCCCCTCCGGCGGCTTCCGCTCCGGTGGCAGCGACCGCCCGTTCAACCGTGACCGTCGCGACGACCGCCCCTCGGGCGGCTTCCGCTCCGGCGGCGGCGACCGCCCGACCGGCCGTCGTGACGACCACCGCGGCGCCAACACCGGCACCAACACCGGCTCCTTCGGCCGCCGCGACGACAAGCCGCGCTGGAAGCGCAACGGCTGACCCCCGCCCGGCCGACACCCGGCCGAGCAGGTCCGCCTGACAGACCGGCAGGGCCCGTACGCCACCGAACCGACTCGGTGACGTACGGGCCCTGTTGCTGTTCTCCGGGCATCCGGCACACTCGAAAAAACGTTCCCCCAGGTGTGGAGATCCTGTTAAGATCCGCTCACTCGCGTGGGGGGTGCCGCCGGGGAGCGAGCCCGGGCCTTCCACGCCGGACGTCGTCGACCGCAGCCGAGAGATCGCCTCCCCCGCACCCAATGTCTTCCACGGGGAGGAACCCGAGTGGCTCAGCGTGCCCTCACGAACGGCGTCGTCGCCGCGGCACTGGTGATGTCGGTGACCGCGGCTCTGGGACCGACGGCCGCGGCCGCGGCCCCGGACCGGGCTCCCCTGAACGTTCCGGAGGCCTTCGCGGCCACCGCCGCGGCGAAGGCCGCGGCGGAACCGGTGATCATCCCGCCCGTGATGAGCCAGTCCGTACAGCCGTTCAACTTCGCCGCCGCCGGCCGGCCGCGCCATCCCGACGGAGCCGGCACGGCCGGCGTCTTCCACCGGGTGTCCGGCCCGCCGAGCGCCTACGTCTGGACCCGCTTCGCCGACGGGCGCACCTTCCCCGCCGGCCCGTCCGGAACCGCACCGGTCGACAAGGTGCACGGCACGGGTACGGACGTGATCGTGTACCAGCGGGGGAACACCTTCGAACTGCGGGACATGGCGGCCGGCACCACCCGCACCCTCACCCTCCCGGACGGCCTGCTCTTCTCCGGCGTCTTCGGCCGTACCGTCGTCGCGGTCAGGATCGCGCCGGACCCCACGGGCGACGAGCCCCGCGCGGCGGACGAGGCGCATCTGCTGGACGTACGCGAGGACGGCACCGTACGGGACCGTACGGTCGAGGGACTGCCGGCCGACACCCGGCTGCTGCTCGCCGACTCGGCCGTGGCCGGGGACAGCACATCCGTGGCGCTCCGCTACGTCACCGGCGGCGCCGGGACCCTGGCACTCGTCGACGTGGCGAGCGCGCGCGTCGGCCAGCGGCTCGGCGCGGGGGTCAAGGCCTCGGGCAACGCGTTCCTCCTGACCCCTCGCCACCTTCTCTTCTACGTGGTGGGCACCGGGACGACCATCGGCGTGCTGCCCCGCTCCGACATCGGCGGCACCCCGCGGTCGATCACCTCCGTGCCGCCCGCCGACCGCTACTCCTCCTCCCTCCGCGTCGTCGGCGACTGGCTGATCCACAACCGCGGCAGCGGCCCCCTCATGGCCACACCGCTCGACGGCGGTCCGTCCCGGCAGCTGCTGAAAGCCTCCCGGCAGGACATCGCCGCGGCCGAGGACGGCTCCGTGACCGTCGTCGGCGGGGTCAGCGGCCAGGCGGGCGACCGGGAGTGGGGCGTCCACCGGATCACCGAGGGCCCGGACGGCGTCCCCGTGCCGGAGCGGGTGATCGACCTCGCCCCGCTGCCCCGGAAGATCCAGGGCATCGGCCTGTCCGGCGGACGGCTCACGGTGGCGGACAGCAGGCTCTCCAACCTCCGCGAGGCCACCGTGCGCACCCTGAGCGTGTCGGGGACGCCGACCTACGGCCCGCGGGTTCCGGCCCGGATCACCTTCGACACCGCGTGCGGACCGGAGGACCCCGACTGCCACGCGATGTTCGGCGCCATCGACGGCGGTGTCACCTTCCTCGCCCGGCGGGGCGGTGCCGAGGGCGACGAAGTACGCAACTCCGAGGGCAACTCCTTCATCACCGGCGCCTCCGGCGGCACGCTCACGGACGCCGACGGGACGTACGCCGTCTACACGGACGAGGCGGCGGGCGTACAGACCGTCTACCGGTCGTACGGGCCGGAGAAGATCCTCACCCGGAAGCCGGTCGCGTCCGCCCTGTCGACGCAGACCCTGTGGAGCGCGGCGGAGAAGCCGGGCACGGTGACGGAGACGGTCCTGGAGACGGGCCGCACCAAGCAGACCGTCGATCTGGGCACCGGCTGCGCCCCGCGGGAACTGCAGGCGCTGGGCCGCTGGCTCTACTGGTCGTGCGGGGAGTCCGGCCCGGCCGGGGTGTACGACCTGACGACGAAGCAGTCGCTGCCCGTCCCCGCCGACGAGGCCCTGCTCGGCGACGGCTATCTGGTGCGTCACGACAAGGCCGCCGGAAAGCTGGTGCTGACCGATCTGGTGACCGGCGTCGGCACGGGTACGGCGCCGGAGCGGGTGCTCGCGGACCTGCCGGCGACCGGGAACGCGCAGCGTCGCGTGGCGTGGACGGTCGACAAGCACGGCGGGCATGTCGCGTACGTGGACAGCGGCCAGCGGGTGCACGTGGTGCCGACCGGTGTGCCGACGCAGCCGCTGTGGGTCCGTGACGAACGGTCGGTCAGCCAGCCCGCGGGGGAGAGCGGGCACTGGGAGTACTCCGCCCGCCTCTCCAAGCCCGTGGGCTCCTGGAAGGCGATCCTCGTCGACCGGCGGACCGGAAAGACGGTCCGCACGCTCACCGGCGGCGAGGCCCGCGACACCCTGGAGATCGACTGGGACGCCAGGGACGGCAGCCGCCGGCTCGTGGTCAACGGGGCCTACGACTGGGTGCTGACGGCGCAGCCCGCCGACGGCCACGGCCGGGCCCTGGTCAGGACCGGCAAGGTGGACATCGCCTACGCGGACCCCGCCTGGCGGGACTTCGGCGGGCGGGACGGTCTCGGCGACCTCTTCGTGGTGGTGGAGGACCAGAGCCTCGGCATGCGCCGCGGCAAGCTCCCCGGAACGGTGGGCCCGTACGGCGGGTACTGGGGCATCCTCGACGCCCCCGCCACCGGCATCGTCCCGACGGGCGACCTGCGCGGCGACCGCTGCAACGACTACCTGGTCGTGAACAGCGACGGTTCGCTGTACCGGCTCGACGGCACCTGCGACGACGACGGGCAGTACGGCTTCCTCACCGACCCGGTGAAGATCGGAACGGGCTGGAAGGCCTACGACGTCTACTCGCCCGGGGACCTCAACGGCGACGGCGTGGCCGATGTGCTGGCCCGTCAGAAGTCCACCGGATCCCTGTACCTGTACGCGTCGAACGGAGCGGGCAAGCTCACCGCCGGCGTCCTGATCGGCACGGGCTGGAAGAGCCTCACGGTCGTCGCCGCCGGTGACCTGACGGGCGACGGCATCGGCGACGTGCTGGCCCGCGACTCCTCCGGAGTGCTGTGGCGGTACGCCGGCACGGGCGCCGGAAAGCTGGCCGCCAAGCAGCGGATCGGCTCCGGCTGGGGCCAGTACAACGCGATCGCGGCGGTCGGCGACATCACGGGCGACGGCAGGAACGACCTGTTCGCCCGGGACAAGGCCGGGGTGCTGTGGCGGTACGAGGGCACGGGCGACGGCCTGTTCGCCCCCCGCGAGAAGCTCAGCCCCGGCTGGCAGGGCTACCTCACCCTGTTCTGACCGCCCGACCGGACCCGGGCGATCCACTCGCCCGGGTCCGGCGCACGGCGACGCCGTACGGGACGCGAAGGGGATACCGGATCGGCTGCCGGGCCGGGGACGGCTATGCTCGTGGAGTGATCGCCCAGGGGCCGTTAGCTCAATTGGTCAGAGCAGCGGACTTTTAATCCGTTGGTTGTGGGTTCGAGTCCCACACGGCCTACCGGCAGCAGGACAGGGGGCAACCCTCTGGCCTGCGGTGGAGCGCCCCGATCGGTTTCGGCCGGTCGGGGCGCTCCGTCGTTCGGGGGCGCGTGGGTGAGCGCTGGTTCTCCGGGGTGCGCTCCTCCGTCCGCTCAGCGGTCGCGGAGTTCGGCCAGGGTGGTGTCGAGGTCTGCGGCGGGCGGCCGGTTGTGGGGGAGCTTGGCGAGCACGGCTGCCATGCCGCAGGTGTTGGTGAGGGCGGAGAAGACCAGCCCCGCGGCGATGCCGGCCGAGAGGAGCTGGAACGCCGGGTGGACCAGGATGCCCAGGAGGAGGCCGGTCAGGACGACGGATCCCGCGGTGAAGCGGACCTGGCGTTCCATGCCCCAGGCCGCGCGGGCGGCGCCCTGGGGGCGGTGCAGGTCGTGGCCGTCGGCCGCCCAGGCACCGGTGCCCCCGGAAAGGGTGGCGGCGGCGATGTGGTGCTCGGCGAGCATGCGGCAGGCGTTCTCGGACCGTGCGCCGGAAGCGCAGACGACCAAAATGTCCCCGCGCTCGGCGGCGTGGCGGATGTCGGGCAGGGCTCGCCGGATCTGGTCGAGGGGGATGTTGAGGGCGCCGGGCAGGTGCCCGCTTGCGTACTCGCCGGGGGTGCGGACGTCGATCACGGTGAGTTCGTGCAGTCGGGTGCGGGCATCGCCGGCTCCGAGGGTGGTGAGCTGGGTCATGGCCGGTGTCATCCTTTGCTGTCGGCGGGGTCCCGCTCACGCGGGAGTATATTTACCCCAGGGGGTATGTGGTGAGGAGTGGTGATGGAGCTTGATCTGGCGGGTGCGGAGTTGAAGGCGGTGCTGAACCGGCTTCGCCGGGCGCAGGGGCAGATCTCCGGAGTGATCCGGATGATCGAGGAGGGGCGGGACTGCGAGGAGGTCGTGACGCAGTTGGCGGCGGCTTCCCGGGCGCTGGACCGGGCCGGATTCGCGATCATCGCGACCGGGCTGCAGCAGTGCCTGACCGAGATGGAGGACGGCAGCCGCACCGGCGAGGACCGGGACGCGATGCGCGGTCGGCTGGAGAAGCTGTTCCTGTCGCTGGCCTGAGCCGACGGGCGGCCCGCTCAGACGACCACGTCGATGAGCATGACGGCCGCCACCGCCAGCAACACGAACGCGAAGACGCGCTGCAGGGTCCGTCCGGTGATCCTCGACGCGAGCCGCTTGCCGTCCCAGGCTCCGAGGATCGCGGCCCCGGCGAACGGGGCGATCACCTCCCAGCGCAGCTCACCGCCCGTCCCGGTCCGTGAGGTGAGCGCGGCCAGGGAGTTGACGGTGATGACCAGAAGACTGGTGCCCACCGCCTTCTTCATCCGCAGGCCGAGGACTCCCACCAGGGCCGGGACCGCGAGGAACCCGCCTCCCACACCGAGGAGTCCGGTCACGGCACCGAGTCCGGAGCCGGCGGCGGCCGCCTTGGCGGGACGTACCCGCTCGGGTGTCCCGGCGGCGGCCGGGCGGAGCATCCGCAGGGCGGC
Organism: Streptomyces griseus; assembly: GCA_002154345.1. Lineage (GTDB taxonomy): Bacteria > Actinomycetota > Actinomycetes > Streptomycetales > Streptomycetaceae > Streptomyces > Streptomyces caviscabies. Next base: position 5,412 of record MUNB01000099.1, read on the forward strand.
CAGGGACGCGACGACGGCGAAGGCCCCGGTGAGCACCGCCGCCGGGAGGCGTCCGGCGGCGGCTCCGGCGAGGAAGGCCGGCCCGATGCCCGCGAGGGCGAACAGGCCACCGGTCCTCCAGGCGACGTCGCCGTCGCGGGCGTGGGCGTACAGGGCGGTGGCGGAGGTCGCGGTGACGATGATCAGGGCGGCCGTGGACGCCGACGCCGGTGAGAAGCCGAGCAGATAGATCAGGGCGGGAACCGCGAGCACGCTGCCACCGCCGCCCAGGGCGCCGAGGGCCAGACCGATGACGGCCCCGGCGATCAAGGCGAGGACGAGGGTGCTCACGCTATCGAGCCGCTGTTCCCGCGTTCGTCGACGACCGGATACCCGGCGGCGGCCCACGCGTTCATGCCGCCCTCCACGTCCACCGCGTCCGCCCCTCGTTCGGCCAGGAGCTTCGTGGCCTGCCGCGAGCGGTGCCCGCTGCGGCAGATCACCACCAGCGCCCGTCCTCGTGCCGAGGCGGGCAGGGCGCCGCCCGCGGCCAGCCCGGTCAACGGGGCGTGCAGGGCGTCCGGGGCGTGTCCGGCCCTCCACTCGGGCTTCTCCCGCACATCCAGCAGGACGGACTCGGGCCGCTCGCCGCCGGTACGACCGCGTGCTTCGTGCACGGACAGGCGCGGTGCCTTGCGGTTGAAGAGGAACATCGTCGCTCTCGCCTTTCTCTACTGTGTTGCGTTCGGGGCCGGTTCAGCCGGTGACGACGGTCAGCCCGGCCTCGGCGGCGGCGTCGAAGCGGTCGTCGACGGCCACGACCTGCCGTCCGGCCGCATCCAGCAAGGAGGCGGCGATGCCCGCGCGCATGCCGCCCGCGCAGTGCACCCAGACCGTGCCGTCCGGCACCTCGCCGAGCCTGCGGTGCACTTCGTGGACCGGGATGTGCACCGAGCCCTCGATCCAGCCCTCCGCCCTCTCGGAGTCCCGGCGTACGTCCAACACCACGGCCTCTTCCGTGCCTTCGGCCGCGAGCCGCGCGAACGTGGCTCGCGGGAACGAAGCCGGACGCTCGCCGTCGCGCAGCCACGCCTCGGGGCCTCCGGTCGCGGCGGCGGCCGGCCGGTCGATACCGACTCGGACCAATTCCCGCTGAGCTGATGCCAGTTGCTCGGGGCTCCCGGCGAGCAGGGTGACGGGCTTGCCCCACGGGATCATCCAGGCGAGGTAGGTGGCGAGCTTGCCGTCCGCCTCGAAGTTGAACGAACCCGCCACATGGCCCTCGGCGAAGGCGACGCGGTTGCGGAGATCGACCACCCACTCCCCGGCCGCGAGCCGTGCGGCGAGTTCCCGCGGATCGGCGATGGCGGGAGGGGTCAGGTCGACCGGGGCGGGGCCGGTCGCGTTTGCGGGGCCCATGTGCGCGTAGTAGGCGGGCACGTCCTCCAGCCCGGCGAGCAGCTCGGCGACGAAAGTGTCCACGTCCGCGGTCAGTGCCGAGTTCGCGGCCTTCTCCTTGCCGATCGTCGTCGCGTCCCCGCCCGCCTGCGCGGACGAGCAGAAGCTGCCGAACCCGTGCGTGGGCAGCACGGCCGTGTCGTCGGGCAGGGCGTCGGCGAGCCGGTGCGCCGAGGCGTGCTGGGCGCGGGCCAGCTGCTCGGTCAGCCGCGGCTCGACGAGATCGGGCCTGCCGACCGTACCGATGAGCAGCGAACCTCCCGTGAACGCGGCCACGGGGCGGCCCGCCTCCTCCAGCACGTACGCGGTGTGATGCGGCGTGTGTCCGGGCGTCGAGACCGCTGTGAGCGTCAGGTCTGCGTCGACGTCGACCGTGTCGCCGTCGAGGACCGGGGTCCGGGCGAACGACACGTTTGCCCCCGCCGGCACCAGATAGACGGCGCCCGTGATCCGGGCGAGCTCCAGCCCGCCGGTGACGTAGTCGTTGTGCAGGTGGGTCTCGACCACGTGGGAGACGCGTACCCCGCGCCGCGTGGCCGCGGCCAGCACCTGATCGATGTCTCGCGGTGGGTCCACCGCCACCGCCGACGACACGCCTCCTGCCAGGTAGCTGCGGTTGCCCAGCCCTTCCAGCTCGATCACGTCAACGAAGAACACAGTGATGCTCCTTCCGCGAAAATTACCCCCCGGGGTATATGGCCGACTCTAGCACTATTACCCCCGGGGGTATATTTGGAGTGGTCGCCGGCCCGGCTCCGTCCGGACCGCGCGGCATCACTCACCCCGCCCGGCCGGGCCTTTCCATCCGTTGGTTCTTGCGGTGGAACGCCTGGGTGGGGCTGCCTCGGCAGCGGTGGATGCGACCGGCGTCACGTGGCTCCACGGAAAAGTGGTCGGAGCGGCCGCTCCGATGACGTAGAGTTGGGTTCACCGACGCGGGGTGGAGCAGCTCGGTAGCTCGCTGGGCTCATAACCCAGAGGTCGCAGGTTCAAATCCTGTCCCCGCTACTGAAGGCCCGGGCCCGGCACGCGCAGCGTGCCGGGCCCGAGTCGTTTCCGGGGCCGACCGAAGACGCTTGACCTTGACGCAGCGTAAAGATCTAGCGTTTCCGGCATGGAGTGGTCCATTCAGGAAATCGCCCGCCGGGCCGGCACCACGAGCCGCACGCTCCGGCACTACGGGGACCTCGGTCTCCTCGCGCCGAGCCGGATCGGGAGCAACGGCTACCGCTACTACGACCAGGACGCCCTCGTCCGGCTGCAGCGCATCCTGCTGCTGCGGGAGCTCGGGCTCTCACTGCCCGCCATCAAGGACGTGCTGGAGGGACAGCGGGACACGGCCGTGGCACTGCGGGCGCATCTGCTCCTGCTCGAACAGGAGCAGGAGCGCATCGGGCGGCAGATCGCCTCGGTGCGGACCACTCTCCACAAGACCCAGGAGGGGACGGCACTCATGGCCGATGAAGTGTTCGACGGCTTCGACCACACCGCCCACGAGCAGGAGGTGACCGAGCGCTGGGGCCGGGACGCGTACGAGGAGGGCGACCGCTGGTGGCGTTCGCTCGGGGACGCGGAGAAGAAGGCGTTCCAGGACGAGCACGAGGCCATCGCCCGCGACTGGGGGCGGGCCAGGGAAGCCGGGCTCGCCGCCGACGGGGCCGAGGCGCAGGACATCGCCCGGCGGCACTGCGCCTGGCTGTCCTCGGCCAAGGAACCCAGCCGTGCGTACGTGATCGGGCTCGGTGAGATGTATGTCGCCGATCCGCGCTTCGGAAAGAACTACGATCGCCACGGGGACGGCACCGCCGCCTTCGTACGGGACGCGCTGACGGTCTACGCGGAACACCGGCTCTCCGACTGACCCCGGAAGCGCCGGGCCTCCGTTCGCTTCCCCCTATTCGGCCGATGCGGAGTCGCCGCTCGGCGCGGCTCCGGGAAGCCTGGACGGGGCGCGGTACCGTCCGCAGCCGTGGGTGGACCGGGCAGGGAGTGCACAGGTGGGGATGGCCGAGAGACGGCGCAGCGGCACGGCGGGGAGCATCGACGCCGTGGGCCGTGCGGTGTTCGGCGCCCCGGGAGGCGATGTGACACCGGGCGGCCGGGGGTCCCGGCGGTTCGTCCGGATGCTGCCCGCCCTGCTGATCATCGGCGGGCTGATCTTCGACTCGCTGGCCCCGCCCAACTTCACCGCCGTCCCGCTGTTCGTCGCGGCCCCGCTGATCGCCGCGCCGTTCTTCTCGCGGTCCAGGACCGTCCGCACGGGCATCGCCGCGGTCGTCTCCGTCATCGCGATGCGGCTCTCCGACGGGACGTCCACCCAGGTCGTTCCGGTCATCGAGATGATCACCGTGCTCACCGCCGCGGCGCTGGCCCTCGTCATCAACGGCGTCGTGCGGCGCGGCAACGAGCAGCTTGCCTCGGCCCGGGTGATCGCGGAGACCGCCATGCGGGCCGTGCTGCCGACGCCGGCCGAGCGGATCGGCGGGCTCCAGGTGGCCGCGCGGTACGAGGCGGCGCAGGCGGACGAGTTCGTCGGCGGCGACCTGTTCGCCGTCGCGGACACCCCGTACGGCGTACGCCTGGTGGTCGGCGACGTACGCGGCAAGGGGCTCGGCGCCGTCGAGGCGGTGGCGGTGATCATCGGGTCGTTCCGGGAGGCCGCCGAGCAGGAGCGCTCGCTGGAAGGTGTGGCGCAGCGGCTGGAGCGGGCGCTGGCCCGGGAGGGGACGCGGCGGTACGGGCTGGACGCCATGGAGGGGTTCATCACCGCCGTACTGGCCGAGATCCCGCCCGGTTCGGCCTCGCTGCGCCTCGTCAACCGCGGCCATCCGGAGCCGATCCTGCTGCACGCGGACGGCACCTTGGAGGTGCTGGCGCCCTCGATGCCCGCGCTGCCGCTGGGGATGGACCTGGGGGTGTGGCCGGACCGGGCCGACGAGTGGGAGATGCCCGCCGGGGCGACGCTCCTCGCGTTCACGGACGGCCTGTCGGAGGCCCGGGACGCGAACGGGGTCTTCTACGATCCGGCGGCCCGGCTGCGCGGCCGGATCTTCCCGGGCCCCGAGGAGCTGCTGTCGGCGCTGACCGACGACGTACGGCTGCACACCGGAGGGCGGACCACGGACGACATGGCGCTGCTCGCGGTCGGCCGGCCGGCGGAGGGGCAGCCCGCGCGCCGGACGACGGTGAAGATCGTGGGCCGGGGCGAAGACACGGTGCGTAGTTGAAGGGCACCGCTCCGCATAACATTTGACACACCGTCAGAAAAAGCAGTGCGGCTGAGTCGCAGTCAAGTCGCCCGATTCCGCCCGCTTGCGACCCGTACATCCCCGCTGTGTCCCTTAATGATCAACAGGAACAGCTTGGAATCGGGCCCGGGTGTCTATTAACGTTCGATAACGCAGCGCGGTCGTCCCAGCCGTCGTCAGAGACGGCACCGCGCGCGAGCGCCGAATTCCGCAAGGGAACCGGGGAACCACCTACATGGGGTGAATCGGACGCCTGCGTCTCGTGAGAGACGGAGGGGCCCGTAGGAGACCTTCCTGCTCCGAACCCGTCAGCTAACCCGGTAGGCGAGAAGGAAGGAAAGGAGTGCGCCCACGTGGCGTCCAACAAGCCTGCCCCTGAGGCCCCGTCACCCTTCAGTGCCGACACCTTCGGTGACGCGGAGCGGTCCTGGGAGGAGTGGAATCCCACCGAGGAGTCCATCCGGCCCGTGCGCGGCAGGCACCGCGTAGCCAAGCAGCGTGGTCTGGCCCGTAGCTCCACCGTCCTCGGGGTCGGCGTCATAGCGGCCGTCGGTGCGGGTGGCATGGCCACCGCGCAGGACAAGGCCCCGGTCTCCATCTCTCTTCCCGATTCCATCGCGGACAACCTCCCCGACGCCAAGTCCCTTCCCGGCGTCGGGTCCTTCATGTCGGACGCCGCCGAGCCCGCGCCGGTCGCCGCCGCCGCGCCGCTCACCACCGCCGGCCTCACCACCGCCGAGGCCGAGGAGGGCGCCACCGACGCGGGCGAGGCCCTGCGCGCCCGGATCCTCCAGCAGGCCGAGCAGCAGCAGGCCAGCGCCGACGCCGAGGCCAAGGCCGCCGCCGAGAAGGCCGCTGCCGAGAAGGCGGCGCAGGAGGCCAAGAAGCAGCAGGACCAGGCCGAGGCCGAGGCAGCCGCGAAGAAGAAGGCCGAGGAGGAAGCGGCCGCGAAGAAGAAGGAGGCCGAGCGTCTCGCGAAGCTCGCCGCCAGCTTCTCCCTGCCCACCTCCTCGTACACGATCACCTCGACCTACGGTCAGTCCGGCGCCCTGTGGTCCTCGGGCCAGCACACCGGCCTGGACTTCGCCGGGTCGGCCGGCACGCCGATCAAGGCCGTGCACGGCGGCACGATCACGTCGGCCGGCTGGGCCGGTTCGTACGGCTACCGCACGGTGCTCCAGCTCGATGACGGCACGGAGGTCTGGTACGCGCACCAGTCCTCGATCGACGTCTCGGTCGGCCAGAAGGTCACCACCGGCGAGACCATCGGCCGCATGGGCGCCACCGGCAATGTGACCGGTGTCCACCTCCACATGGAGGTCCGCACGGCGGGCGGTTCGGCGATGGACCCGATGGCCTGGCTGAACAGCAAGGGCCTCTCGGTCTGAGCCCCCGGCCTCGCACGCCTTCCTGTGCGGGGCCCGGGCCGCGGTTCCCGGGCCGTTCGGTCCGATTCCTCGGCCCTCCGGCTGACGACGCACGTCCTTCGCCTTCGCCCCACCCCGAAACCCCGGCAGCCCTGACGCACACCCCCCCCGACGTCAGGGCTGCCGGTCTGTCCGGGGACGGCCGGCCCACTCGGCCCGGACGGCCTGACCGGGTTCGCGCGGCGATGGAATACCACCCCCGCCCCGGCCCGTTGAACCCTCACATGACTTCTGCGCGCACCCCTCTCGGCACCTCCGGCCTCCAGGTCTTCCCCCTCGCCCTCGGCGGCAACGTCTTCGGCTGGACGGCGGACGAGGAGCAGTCCTTCGCGGTCCTGGACGCGTACGTCGCGGCCGGCGGCAACTTCATCGACACCGCCGACGCCTACTCCTCCTGGGTCGAGGGCAACCGGGGCGGCGAGTCGGAGACCGTCATCGGCAGGTGGCTCGCCTCCCGGGGCAACCGCTCCGACGTCGTCGTCGCCACCAAGGCCGGCGCCCATCCCGATTTCCGCGGCCTGTCCGCCGGCACCCTCAAGGGCGCGGCCGAGGCCTCGCTGCGCCGGCTCGGCACCGACCACATCGACCTCTACTACACGCACTTCGACGACGAGACCGTCCCGGTCGAGGAGATCATCACCGCCCTCGACCAGCTGGTGAGGGACGGCAAGGTGCGCCACATCGCCGCCTCCAACATCAGCCCCGAGCGGCTGCGGGCCTCCCTCGACTTCTCCGAGCGCGAGGGCCTCGCCCGGTACGTCGCGCTCCAGCCGCACTACAACCTGGTCTCCCGCGACACCTACGAGGGTGAGCTCCAGGACACCGCGGCCGCCGCGGGCCTCGCCGCCGTCCCGTACTACGCGCTCGCCTCCGGCTTCCTCACCGGCAAGTACCGCCCCGGTACGACCGTGGAGAGCGCCCGGTCCGCGAAGGCGGGCGGCCACCTGGAGTCGGCGCAGGGCCGCAGGGTGCTGGCCGCCCTCGACCAGGTCGCCGGGGAACGGAACGCCGAGATCGCGACGGTCGCCCTCGCCTGGCTCGCCGCACAGCCGACCGTCGCCGCCCCGATCGCCTCCGCCCGTACGGTCGAACAGCTCCCCGCCCTCGTCGCGGTCGCCGACCTGGAGCTGACGGACCGGGAGATCGCGCTGCTCACGGAGGCGTCGGCCTGACGGAACCCCTACTGCGGCGGCCGGCGGTGGCTGTGCGGTGGGCCGCTGTACGGCTGCTGCGGGACCGGGGCGCCGTAGCCGTAGCCGTATCCATGCCCGTTTCCGTACGGCGGCGGCCTGTGGCGGTAGTGGTGGGCCGGCGGGCGGTGGGACGTGAGGCGGGCCGCGTGGGTGAGGGCCGGGGCGGCGATGTCGCGGCGTTGCCAGAGGTGGTGCAGCAGCTCCCGCTCGCGGGCGCCGAAGTCCGGGCCCACCGCGCCGTGGCGGGCCCGGCGGCGCAGGCCGGCCAGGGAGGTCGCGAACGACTCGTACTCCGCGACCGCGCGGGCCGCCGCCCGGCCCCGGGTCCGGTCCTGCTGCCAGTGGCGGGCCAGGTCGCGGGCCATTCCCCGGGCCCGCATCGAGGAGAGCGCCGTCGGCTCGGCGGGGGTGAGCCAGCCGGCCGCCGCGTACGCGGGCAGCTCGGCCGCCAGGGTGCGCAGCTCGCGCTGGCGTGACCAGATCGCCAGCCAGGTCACCAGGCCGAACGCCGGGACCATGACGATGCCGTACACCGCGTAGAAGCCGTACGGGCCGAAGGCCGACGAGCCGTTCCACAGGGCGTGCAGCCCCATCGCCAGCAGCAGGCCCAGCACCGGCAGGGCGATCCGGCGGCCCCGGTGGCGGCGGGCGCTGACGGCCGCGAAGCCGAAGCCGAGGCCGGTGAGGACCGTGAACAGGGGGTGCGCGAACGGCGACATCACGATCCGTACGAAGAACGTCCCCGCCGTCACCGAGGCGAACCCGGAGCTGCCCAGCTGCTGGTCCTCGCCGAAGGCGTTGCCCAGATAGAGGATGTTCTCGGTGAACGCGAAGCCCGTCGCGGTGAACCCGGCGACGACGATCCCGTCCACCACCCCGCCGAACTCCCGTCTGCGGAACAGGAAGATCAGCAGCACGGCCGCCGCCTTCGCGCTCTCCTCGACGACCGGGGCGATCACCGTCGCCCCCAGGGTGTCGGCGCCCGCCGGGTCGGCCGTCGCGGTGGCTATCCAGCGCGTCGCGAAGGAGTTGGCGATGATCGCGACGAGCGCGGCGGCGCACGCGCCCCAGGCGAAGGAGAAGATCAGATTCCGCCAGGGGCCCGGCTCGACCCGGTCCAGCCAGCGGAAGGCGGCCATCAGGAGCGGCACCGGCAGCACCGCCAGGCCGAGACCGACGAGGAACCCCTCCGGCCCGGTCTGTTCGCGGACGAGGGCCAGGATCACCAGCCCGCACAGCACGAGCGCCACGATCACGGCACCGGCGCGGAACACCTTGCTGCGCCACACCATGCCGACCCGGCGCGGCCGGTAACGCCACTGGCCACGCTCCGGCGCGGCGCCCAGGACCTCGTCGAGCCGCTGCTCGTGGAGGACCGGGACGGCGGGCCGCGCCTGCTGATACCGCACGGAAGGGTCGGACACCTCTCGACCCTAACGAGGAGCACCGACACCCGGCGACGGCGCATCCGGCCAGGACATGGCCGTACGCCGTCGCACGCCGCCCTGGGTCAGACGCGGGCGAACAGCAGGTCGTGGACGACGTGGCCCTTGTCCAGGCCCTGCCCCTCGAAGCGGGTGAGCGGCCGGAACGCGGGACGCGGGGCGTAGCCGCCGTCGGCCGCGGTGTTCGCGAAGCGGGGGTGGGCGGTGAGCACCTCCAGCATCTGCTCGGCGTACGGCTCCCAGTCGGTCGCGCAGTGGACGATCGCGCCGGGCTTCAGGACCGGGGCCACCAGGTCCAGGAACTCGGGCTGGATGAGGCGCCGCTTGTGGTGCCGGGCCTTGGGCCACGGGTCGGGGAAGTAGACCCGCAGGCCGTCCAGCGACTCGGGGGCCAGCATCTCGCGCAGCAGGATGATCGCGTCGCCGTTCGCCACCCGTACGTTGGTCGAGCCCGCCCGGTCCGCGAGGCCCAGCAGATTGCCCTGGCCGGGGGTGTGGACGTCGACCGCGAGGATGCCGGTGCCCGGGTCGTCGGCGGCCATCTGAGCGGTGGCCTCGCCCATGCCGAAGCCGATCTCCAGGACCACGGGCAGCCCGTCGAACAGCTCGGTCAGGTCCAGGACCCGCTTGCCGTCGATGTCCAGGCCCCACTTCGGCCACAGCCGCTCCAGGGACTCCTGCTGGCCGGTGGTGACCCGGCTGCGGCGCGGCTGGAAGCTGCGGATCCGGCGCTCGTGGTGCGAGCCGGCCGGGTCGGCGGCGGGGCCGCCGGGGAAACGGGGCTCCATACGCAGTCGGCGGGCGCGCTCGAAGGAGGCGGCCCGCAGCGCGGCGGCTTCGTCGGCCGTGGAGCCGGTGGCCCCGGCTTCGTCGGTCACGGCGTCGGCGGCCGTGGAGCCGGTTGCGGACGTCCCGGCGTCGTCGGGGGCCTCGGCGGGGGTGGGGTTC